>NZ_JAMYMZ010000003.1:0-302090 GCF_040318825.1 Mesorhizobium sp. M1006
CAACCTTGCGACCAACCGCACGCAGTGCATGCTGGCGGCATGCGCCTACAATCTGCGGACTATGATCGGTGTCCTGTATCCACCCGAAGAGAGACGGGCGTGAGGGAGGAGTGCGTCCAAAATCGAGCCGATCGGGCCAATGATGCCGGTCGATGCCGCGCCAGGGCGACAGGGCGAGGCCTTAGACGCCTTCAAAAGACGCCCAGTAGGCCAATCAGGTTAAGCACACCCTTCATGCAAAGCCCTCACAGGGGGAGAAGGGAGAGGCGCTGCTGCTGCCCCCGCTCGTCAAGCTCCCGCGCTATACGCCGCGATCGCCGCCATGTTGACGATGTCTGAATCCTTGGCATTCAGCGAGACGATCTGAACCGGCTTGTTCAGGCCGACCAGCAGCGGGCCGATGACGGTCGAGCCGCCGAGCTCCTGCAGCATCTTGGTCGAGATCGAGGCCGAGTGGAAGGCCGGCATGACCAGCACGTTGGCCGGGCCGGTCAGCCTGATGAACGGGTACTGCGCCATGGCACGGGCGTTGAGCGCCACGTCGGCGGCCATCTCGCCGTCATACTCGAAATCGACGCGGCGCTTGTCGAGGATGCGCACCGCTTCCTGGACGCGCTCGGAGCGCTCGCCCTGCGGATGGCCGAAGGTCGAATAGGCGAGCATGGCGAGCCTCGGCTCGTAGCCCATGCGGCGGGCGAAACCGGCGGCCTCCTCGGCGATGTCGGCGATCTCGACGGCATCCGGCATGTCGTGCACCGCGGTGTCGGCAACGAGGACGGTGCGACCGCGCGCGAGCACGATCGACACGCCGATGACGCAATGGCCGGGCCTTGCGTCGATGACGCGGCGGATGTCGTCGAGCGCCGTCGAATAGTTGCGGGTAACGCCGGTGACGATGCCGTCGGCATCGCCCAGCGCCACCATGCAGGCGGCGAAATGGTTGCGGTCGTTGTTGATCAGCCGCTGGCAGTCGCGGAACAGGAAGCCTTTGCGCTGCATGCGCTCGTAGAGATAGTCGGTGTAGATCGAGTTGCGGCGCGACAGCCGCGCATTGATGATCTCGATGCCTTGCTTGCCGAGGTCGATGCCGGCGTTCCTGGCGTTTTCCTTGATGATGTCGTCGCGTCCGAGCAGGATGGCGGTGCCGAGCCGCTGGTTCACATAGGAGACGGCGGCGCGCATCACCTGCTCCTCCTCGCCCTCGGCAAAGACGATGCGCTTGGGCTGGCGGCGCACCCGGTCGTAGATGCGCTGCAGCGTCGAGGCGATCGGGTCGCGGCGGGCGGAAAGCTCCTGCGCGTAACGGTCGAGATCGAGGATCGGCTTGCGCGCGACGCCGGAGTCCATCGCCGCCTTGGCGACGGCGATCGGGATCGCCGATATCAGGCGCGGATCGAACGGCACCGGGATGATGTAGTTGGGGCCGAATTTCGGCCGCATGCCCTGGTAGGCGGCGGCGACGTCGTCGGGCACGTCCTGGCGCGCCAGCTCTGCGAGCGCTTTGGCCGCGGCGATCTTCATGTCGTCGTTGATGGTGGTCGCCCGCACATCGAGCGCGCCGCGGAAAATGTAGGGGAAGCCAAGCACGTTGTTGACCTGGTTCGGGTAGTCGGACCGCCCCGTCGCCATGATGGCGTCGGTGCGGATCTCGGCGACCTCCTCCGGCGTGATCTCGGGGTCGGGATTGGCCATGGCGAAGATGATCGGGTTCTTGGCCATCGACTGCACCATCCTGGTGGTCAGAGTGCCCTTGGCCGAGAGGCCGAGGAACACGTCGGCGCCGTCCAGCGCCTCGGCCAGCGAGCGCGCGCCGGTTTTCACGGCGTGCGCCGATTTCCACTGGTTCATGCCTTCGGTGCGGCCCTGGAAGACCACGCCCTTGGTGTCGCACAGGATGATATTCTCAGGCGCAAAGCCCATCGCCTTCATCAATTCGATGCAGGCGATGCCGGCAGCGCCGGCGCCGTTGCAGACCATTTTCGTGGTCTTCATGTCGCGGCCGGTGATTTCCAGCGCGTTGATCAGGCCGGCGGCCGAAATGATGGCGGTGCCGTGCTGGTCGTCATGGAAGACCGGTATGTCCATCAGCTCGCGCAGCCGCTGCTCGATGATGAAGCATTCCGGTGCCTTGATGTCCTCGAGGTTGATGCCGCCGAAGGAGGGGCCGAGAAAACGCACGCAGTTGATGAATTCGTCGGCATCCTCGGTGTCGACCTCGAGATCGATGGAATCGACATCGGCGAAGCGCTTGAACAGCACCGCCTTGCCTTCCATCACCGGCTTCGAAGCAAGCGCGCCGAGATTGCCGAGGCCGAGGATGGCGGTGCCGTTGGAGATGACGGCGACCATGTTGCCGCGAACCGTATAGTCGAAGGCGCGGCTCGGATCCTCGGCGATGGCGAGGACCGGAACGGCGACGCCCGGCGAATAGGCAAGGCTGAGATCGCGCTGCGTCGCCATTGGTTTTGTGGCGACGATCTCCAGCTTGCCAGGGCGGCCCATGGCATGGAATTCCAATGCCTCCTGGGCGCTGACGGAGGGCCCGTTGCTTTCGGTTTTCTTGACCATGGTACTTTCGGTTTCCTCGCCCGTACGGCACCGCTTGAGATGGGTGCGCATGCTTTCTTTTGTGGAAGGTTCGGGATTAAGGCTACACTTCGCCGCTGTAAACCGCCAAGCATGGCTTGCAAAATTTTGGAAGCAGCTTCTTGAACGACGAGACGCCCATTCGAAGCGACAACGCCACGCCGGCCTTCGCGCCGGCGACGCCGATGATGGAGCAGTATATCGAGATCAAGGCGGCGAACCCGGATTCGCTGCTGTTCTACCGCATGGGCGATTTCTACGAGCTGTTCTTCGACGATGCCGAGAAGGCAAGCCGGGCGCTCGGCATCGTGCTGACCAAGCGCGGCAAGCACCAGGGGCTCGACATCCCGATGTGCGGCGTGCCAGTGCATGCCGCCGACGATTATCTGCAGAAGCTGATCGGCCAGGGGTTCCGCGTCGCCGTCTGCGAGCAGATCGAGGATCCGGCCGAGGCGAAGAAGCGCGGCGGCAAATCGGTGGTGCGCCGCGACGTGGTGCGGCTGGTCACCCCGGGCACCATCACCGAGGACAAGTTGCTGGCGCCGTCGGAATCGAGTTTTCTGATGGCGCTGGGACGGGTCAAGGGCGGCAGCAGCGATACAAGAGGCGGGGAGCGCGGCAGCGCGACAGGGAACCAAGGAAGTTTCGCCCTAGCCTGGATCGAGATCTCGACCGGTGTCTTCCGCGTCGCCGAGACCACCGCCGACCGGCTGCTCGCCGATGTCTTCCGCGTCGATCCGCGCGAGCTGATCGTCGCCGAGCCGGTGTTTTACGACCCGGAGCTGAAACCGGTCTTCGACGTGCTTGGCCGCGTCGCCAGCCCGCAGCCGCCGTCGCTGTTCGATTCGGCTTCGGCCGCCGGCCGCATCGCCCGCTTCTTCGAGGTGGCAACGCCGGACAGTTTCGGCACGTTTTCGCGCGCCGAACTGTCGGCGATCTCAGGCGTCATCGCCTATGTCGAAAAGACGCAGAAGGCCGAGCGGCCGCCGCTGTCGCGGCCGCAGCGCGAGGAGCAGGGTTCGACGCTGTTCATCGACCCGGCGACGCGCGCCAATCTGGAACTGCTGCGCACGCTGTCCGGCAGCCGCGACGGATCGCTGTTCAAGGCGATCGACCGCACGGTGACCGGCGGCGGTGCGAGGCTGCTCGCCGACCGGCTGATGGCGCCGCTGACCGATCCGGCGGCAATCGCCGCAAGGCTGGACTCGGTGTCGTTCTTCCGCTCCGAGACGCGCCTTTGCCAGGCGGTGCGGACAAGCCTGAAGAGCGTTGCCGATATGCCGCGCGCGCTGTCCAGGCTGGCGCTCAACCGCGGCGGCCCGCGCGACCTCGGCGCGCTGCGCGCCGGTTTCGAAGCAGCCGGCGCCATCGCCGAACTGTTCGGCCAAACCGCCTTGCCGGGCGAACTGAGCACGGCGTTGGGAGCTATCAAGGCACTGCCGAATGAACTGGCGACGCATCTGGCGCAGGCGCTCAGCGACGAGCTGCCGTTGCTCAAGCGCGACGGCGGCTTCGTCCGCGGCGGCTACCACGCCGAACTCGACGAGATGCGGGCACTGCGCGACGAGTCGCGAAAGGTGATCGCCGGGCTGGAGCGTTCGCTGATCGACGAGACCGGCATCCGCTCGCTGAAGATCAGGCACAACAATGTGCTGGGGTATTATATCGAAGTCACCGCCAACCACCATGCGCTGATGACCGGCAGCGACGGCGCCAGGGCGCGCTTCATCCATCGCCAGACCATGGCCAACGCCATGCGCTTCACCACCACCGAACTCGCCGAGCTGGAAACCAGGATCGCCAACGCCGCCGACCGGGCGCTGGCGATCGAGCTTGCCGCTTTCGAGGCGCTGATGGCAGAAGTGGTCGGCCAAGCCGACACGATCCGCGCCGGCGCCGAAGCGCTCGCCGTGCTCGACGTTTCGGCCGCGCTTGCCTTGCTTTCCGAGAGCGAGGCCTGGTGCCGGCCGCTGGTCGATGCGAGCCTTGCCTTCGAGATTGCGGGCGGACGCCACCCGGTGGTCGAACAGGCGCTGCGGCGTTCCGGCGAAGGTCCGTTCGTCGACAATGATTGCGATCTGTCGCCGCAAGGCGATGCCAAGGCCGGCGCGATCTGGCTGCTGACTGGCCCCAATATGGGCGGCAAATCGACCTTCCTCAGGCAAAACGCGCTGATCGCCATCCTCGCCCAGACCGGCTCCTTCGTGCCGGCGGCATCAGCCCATATCGGCGTCGTCGACCGGCTGTTTTCGCGGGTCGGCGCCTCCGACGACCTGGCGCGCGGCCGCTCCACCTTCATGGTCGAGATGGTCGAGACGGCGGCGATCCTCAACCAGGCAGGCGAACGCGCACTGGTCATCCTCGATGAGATCGGCCGCGGCACCGCCACTTTCGACGGCCTGTCCATCGCCTGGGCGGCGGTCGAATATCTGCACGAGAAAAACCGCTGCCGGGCGATCTTCGCCACGCATTTCCACGAGATGACGGCGCTGGCCGGAAAACTGCCGCGGCTCTCCAACGTCACCATGCGGGTCAAGGAATGGGAGGGCGACGTGGTCTTCCTGCACGAGGTCGGCAAGGGTGCGGCCGACCGTTCCTACGGCGTCCAGGTTGCGCGGCTGGCCGGCCTGCCAGAGGCCGTCGTCGGCCGGGCCAAGGAAGTGCTGCACCAGCTTGAAGCAGGCGAGGTCTCGGGCAAGGCCAACCGTCTGGTCGACGACCTGCCGCTGTTTTCCGTGGCGGCGCAGCGGGAAGCGTCGAAGCCGGCGAAGAGTGACGGGCTGGGCGCGGCGCTAGCGGAGATCAATCCCGACGAGATGACTCCAAGGGAGGCGCTGGAAGCGCTGTACCGGCTGAAGGGGCTGGCTGGGAAGTAGTGCTCGTCCGATAGCGCTCTACGGCACCCCCCCTCTGTCCTGCCGGACTGTCCGGCAGGACAGAGGGGGTGTGACGGAACGCTGCTTTGGCTTGCCTTCCGCCCCACCCCTCAAATCATCGCCAAGCCGGACTTCCGCCTCGGTGGTGGGAAGGCGCGGTCAATTTCGGCGAAATCTTCGCTCGTGAGCTCGATCTCCAACGCCGCGACATTCTGCCGGATATGCTCCGGGCGGCTGGCCTTCGGAATGGCAATCACGCCCTCCTGCGCCATCACCCAGGTAAGCGCGATCTGCGCCGGCGTCGCACCGTGGCGGGCGGCGATGGCATCTAACCTGGCGTTGCGTGCCAATACCCCCTGATCGACCGGCGAATAGGCCATCAGCGGCATGCCGCGTTGCCGGCTCCACGGGGCGAGGTCGAACTCGACGCCGCGCTGCGACAGATTGTAGAGCACCTGGTTGGTCTGGACGTTGCCGCCGGCCGGCAACCGAACCAGCTCTTCCATCTCGTCGGTATCGAAATTGCTGACGCCCCAATGGCGGATCTTGCCGGCCGCCTTCAACGCTTCGAACGCCTCTACCGTTTCCATCAAAGGCACGCTGCCCGGCCAATGCAAGAGATAGAGATCGATGCGGTCGGTGGCGAGATGCCTCAGGCTGTTCTCGCATGCCCGTTTCACGCCGGCGCGCGAGGCATTGGACGGCAGCACCTTGGAGACCAGGAAAACCTCGTCGCGGCGACCGGCGGTGGCCTCCGCCACCACCTCCTCGGCGCCGCCGCTGGCATACATTTCGGCGGTGTCGATCAGCGTCATGCCGAGATCCAGCCCGAGCTTCAGGGCATTGGCCTCATCGCCGCGGCGGCGACCGTCCTCGCCCATCTTCCAGGTGCCCTGGCCGAGCACCGGCACGGCTTCGCCGCAGGGCAGGGTGGTCGTTCTTATCGTCGATGGCATGGCATGCTCCAGTCCGAGGCCCGGATAGCACCACAGTCGCCAAGGCAAATCCAGGTGAAGCAGAATCCAGGTGAGGCCTCTCGCCCGGATTTCCCGACAGCGTGACGCCTACTTCACCGGATGGGCGGCGAGCCAGTCCTGCATCTGCTTGATCTCGGCTTGCTGCGCGGCGATCACTGCTTCGGCCAGCTTGCGGATTTCCGGATCCTTGCCATTGGCGAGCTCAACCTTGGCCATGTCGATGGCCGCCTGGTGATGCGGGATCATGCCGCGAGCGAAATCGACGTCGGCATTGCCGGAATATTCGATTGCCATCATGTCGGTATGCATCTTGTCCATCGCCGCCTTATAGCCCTCGGTCGAGGGGCTCTGCGCGCCCATTGCGCCCATGTCGTGCTTCATCTCCTCGGCTTGTGCCGGAACGCTTTCGAGGAAAACGGCAAGCAGCATTCCCGCCGCCATCATCAGCAGCACGATCTTCTTGGCCAGGGTCATTCATCGTCTCCTTTTTTGAACAGGGTCTATCTGGAAGTTTTAATCAGAGTTTCAACGTCCTGAGCCGCAATGCGTTGGCGATGACCGAAACCGAAGACAGGCTCATCGCCGCCGCCGCAATCATCGGCGACAGCAGCGTGCCGGTGAGCGGATAAAGCACGCCGGCAGCAACCGGCACGCCAAGCACATTGTAGAGGAAAGCGAAAAACAGGTTCTGGCGGATGTTGCGGATCGTCGCGCGGGCCAGCGTCCTCGCCCTGACGATGCCGTTGAGATCGCCCTTGACCAGCGTAATTCCCGCACTTTCGACCGCAACATCGGCGCCGGTGCCCATAGCGATGCCGACATCGGCAGCGGCCAGTGCTGGCGCATCGTTGACCCCGTCGCCGGCCATGGCGACGCCGGCGCCGTTTGCACGCAATTCCTCGACCAGCGCACCCTTCTGCTCGGGCAAAAGCCCAGCACGCACCGCGTCGATGCCGAGCTTGGCTGCGATGGCCTTGGCGGTGCGCTCGTTGTCGCCGGTCGCCATGACGATCCTCAGCCCGCTGTCATGCAGCGCCTTGATCGCCTCGGCGGTGGTCGCCTTGATCGGGTCGGCAACGGCGACGAGGCCGGCGAGCTTGCCTGCGACAGCGACGAACATCGCGGTCTTGCCGTCGGCCTGCAGCGCCTCGGCGCTGGCCAGGACCGACGCCGTGTCGATGCCGAGATCGGCCATCATCGCGGCATTGCCGAGCGCCACCTTCTGCCCCGAAACCGTGCCGGAAACGCCCTTGCCGGTGACGGCCTCGAAACCGCCGGAGTCGGGGACCTTCACGCCGCGTTCGCGGGCGCCTTCGACGATCGCCTCGGCCAGCGGATGCTCCGAGCCTTTTTCGAGACCGGCGGCGAGCGACAGCAGCTCGTCCTGCGCCATGCCTTCGACGGCAACGACATCGGTCAGTCGCGGCCGGCCTTCGGTCAGCGTTCCCGTCTTGTCGACGATCAGCGTATCGACCGAGGCGAAGCGTTCGAGCGCCGCCGCTTCCTTGATCAGCACGCCGGCATGCGCGCCGCGCCCGGTGGCGGTCATGATCGACATTGGCGTGGCAAGGCCGAGCGCACAGGGACAGGCGATGATCAGCACCGAGACCGCCGAGACGATGGCAAAGACCAGGCTGGGTTCCGGTCCGACGATCGCCCAGGCGACGAACGCAATGATCGCAACCAGAACGACGGCCGGGACGAAGTAGAACGAGACGCGGTCGGCCAACCCCTGGATCGGCGCGCGTGAACGCTGCGCCTTGGCGACCAGCTCGACGATGCGCGCCAGCGTCGTCTCGGCGCCGACTTTGTCGGCGCGCATGATCAGCGAGCCGTTCTTGTTGAGCGTACCGCCGGTGAGGTTGTCGCCGTCGGTCTTTTCGACCGGCAGCGGCTCGCCTGTGATCATCGATTCGTCGATGGAGGAGCGCCCTTCGAGCACAATGCCGTCGACCGGCACGGCGTCGCCTGGGCGGATGCGCAAGCGGTCGCCGGCCTTGACGGTTTCGAGCGGCACGTCGTCTTCGGAACCGTCCGCGCCGATCAGCCGCGCCGTCTTCGGCGCCAGGTCGAGCAGCGCACGGATCGCCGAACCGGTTTTCTCGCGGGCACGCAATTCCAGCACCTGGCCGAGGAACACCAGCGCGACGATTACCGCCGCCGCCTCGAAATAGACCGGTACGGTGCCGTCATGGCCGCGGAACTGGTGCGGAAAGAGGCCTGGAAACAGCGTGGCGATGACGCTGTAGAGGTAGGCGGCACCGACGCCGAGCGAAATCAGCGTCCACATATTGGGGCTGCGGTTGAGGATCGAATCCCAGCCGCGGTGGAAGAACGGGAATGCCGCCCACAGCACCACCGGGCTGGCCAGCGCCAGCTCCAGCCAGACCTTCGCGCGGTCGTCGATGAAGGCCTGAAACGTCAGGCCGAGCATCGGCGCCATGGCGATGAGCAGCAACGGCACGGACAGCACCGCGCTCACCCAAAAGCGCCTGGTGAAGTCGACCAGTTCCGGGTTAGGCCCCTCGTCGCCGGTCGGCACGCCCATCGGTTCCAGCGCCATGCCGCAGATCGGGCAGGAGCCGGGCTTGTCGCGGATGATTTCCGGATGCATCGGGCAGGTGTATTGCGTGCCCTTGGGCATCGGCTGCGGCGCCGGCCTGTCGCCGAGATATTTTGCCGGCTCGGCCTCGAACTTCGCCTGGCAAGCGGCCGAGCAGAAATAGAAGCCCCGGCCCTCGTGCCGCAAAAAGTGCTTGGCCGTGGCGCGATCGACGCTCATGCCGCAGACGGGATCGGTAGCGGTCAGGTATTTTTCCGGCTCGGCGACGAATTTCGCGCGGCAGCTCTCGCTGCAGAAATGATAGCGACGGCCGTCATGCTCGGCCGTCGGCTTGCCGGCAGCCGGATCGACGGTCATGCCGCAGACCGGATCGCGGATGACGGCGTCCGCAGCAGAGGGGGCGCCTTTTGCCGAGCAGCAGCTGCCATGGGCGTGATGATGGTGATCGGAATGCGTCATGCCGAAAGCCCCTGTATTTCGATGTTGCGGCGGAGGTAGTGCTTCCAGTAACTGGAAGGTCAAGGGCCGATTTCGATTTTTCGTGGCCAGGCGCTAACCGAACCGGCCGCGGGCGCGAGATGATCCTCCTGTCGGCGGCTGCGGAGAACGCGTCCGTCCGCCCCATACCCAGCGCCGCGAAAACGCGCTATAGACGCCGCCGAAACGGCGAGGCCGAACGGCATCTATGGCAAGAATATCCCTGAAGCTCGAGGAACTGATCGACGGCGAAGCCTTGCGCCGCGAGATGACCGAACTGACCGCGGCCACGGCAGGCGACGGCTCCGGCAAGGCCGCGCGCAGCGGCGTCCTCAAGCTTCTCAAAAGCCGGCTCGCCGACGGCCGCACGGTCGCCGAACGCATGCTGATGGACGATGGCAGCGGCACCGCCTGCGCCGCCCGGCTGTCGCATCTGATGGATGAGATCATCCGCGCGCTCTACGATTTCGCCGCCACCCATGTCTATCGCGTCAAAAACCCGTCTTCGGCCGAGCGCATGGCGGTCGTCGCCGTCGGCGGCTATGGCCGCGGCACGCTGGCGCCCGGGTCCGACATCGATCTGCTGTTCCTGCTGCCCTACAAGCAGACGCCCTGGGGCGAGCAGATCGTCGAATACATGCTCTACATGCTGTGGGACCTCGGGCTGAAGGTCGGCCACGCCACGCGCAACATCGACGAGTGCCTCAGGCTGTCGCGCACCGACATCACCATCCGCACCTCGATCCTGGAGGCGCGCTTCCTGTGGGGCGAGCAAAAGCTCTATGACGAGCTTTTGCAGCGCTTCGACCACGAGGTGGTGCGCACCACCGGCCCCGAATATGTCCAGGCCAAGCTCGCCGAACGCGACGAGCGCCACGCCAAGGCCGGCGAGAGCCGTTACCTGGTCGAACCTAACGTCAAGGACGGCAAGGGCGGCCTGCGCGACCTGCAGACGCTGTTCTGGATCGCCAAATATTTCTACCGCGTGCGCACCGGCGAGGAACTGGTCGACAAGGGCGTCTTCACCGACGCCGAATACAGGGAATTCCAGAAGGCCGAGGATTTTCTATGGGCGGTGCGCTGCCACATGCATTTCCTCACCGGCAAGGCCGAGGAGCGGCTGCATTTCGATATCCAGCGCGATATTGCCGAGCGGCTGGGCTACACCACCCATCCCGGCCTGTCGGCGGTCGAGCGATTCATGAAGCACTACTTCCTCGTCGCCAAGGATGTCGGCGACCTGACCCGCATTTTCTGCGCCGCGCTGGAAGAAGAGCAGGCCAAGCATGTGCCGGGCTTCAACCGCATCTTTCTCACCTTTTCGCGGCGCAAGCGCAAGCTCGCCGGCACGGCCGATTTCATCGTCGACAACCACCGCATCAACATTGCCGACGACGAGGTGTTCGAGCGCGATCCGGTTAACCTGCTCAGGCTGTTCTGGTTTGCCGACAAGCATGGCCTGGAATTCCACCCCGATGCGCTGAAGCTTTTGACCCGCTCTCTCGGCCTCGTCGGCAAGGCGCTCAGGCGCGACGAGGAGGCCAATCGGCTGTTCCTCGATGTGTTGACCTCGGACCGCAACGCCGAGCTCAATCTGCGGCGCATGAACGAGGCCGGACTGCTTGCCAAGCTGATCCCGGACTTCGGCAAGATCGTCGCCATGATGCAGTTCTCGATGTACCACCACTACACCGTGGACGAGCATTTGATCCGCTGCATCGGCGTGCTGGCCGAGATCGAGCGCGGCGACGGCGAAAAGGTCCATCCACTCGCCCACTCGCTGATGCCGGGGCTGAAGAAGAGCCGCGAGGCGCTCTATGTCGCCGTGCTGCTGCACGACATCGCCAAGGGCAGGCCGGAGGACCATTCGCAAGCCGGCGCCAGGATCGCCCGGCGCATCTGCCCGCATATGGGGCTGTCGCCGGCCGACACCGAAACGGTTGCCTGGCTGGTCGAGAACCACCTCGTCATGTCGATGACGGCGCAGACCCGCGATCTCAACGACCGCAAGACGATCGAGGATTTTGCCGCCATCGTGCAGTCGGTCGAACGGCTGAAGATGCTGCTTGTGCTTACCGTCTGCGATATCCGCGGCGTCGGGCCTGGGGTCTGGAACGGCTGGAAGGGCCAGTTGCTGCGTACGCTCTACTACGAGACCGAGCTTTTGTTGACCGGCGGGTTTTCGGAGGTGTCGCGCGCCAAACGGACGGCGGCGGCGCGCGAACAACTGGCCGAGGCGCTTGCCGACTGGCCGGAAAAGGCCCGCAAGCGTTATGTCGGCCAGCACTACGAGAACTATCTGCTGGCGGTCGATCTTCCCGACCAGCTCCGCCATGCCGAATTCATCCGCGAGGCCGATCACGCCGGCAAGAAGCTCGCCACCATGGTCAAAACCCACCAGTTCGAGGCGGTGACCGAGATCACCGTGCTGGCGCAGGACCATCCGCGCCTGCTCTCGGTGATTGCCGGCGCCTGTGCCGCGGCCGGCGGCAACATCGTCGACGCGCAGATCTTCACCACCTCGGACGGCCGCGCGCTCGACACCATCCTGATCTCGAGGGAGTTCGACCGCGACGAGGACGAGCGCCGCCGTGCCGAGCGCGTCGGCCGGCTGATCGAGGACGTGCTGTCGGGCAAGAGCTGGCTGCCCGAAATGATCGAGAAGCGCACCAAGCCGCGGCGCGGCGCCAAGGTTTTCCGTATTCCGCCACGCGCCGAGATCCGCAACACGCTGTCGAACCGTTTCTCGGTGATCGAGGTCGAGGGGCTGGACAGGCCGGGCCTTCTGTCGGAGATCACCGGCATGTTGTCGGACCTGTCGCTCGACATCGCCTCGGCCCACATCACCACCTTCGGCGAAAAAGTCATCGACACGTTCTACGTCACCGATCTCACCGGCCAGAAGATCGACAGCCCGTCGCGTACGGCGACCATCCGCAACAGGCTGATCGCGGTGCTCGAGGGCACGGCGTCCGAGCGCGGCAAGACCAAAACGGCCGCCGAGTGACGGTTACCTTCCATTTGCCCCAATCGCACAGGCAGTCTTCAAGCGCATGAGCCTTGTCAAGAAATTCGCCACGGTCGCTTCCGGCACGCTGATGAGCCGCGCCCTCGGTTTCGGCCGCGAGATGCTGATGGCTGCCGCACTCGGCACCGGGCCGATCGCCGACGCCTTCAACGCCGCCTTCCAGTTTCCCAACACCTTTCGTCGGCTGTTCGCCGAAGGCGCCTTCAATGCCGCCTTCGTACCGCTATTCGCCAAGGAGATCGAGACACACGGCACCGACGGCGCCAAGCGCTTTTCCGAAGAGGTGTTCGGCGTCTTGTTCACGGCGCTTCTGGCGCTGACCATCGCCATGGAACTGGCGATGCCGCTGATCGTGCGCTACCTGGTGGCGCCGGGCTTTGCCGACACGCCGGGAAAATTCGAGACGACGGTGGCGCTGGCGACCGTCATGTTCCCCTACCTGATCTGCATGTCGCTCGGCGCCATGATGGCCGGCATGCTGAATTCGCTGCGCCGCTATTTCGCCGCCGCGGTGGCGCCGGTGTTCCTCAACGTCATCCTTATCGCCGTGCTTGCCTATGCCTGGTACAAGGGTTCGGACGCCCGCACCGTTGGTTTCGGCCTGGCCTGGGGCGTGCTGGCGGCCGGCCTGGTGCAGCTGGCGATCGTCTGGGCGGCGGTGCGCCATGCCGGCATTTCGATCGGCTTCCGGCGGCCGAAGATGACGCCGAACGTCAAGCGGCTGCTGATCCTGGCACTGCCGGCGGCGATCACCGGCGGCATCACCCAGATCAACCAGCTGATCGGCACGGCGATCGCGTCGGCGCAGGACAGCGCGGTGTCGTCGCTGGCCTATGCCGACCGCGTCTACCAGCTGCCGCTGGGCGTCGTCGGCGTCGCCGTCGCCATCGTGCTGTTGCCGGAACTGTCGCGGGCGCTGAAATCAGGCAATCTGGTCGAGGCCGCCAATCTGCAGAACCGCTCGGTCGAGTTTACCCTTTTCATGACCTTGCCGGCGGCGGCCGCGCTGCTGGTCATGTCCGAGCCGATCGTGCGGCTGGTCTATGAGCGCGGCGCCTTTGCCGCCAACAATTCGACGCCGACGGTCGCGGCAATCCTGGCGATCTTCGGCCTCGGCCTGCCGGCCTTCGTGCTGATCAAGGCGTTCACCCCAGGCTATTTCGCCCGCGAGGACACGCGCACGCCAATGATTTTTGCCGCCATCTCGGTGGCGGTTAACATTACGACGGCGCTGACGCTGTTTCCGACCATGGGCGCGCCCGGCATTGCCGTTGCCTCCGCTGTCGCAGGCTGGGTCAATGCGGCGATGCTGCTCGCCGTGCTGATCCGGCGCGGCCATTGGGGCCGCGACGTGCCGCTCATGAAACGCATCCCGCGGCTGGTGCTGTCGGCGGCGGTGATGGCCGCGGCGCTCTATTTTGCCGAACACTGGTTCGCCGCAAGTCTCGGCTCCGGCTCGCCGCTGGTGATCAAGGCGGTAACCCTGCTTGCGCTCGTCGCCGGCGGAGCGCTGCTTTACTTCGTCACCGCCTTCGCCACCGGCGGCGCCGATTTCGGCATGATCCGCCGCAATATCGGGCGCAAGGGCTCCCAGCCGGTCACGGAGCAATCTCCGGATCCGTGAGGGGGAAATTCATCAGCGCCAATTTTGTTCTTGCTTTGTGCCGGCAGCTATGTTATTAATTTCGGTATGGTGCTAATTGGCTCCAACGACCCGCCCACCGAGGCGGGTTTTTGTTTCTGGTCGGCGCCATCCCTCAAACAGCCTTCTGTTCGGCCGACGTCAAAGCCTGCGCGCCCTGGCCAACGCCCCTCTTGATCGTCTCCTCGCTCTCGTCCATAAGCGCGCCGTCGCAAGACTTTCGCCGCGCGCGAAACGGCCCTCCACAAGCCAGGGAAACACCATGACCGATCAGCCCCCCTTCAAACCGCTCGTTTTTTCCGGCGTCCAGCCAACCGGCAATCTGCATCTCGGCAATTATCTCGGCGCCATCAAGAAATTCGTCGCCCTGCAGGACACCTCCGACTGTATCTATTGCGTCGTCGATCTGCATTCGCTGACCGCACAGCTCGTCTATGAGGATCTTCAGGACCAGACGCGTTCGATCACCGCGGCGTTTCTCGCCTCGGGCATCGACCCGAAAAAACACATCGTCTTCAACCAGTCGCGGGTGATGCAGCACGCCGAGCTTGCCTGGATCTTCAACTGCGTGGCGCGCATCGGTTGGATGAACCGCATGACGCAGTTCAAGGACAAGGCCGGCAAGGACCGCGAGAACGCCTCGCTCGGCCTGCTCGCCTATCCCTCCCTGATGGCCGCCGACATCCTCGTCTACCGCGCCACCCACGTGCCGGTCGGCGACGACCAGAAGCAGCATCTGGAGCTGACCCGCGACATCGCGCAGAAATTCAACAACGACTTTTCGGACCGCATCGCAGCGCTTGGCGTCGGCGTCGAAATGGAGGTCGGCGAAGAGACGGTGAACGGCTATTTCCCGCTGACCGAGCCGGTCATCGGCGGCCCGGCAGCGCGCATCATGTCGCTGCGCGACGGTTCGAAGAAGATGTCGAAATCCGATCCGTCGGACCTGTCGCGCATCAACCTGACCGACGATGCCGACGCCATCTCGAAGAAGATCCGCAAGGCCAAGACCGACCCGGAGGCTTTGCCCGGCGAACTGGACGGGCTTGCCGGCCGGCCGGAAGCGGAAAACCTCGTCGGCATCTATGCCGGCCTCGCCGAAATCTCGAAAGAGGCGGTGCTGAAGGAATATGGCGGCCAGCAGTTTTCGGTGTTCAAGCCGGCGCTGGCCGACCTTGCGGTGGAAAAGCTGGCGCCGATCGCCGGCGAGATGCGCCGCATCTCCGGCGACCGCGCCTATGTCGACGCGGTGCTGCGCGATGGCGGCGAGCGTGCCGGCACATTGGCCGAAGCGACCATGAAGACCGTGCGCGACATTATCGGCCTGCTGCAAGGCTAATGCATGTCGCGCAAAAGTGTGCAGCGGTTTTGCGATAACGACATGCATAAAACAGGAACCTGAAGCGCGTCGCTGGTCGAACGCATCGCGCTTTAAGCTGCACCAGCATTGCCACAGCCGCCGGTCGCTTGCGGGCGGGCTGTGGCGGTGGCAGATTGCGGCCGAAACCATCGAACAGGGTGAATATGGTCTCCAAACGCCTCAGCCGCGAAGCCGGTCATCGCCGCAAGTTCCTGGCGATCATCGACGATACGCCCGAATGCGAGCGCGCCGTCGCCTACGCCTCGAAGCGGGCGCAAAGCACGGGCGGCGTGCTGGTGCTGCTCTATGTCATCGAGCCGGATGATTTCCAGCACTGGCTGGGCGTCGAGAAGATCATGCGCGAGGAGGCGACCGCCACGGCGCGTGCCGCACTGGACAGCTACGCCAACAAGGTGCGCCAGAAGCTCGGCATCGAGCCGGAACTGGTGGTCCGCGAGGGCAAGCCTACCGAAGAGATCCACAAGCTGATCGAGGAAGACCAGGACATCGCCATTCTGGTGCTGGCGGCAGGCGCCGGCAAGGAAGGCCCAGGGCCGCTGGTCGGCGCGGTCGCCGGCAAGGGCGCCGCCTTTCCGATTCCCGTCACGGTGGTGCCGCAGAATCTGTCGGACGAAGAGATCGACAGCCTCGCCTGAGATGCGCTGATATTCAGGTGAGGCCGGCCTGCAATTGGCGGCTTCCTGCGCTTCCGGTGCTCACGTACCGAAAGTACGCTCCGCTCCGGTTCTCGGAACCCACCATTTTCGGCTCGGCCTGACCTGAATCTCAACACATCTCCAAGCGTTTCAGGGCGCTAGCAAAACATTCCGCCAGCCAGCCGTTCCCCGCGATGCCTTTCGCTTGAATGTCGGGCGGATAAAGCCTAATTAGAATTATTCCAAACTAGCTGCCCCAAACGGGCACGGAGACGGCCATGTTCATCCAGACCGAGTCGACGCCAAACCCGGCGACGCTGAAATTCCTGCCTGGCAAGGAAGTGCTGCAAGAAGGCACCGCCGATTTCCGCGATGCCGATAGCGCCGCGACGGCTTCGCCGCTCGCCGGCCGGCTGTTCGAAATCCCCGGCGTCACCGGCGTCTTCTTCGGCTATGATTTCATCACCGTGACCAAGGACGGCCCCGACTGGCAGCATCTGAAGCCGGCTATCCTCGGCGCCATCATGGAGCATTTCATGTCCGGCGCCCCGGTGATGGCCAAGGCCGGCCCCGCCGCCGAGACCAGCCAGACCGGCGAATTCTACGACAAGGCCGACGAGGAGCTGGTCGTCACCATCAAGGAGCTGCTCGACACGCGGGTGCGCCCGGCGGTGGCCCAGGACGGCGGCGACATCACCTTCCGCGGCTTCGAGAACGGCACCGTGTTCCTGCACATGAAGGGCGCCTGCGCCGGCTGCCCGTCGTCGACGGCGACGCTGAAGCACGGCATCCAGAACCTGCTCCGGCACTTTGTGCCGGAAGTGCAGCACGTCGAACAGGTCTCCTGACGCACCGTTCCATCGTCAACGTCGATAGACAACAAAAAACCGGGCCAAAGTGCCCGGTTTTCTGTTTGCGACGTCTGTGTTGTTGCCTAGACGGTCCGCGTATAAGGGTTTTATATCACAATGACCTTGGCGCCGACCGAGGTGCGGTCGTAGAGGTCGATAATGTCCTGGTTCATCAGCCGGATGCAGCCCGACGACATCGCCTTGCCGATCGAATTCCATTCCGGGCTGCCATGCAGGCGATAACCCATGTCGCCGCCCTTGTTGAACAGGTACATAGCGCGGGCGCCGAGCGGGTTCTTCAACCCCGGCTCCATGCCACCGGCAAACTTGGCCAGCTCCGGCTGGCGCTTGATCATCTGCGAAGGCGGTGTCCAGGTCGGCCATTCGCGCTTCAGCGCGATATGGGCGGTGCCGTGCCATTCGAAACCCTCACGGCCGACGCCGATGCCGTAGCGCATCGCTTCGCCGTCGCCCATGACGAAATAGAGGAACTTGTTCTGCGTATCGACGATAATGGTGCCCGGCTTTTCCCTGGTGTCGTAGTCGACGATCTGCCGGCGGTATTTGAACGGCACCTTTTCGATCGGAACGCGCGGCAGGTGATAGCCGGCGTCGGTCACCGCGCCGTAGTTGTTGGTGAAGATCTGCGAGCCGATGGTGCTGCAACCGGCGACAGCCGTCGACAGCGCCAGGGCCGCGACGATTGCAAGTGACTTCATGCGCATGAAAAGGTCCGATGCCTGCCCAAACAACAGCGGCTCGAGTCGGCCGCTTTTTTCATCTTCATTCATGCTGGCATTTGCTTTGCTTGCCAAGCGGGCGATGCCTATATCCTTGGACTTGCGTGCTGGTAAACCCGCGACTATGGCATTTCGGCAACAGCCCCCGCAGGATTATGTTGCAAAATCAATGGGGCCAGGAACAAGGACCAGGAGACGAAGAAATCACCCATGAAGTCGGCGACGCTGCCCGGCGCTCTGGCCTGCGGCCAAGACCATCCGTTGCTACGAGGAGATCGGCCTGAGACGCGGCCGCCGCAGGGGAAAGTCCAGACGGGCCGGGTTTAATAAAGGACGCCGCGAAGCACGGTCCAAGCCAGAAGCCCGAACGTGCCGATCACCACCAATGCACCAAGGACCGTGCCGATCTTTTCAGGCAATCCATCGGGGCGACCAGGATCGTCGCCATTCAACTATCGATCATGACGTAGGCCGCACCAAACACGGCAACGATAATTGCCCCAAGCACCGCCCAGCCTCTGATGGCCGAGCGGATTTCCTCCGGCGTCGCCGATTTCCGGTCGTCATCTTCCGTCATCTAATGCTCCTCCTAAAATCCGTGGCAGACATTGAAAACGCAAGCTGCAACGTGCGCCGTTCGAGAGCAAGCGTTCCCCAGCCTTCGACACTCCGCAAAGCGCGGACGGCGGTCACGATCCTGGCGGGCGATAGCGGATCGACTTCGCCCTCCCAAGCGCGTCCATCGTCTCTTCGACACTTAACAGGACGGTGGTTTCGTATGAGCTGAGCGCGCCTCCCGCACCGATGGCGAGCATGACGGATGCCATCGACACGTTGTCCGGCGCCTCCCACAGGTTCCAGCCATCGTACTCCCCGAAGGCATACCAGAACCCGTGCAGCTTTCCGCCGACCGACTCGATGTAGGAACGGGCAGCCTCGCGTCTGTCCTCGGGATTATCCATCAAGCGCGCCCAGGTTTCGGGCCTGTAGCTGAATCGCGTGAGATACATCGGCATGGTTCGTCTCCTCCCAGAGCTGCCCCCACCAAGACAGTTAAGCGCCCCAATCCGGGAGAACGCGAGTCGTTTCCGAGGCGTAGTACCGCTGGCTTAGTTGCGGGGCCGCTAATAGACCTGTTTCAATTGCCTTTTCCCAAGGGGAGTAAGGTCAATGGCCGCATATCTCATTGCTGATGTAGACGTAACCGACGCCGCCGTTTTCGAGGAATACCGCCGGGACGTGCCGGCAACCGAAGCCCGCTACGGGGGAAGGTACATCGCTCGCGGCGGAGCCACCAAAGTTCTGGAGGGCGATTGGGAACCTCATCGCCTCGTCATTGTCGAATTCCCCGACATGGCCTCCCTCCTGGCATGGTACGACTCTCCAGAATACGGCCGTCTCAAAGCCATCCGCGAACGCTGCGCAAAGACGAGAATTATTGCTCTGGAGGGCATGATGCCGGTTAGCTGAGGGCTGGGTCGATGACAATGGCAAATCTGAGTTGCCATATCTGGTGCGGCCCGGCGACGGGACAGGAGCATTCTGATATGAATCAGCAAGCTTTAAACTTGCGGGCGGGAAATGACGGCCAATGATGGGAGGATGACGCCGGAAGCACTCATTGACGGGACCTACAAATCAATATGACCCAACACCAGATCGGCAGGCGGTGTTACAGCGTGACCTAGGGTTGTGTCATGGCGTTGAAAATGCCGGCGCCAACTATCGCACATAAGGCTGCGGCCCCAAGCCCTCCCACAATGATGCACCACCAGGCGCGGCCTTTTCCCCGAAGCACGGGATTCATTTTTATCATCCGTCGCGCCAGAAGCCCCTGGTAGAGTGCATAAGAAGACCCGAAACCGGCGAGCCAAATGACGGAAAATACGACGCCCCGCACGAGCATCCTGTTGAGCCTGGTCTGCTCGGCCGTCAAACTTGCATTCTCAGTAACCATGCTTCGCCACCTCTTTGATTAGGCTGCGACCACTATCGGTCCTGCAGCGGTGAATATTAGATCAACGGCGACGCCTCGCGAAAACATAGCTCCCCTCACCCGTAGGAATTGCATTGCTAACGCGAGCGGCCCGCCTTGGGGTAGGGTGGGCCTTTATCGTTTCTCAAAAAGGCAAATTATGTACTTTACAAACAGGAAGGCCTGAAGACGCGGGTAGGCCCTTCTTCGGGCTTGATCACCAGCACAACGTTTTCTGGGTTTTGCCAAGGTAACAACATCACGTGCGCCGCAAAATCGTCTTCAGGGAAATGGTTGAAGCCACCACCGGCTACAAACATTTGCGGGTGCTTGCTGCCACCAAAGCTATCCTCGACGCTGTTAAGTTGTTGGAAGGGGGCGCGCTCTGCCAGCCATTCCTGTATGCTCTCGAAGAGAATGGGCAGGCCGTTCGGGCTCGATAGCTCTTCAGCAGAAGACGTACAAAGCACCACACCGCTCACGACGCTCATTGTGACTCAGCCATTGCCTAACGGGCCTTCTTGCCCGTCTCCAGCCGTTCGAAAGCAGCTTCTTCGTTGTGGAAGTGTGGCTCGAAAAGGACACTCATAACCCGGATTCCTACTGTGGATTCAAGGTATCAGGCACAGCGCCGTGTTTGTAAAGTGCGTAATCGCCCCGCAAAAACCGGTTCAAACCGTGAACAAAATCTGCCATGGTGCGGCCATGCCGATCATTTCACCTCTACCCCTCAATCCGCTCATCGATGGCCGCCAGTCGGAGCGCGCCATGCTGGTCAGGCGCGGCGTGCAGCGGCTGCTCAGGGATATGGGCGCGCATGTCTTGCCCGAACTGTCGCTGGCCACCGGCCGCCGCGCCGACCTCGTCGCGCTGACGCGCCAGGGCGACATCTGGATCATCGAGATCAAATCCTCGATCGAGGATTTCAGGGTCGACCGCAAATGGCCGGACTACCGGCTGCATTCCGACCGCTTCTTTTTCGCCACGCATCCCGGCGTGCCCCAGGAAATTTTTCCAGAGGAATGCGGCTTCATCCTCTCCGACGGCTATGGTGCCGAGATTTTGCGCGATGCGCCCGAGCACCGCATGGCGGCTGCGACGCGCAAGGCGCTGATGCTGCGGATCGCACGCGCCGGTGCGTCGCGGCTGCTCGCGGCCGAGCTTGCCGGCGTGTCGGTGCCGGCGGTGGACGGCGAGAGCGAGTAGGGGTTGCTCTCCGTAATTGTAGATGTGGGCGCTGCCCCTCATCCGGCTGCCGCCACCTTCTCCCCGTAAGTGACGGGGAGAAGGGAAATGGCCGGACTGCTATTCCACGATGCGGTAGATGTTCCACAGGCTGGTGCCCGACACGACATAGGGCTCCATCTCCTTGCCCCATTTGGCGTGCGCGGCGATCTTGCCGATCCTGGCGAAGAACGCCTCCAACTGGCGAGGCTTTCGACCTGGTGATGTGACCCGACCGTCGCTTCCCGCGCGCCGTTCGATCCGGTCATGATCTGGAACTTGAGATCGTCGAGACCGACCTGCGAGCCGATCTCGCGTTCTCATTCTTTAACAGTTCGAGCACGGTCTGCTTGTGGCCGAATTTTGCGTCGATCTGCCATCTGGCACTGAACATCGCCGCCTCCTTATTCGTCCCAGGCCTGCACGACCGTCTGCCGTGCGATCTGGCCGTTCTTCAGCTCCAGCATCGCCGCGCAGAATACCTTGGTCCCGTCCGGATAGGAGCAGGCCTGGGTGAAGGCGAGATTGTTGCCGTCGGCGATGGTGGTGTCGACCTTGTGGGTCATCGCCCGGCTGCAGATGTCGTCCCAGAACGTGGTGATCGCAGCGCGCCCGCGGATTTCGCGCGGCTTGCTCGGCGGGTTGTTGCGGTCGATCACCCGCACCAATGCGTCGTCGGCATAGAAGCTCGCCAGCAATTTTCCATCACGGCCCTCAATCGCCTTCTTGATCGCAGCGCCGTCTATCGTCTGTGTCTTGGTCAGCAATTTTTCCTCCATAGGCCCGTCTTCTCGGATCGGGTGGTTGCTTGATCAGGCACTGCCCGGCGCTCGCCGCCGGGCAGTGGCTTCTTCACTGCGACTTCGCCTTGACGGCCGCGAACACCTCGTCGGACTGCTTCTTGAAAGTGGCGAGATCGACCTGGCTGCCGTTGAGCATCGTCGACCAGTGGCGCACGATCGCCGCCATCGCCACCGCCTCCTTGATCTCCTCGTCGCTGGCGCCATTGAGCTTGGCCGCCTGCGTGTGGAAATAGATGCAGTACTGGCAGGGGATCTGCGAGGCGACGGCGAGGCCCATCAATTCCTTGGTCTTGCCGTCGAGCGCGGTGTTCGGGTTGAGCTGCACGCCCTTGATCTCGGCCCAGGCGCCGGCAACGGCGACGTCCGGCAGCGTCTTGAACATGTCCGGTACCGAGCCGAGCGTTGCCTGGATGTCCTTGTAGGCAGCCGTCGCCGAGGCGTCTTCGGCCTTGGCAGGAACGATCGCCAACAGCGCGCCGACGCCTGCCGCCAGCACCAGTGATTTGAGTGTCGACTTCAGCATTTTATTCCTCCCTTCGCAGCGCCTTTCCCGGCGACATCCGCCTGGCCTGCATGGGACGAAGTGATAGCGCTTACGCATGCCCGGCCGCTTCGCCCGAAAGCGCCATGGCTCCTATGGCCCGTGCGGGCCAGCGTGCCGCGCCGAGAACGCCGCCGCCGCCGCCCGCGACGGCAGGTCCAGCTTGAGCAGAATATTGGCGACGTGGCGCTTGACGGTGTGTTCGCTCAGCTCGAGTTCGGCGGCGATCGCGGCATTGCTCTTGCCATCGGCGATGAGGTTCACCACCTCGCTTTCGCGCGCCGTCAGTGCGGCCGGCTCGGCAGCTTTGGCCTTCGGCCGGCAGGCCGGCTCCAGATGCTGTTCCGAGGTCGCCTGCACCAGCGCCAGCGGTTCATCCAGCTCGTCAAGCGCGATGCGCCCGGCGTCATTGAAATGAAGCCCTGAACCGGCGGCGAGGTCGGCGACCAGCCGCGAAGCGAGGATGTCGCCGCGCCCGGCATGCGCGGCAAGCTGCATCGTCACGCGCGCCGTCAACCCCGTCGGCGGCCCACGCAACTCGACCTCGCCGACATGCACGCCCTGCGCGCTGGCGACGCCGATCTCCTGCGCCGCATCGCGCAGCGCCGCCGCGCAGCGTACGGCCCGCGCCGGGCCGTCGAAGCGCGCCATCATCAGCTCGCCATGCGTGCCGGCCGGGCGGCCGCCATGGCGCCCGACCAGCAGCCGCCATGTTTCCTGAAAACGTCGGCTGCGCTCGCTCCACATACGGTCGCCAAGCCGCGCCGTGTCGTAGATCCGGGTGACCAGCAGTGCAGCCAGCACGCGCTCGGCCTCGGCAACGGCGCGCGCTCCGGTCAGGAATTCCTCAATCAGATCGGCCACCCGGTCGACATCGCCGGTCCAGATCGGGTGGTCGCGCCCGGCCACCTCGACCAGCCGCGCATTCGGGATCTTCCTTGCCAGGAAGCGGCTGGCCTCCGGGTCGACGCGCGCATCGTTGCGGCGATGGATGAGCAGCGTCGGTGCGCTGATCGCCGCCAGCACGCCGCGCACGTCGATAGCCGCATTCATGCGGGCCAGGGCGATTGCCGCGGTCGGGCTCGCCGACAGCCGCTCGAAGCGCGCCCACCATGTGGCGAAACGCGGATCGTCGACGCGGCCGGGCGCGAAATGCGGCAGGGTGGCGCCGGTGCCCCATGCGGTCTCCGCCGTCGCGATGAACGCCTCAAGGCGTTCCGGCGGCATCACCCATTTGTGGAAATGCGCATAGCCGCCATAAAGCGCCAGCGCCCGCGTCCGCTCCGGGTAGGTGGCGGCGAACAGCATTGCCATCGGCGCGCCTTCCGAAGCGCCGAGCAAGGCGGCGCGGCCGCTGCCGGTCGCATCCATCACCGCGCGTACATCGTCCATGCGGGTTTCGAGGCTGGGCAGGTGGTGGACATCGACGCGGTCCGACAGACCGGTGCCGCGCTTGTCGAACAGGATCAGCCGTGAGAACGCGGAAAGCCGCTTCAACAGCCGGGTGTAGCCCTCGTCTTCCCAGTGCAGGTCGAGATTGGAAATGAAACCCGGCACGAAGACGAGATCGAGCGATCCCTGGCCGACCACCTGATAGGCGATCCGCACGTCGCCACTGAGCGCGTATCGAGTTTCGATCGGCCTCACGAGTTGTCCGCCCGACCCGACGATTTCTTATCGCCGGATCATAGCAGAGGCGCGCGGCTTGCGGCAGATGAAACTTTAGAGAGTGTGAATGTGGGCCCGCGGCGCCTACTTCTGTGACGCGGCGGCAGTCTCGGTGTTCGCTCCGCCAGCGCTGAAACCTGCGCCCTCCGGCGCGCCCGGCCGCTTGATGTGTGGCGCGGCCGCGACGACAAGCTCGTTGAACCCCTCGCCACCGCTGTCCAGCATCTCGAACAATTGCCGGCGCATCCTCGGCTCCCAGAACTTGTTGATGTGCTCGGCGACGCCGGCAATGCCTTGCTCGCGCGGCTTTGAGTGGAAAAAGGCGGCAATCTGGTTGGCCATGCGAACCAGCTTTTCGCTGGTGCTCATGAGGTGGCCTTCGTCATGCGACATGCTTGGCAACTCCGGAAACCACGCGGTCAGGATGGGTGAAAATATCGAAATCGTCGCCGCGCACCAGCGCCACCAGCGTCATGCCGGAATCGTCCGCGGTGCGGATGGCAAGTGCGGTCGGCGCCGAGACGGCAATGATGACGGCCGAGCCGATCGCCGCGGTCTTCTGCACCATCTCGACCGAAACGCGCGACGTGACGACGACGGCCCCCGACCTGCCGTCGATACCGGCTTTGGCCAGCGCGCCAGCCAGCTTGTCCAGTGCGTTATGGCGGCCGACATCCTCGCGCGCCATGACGATGCCCTTGCCGGGAAGGTAAAACCCGGCGGCGTGGACGGCACCGGTCTCGGCGTGCAGCGGCTGCAGCTTCGACAAAAGCTTGACCGAGCGGACGATGTCATTGGCCTGAAGTGTAAGTTGCGACGCACCGACCGGGTTTACCGAGCGCATCGCCTCCTCGATCGATTCGATGCCGCACAACCCGCAGCCGACCGGGCCGGCCAGGCGTCTGCGACGCGCTTCGAAGCGGGTGTTGGCCTGGTCCTTCAGCCGGATCTGGATATCGATGCCGGCGCCGTGATCCTCGACTTCGATCGCTTCGATTTCGTCCGGCGAGGCAACGATGCCTTCGGTCAGCGAGAAGCCGAGCGCGAAATCCTCGAAATCAGCCGGGCTTGCCATCATCACCGCATGCGTGGTGCCGGCAAAGGAGAACGCCACCGGCGTCTCTTCCGGCACCATGCGGTTGGCGGCCGCAGTGCCGCCGGCGCGGCGCGCGAGACGCGAGATCTGCGCAATGGCTTTGCGGCGCGCGGTCAAGGACTACTCCGCCGCTTCCAACTTCGCGATGCGGCGGCTTTGCTTTGCCTGCTCGTCATAGTCGCGCTGCCATTCCGACGGGCCGTCGGATGCACCCACCTGCACCGCGGTCACCTTGTATTCCGGGCAGTTGGTCGCCCAGTCGGAGAAGTCGGTGGTGATGACGTTAGCCTGGGTGTCGGGATGGTGGAAGGTCGTATAGACGACGCCCGGCGACACCCGCTCGGTGATCAGCGCGCGCAGCGTCGTCTCGCCCGAGCGGCTGGTCAGCCGCACCCAGTCGCCATCGCGCAGGCCGCGATTTTCGGCATCGTGCGGATGGATCTCCAGCCGGTCCTCGCTATGCCAGACCACGTTGTCGGTGCGCCGGGTCTGCGCGCCGACATTGTATTGCGACAGGATGCGGCCGGTGGTCAGCAGCAGCGGGAAGCGCGGTCCGGTCCTTTCGTCGGTCGCGACATATTCGGTGCGGATGAACTTGCCCTTGCCGCGCACGAAGCCGCCAATGTGCATGATCGGCGTGCCTTCCGGCGACTTCTCGTTGCAGGGCCACTGCACGGAGCCCACCCGGTCGAGAAGGTCGAAGGAAACGCCGGCGAAACTTGGTGTTGTCTTGGCGATCTCGTCCATGATCTGGGACGGATGCGTGTAGTTCCAGCCGAGGCCGAGCGCCTTGGCGAGCTCCTGCGTCGCTTCCCAGTCGGCATAGCCGCATTTCGGCTCCATTACCTTGCGCACCATGTTGATGCGGCGCTCGGCATTGGTGAAGGTGCCGTCCTTCTCGAGGAACGTCGAGCCGGGCAGGAACACATGCGCGTAGTTGGCCGTCTCGTTGAGGAAGAGGTCGTGCACGACGACGCATTCCATCGCGGCGAGACCGGCGGCGACATGCTTGGTGTCGGGGTCCGACTGCAGGATGTCCTCGCCCTGCACATACAGTCCCTTGAACGAGCCGTCGACGGCCGCATCCAGCATATTGGGGATGCGCAGGCCGGGCTCGTCGTCGAGCTTGACGCCCCACAGGCTCTCATAGATGGCGCGCACCGCGTCGCCTGAAATGTGGCGATAGCCGGGAAGCTCGTGCGGGAACGAGCCCATGTCGCAGGAGCCCTGCACATTGTTCTGGCCGCGCAGCGGGTTCACGCCGACGCCCGGCCGGCCGATATTGCCGGTCGCCATGGCGAGGTTGGCAATGGCGATGACGGTGGTCGAGCCCTGGCTGTGCTCGGTCACGCCGAGGCCGTAATAGATCGCGCCGTTACCGCCGCGGGCGTAGAGCCGCGCCGCGCCGCGTATGTCGTCGGGATCGACATTTGCAAGCTGGCCGATCACTTCCGGGCTATTTTCCGGCAGCGCCACGAACGATGCCCAGTCCTGGAACTCGTCCCAGTCGCAGCGCTCGCGGATGAAGGCCTCGTCGAACAGGCCCTCGGTGACGATGACATGGGCAAGTGCGGTCAGCATGGCGACGTTGGTGCCCGGCTTCAGCGGCAGATGGAACTGCGCCTCGACGTGGGCCGAGCGCACGATGTCGGTGCGGCGCGGATCGAGCACGATCAGCTTGGCGCCCTCGCGCATGCGCTTCTTCATGCGCGAGGCGAACACCGGATGCGCATCGGTCGGATTGGCGCCGATCAGCAGGATCACGTCCGTCTGCTCGATCGAATCGAAGTCCTGCGTGCCGGCGGAGGTGCCGAAGGTCTGGCCGAGGCCATAGCCGGTCGGCGAATGGCAGACACGGGCGCAGGTATCGACATTGTTGTTGCGGAAGCCCTGCCGGACCAGCTTCTGGACGAGGTAGGTCTCCTCGTTGGTGCAGCGCGACGAGGTGATGCCGCCGATCGAGGTGCGGCCGTACTGGTACTGGATGCGGCGGAATTCGTTGGCGGTATGGGTGAGCGCCTCTTCCCACGACACTTCGCGCCACGGATCACTGACCCGCTCGCGGATCATCGGCTTCAGGATCCGGTCCTTGTGCGTCGCATAGCCATAGGCGAAGCGGCCCTTGACGCAGGAGTGGCCGTGGTTGGCCTTGCCTGCCTTGTAGGGCATCATGCGGATGACCTCGTCGCCCTTGACCTCGGCCTTGAACGAACAGCCGACGCCGCAATAGGCGCAGGTGGTGACGGTCGAGCGCTCGGGCAGGCCTTTCGCCAGCACGGTCTTTTCCCTCAGCGCATCAGTCGGGCAGGCCTGCACGCAGGCCCCGCACGACACGCATTCGGAATTGACGAACGCCTCGTGCATGCCGGCCGAGACCCTGGATTCGAAGCCGCGGCCCTCGATGGTCAGCGCGAACGTGCCCTGCACCTCCTCGCAGGCGCGCACGCAGCGCGAACAGACGATGCACTGCGCCGGATCGTAGGTGAAATACGGGTTCGATTCATCGCGGGCGATGTAATCGATGGTCAGCGAGCCATGGCCGGGCGCCACCCCGTTTTCCTGCTTGACGTGGTTGCGGCCGTCCACGCCATAGCGGTTCTCGGTCAGGCCGACCGTCGTGACGACCTTGTCGAACTCGCTGGCGCCGGTGCCGGCCTTCTCGCCCCACGCCGCCGGGTAGTCGGAGACGTAGAGTTCCATCACGCCGCGGCGAATGGCGTTCAGCCGATCGGTCTGCGTATGCACGACCATGCCTTCGCCGACCGGCGTAGTGCATGAAGCCGGCGTGCCGCCGCGCCCGTCGATCTCGACGAGGCAGACCCGGCAGGAGCCGAACGAGTCCAGCATGTCGGTGGCGCAGAGTTTCGGGATTTCGACGCCGGCTTCCATCGATGCGCGCATGATCGAGGTCCCCGCCGGCACTGTTATCGACTTGCCGTCGACCGTCAGCGTCACTTGCTGCTCGGCTTCAGAGGCAGGTGTGCCGTAGTCGATTTCCTGGACCAGCGATTTGATGTCGAATGCCGCGTTCATGGCTGTCCGCTCCTATTCCGCTGCTTCGGCGACCGGCGTCGGCCGAAAGTCATCCGGGAAATGGTTGAGTGCACTCATCACTGGATATGGGGTGAAGCCGCCGAGAGCGCAAAGCGAGCCGAACTTCATTGTGTTGCAAAGGTCGGTGACCAGCGCGATCTGCTTTTCCGGTTCGACGTTCTGGGCGAGCCTGTCCAGCACCTCGACACCGCGAGTCGAGCCGATGCGGCACGGCGTGCACTTGCCGCAGCTCTCGATGGCGCAGAATTCCATGGCAAAGCGTGCCTGCTTCAGCATGTCGGCGCTGTCGTCGAAAACGACGATGCCGGCATGGCCGATCAGCCCGTCCTTGGCGGCAAACGCTTCGTAGTCGAACGGCGTGTCGAACAGCGCGCGCGGGAAGTAGGCGCCGAGCGGGCCACCCACCTGCACCGCTTTGACCGGGCGTCCCGTCGCCGTGCCGCCGCCGATATCGTCGACGATCTCGCCCAGCGTCATGCCGAACGCCGCCTCGTAGAGACCGGGATACTTGACGTTGCCGGCAATCTGGATCGGGATGGTGCCGCGTGAACGGCCCATGCCGAAATCCTTGTAGAAGGCAGCGCCCTTGTCCATGATCACCGGCACCGAGGCCAGCGAGATGACGTTGTTGATCACCGTCGGCTTGCCGAACAGGCCCTTGTGCGCCGGCAGCGGCGGCTTGGCCCGCACCTGCCCGCGCTTGCCTTCGAGGCTGTCGAGCAGCGCGGTCTCCTCGCCGCAGACATAGGCGCCGGCGCCGACGCGCACTTCCATGTCGAATGAATTGGCCGAGCCGAGCACATTGACGCCGAGCACGCCGGCCTTGCGGGCGATCTCGACAGCCTTCTGCATCACCGCCACCGCGTGCGGATATTCGGAGCGGATATAGATGAAGCCCTTGGTCGCGCCGGTGGCGATGCCGGCGATCGCCATGCCTTCGATCAGCACGAAGGGGTCGCCTTCCATGATCATGCGGTCGGCGAACGTGCCGGAATCGCCTTCATCGGCATTGCAGACGATGTATTTGCGGTCGGCCGACGTATCGAGCACAGTTTTCCATTTGATGCCGGTCGGGAAGCCGGCGCCGCCGCGACCGCGCAGCCCGGACTCGGTCACCTGCTTGACGACCTCGGCCGGCGTCATCGCCACTGCATTCTGCAGGCCCTTCAGCCCGCCATGCGCCTTGTAGTGGTCGAGCGACAGCGGATCGGTGACGCCGCAGCGCGCAAAGGTCAGCCTTGTCTGCCTTGCCAGGAACGGGATCTTGTCCGGTGCGCCCAGCCAGCGCTTGTGGTGGCCCCCGGTGAGGAAGCCGCAGTCGAACAGGCTTTTGACGTCGGATGGCTTCACCGGCCCGTAGGCGACGCGGCCAGTGGCTGTCGCAACCTCGACCATAGGCTCGAGGAAATAGGCGCCGCGCGAGCCGTTGCGCACGATCTTGGCCTCGATGCCGCGCTCGGCCAATTCCGCACGAACCGCCTTGGCAACCTTTTCCGCACCGAGCGCCAGCGCGCCGGAATCGCCGGGAATATAGATACGCGGGATCATGAGCGCACCTCGGCAACGATCTCGTTGAGCTTTTCGTCGTCGAGCCGCCCGATCACCTCCCCGTCCAGCATTGCCGACGGCGAGCAGGCGCAAAGGCCGAGGCAATAGACCGGCTCCAGTGTCACCGAACCGTCGCGGGTTGTCTCGTGGAAACCGATGCCCAGCAATGATTTGAGCTTGGCGGCAATCGCATCCGAGCCCATCGACTGGCAGGCTTCCGCCTGGCAGAGCTTCAGCACATGGCGGCCGGCGGGCTGGCTGCGGTAATCGTGATAGAAGGTGACGACGCCATGAACCTCGGCCCTGGAGATGTTCAGCGCCTCGGCGATGATCGGCAGTGCGTCCTGCGGCACATAACCGAACTCTTCCTGTATGCCGTGCAGGATCGGCAACAGCGGGCCTTCGAGGCCTTTCAGCTCGTGGATGATCGCCGCCGTGCGAGATGCGATCTCGGTACTTGCTAGCTGCATCGTCATGCAGCGCCCTCCCTGGTCGTGGCGGTCTTCCGCTAAGTGGTTAGGAAATCAGAGGAAACCCGCCAAATCAATAAAGCCGATCCGTTGCTCGATAGAAATTTTCTATCGTTCGCGTTCACCAGCATTGTCTAGACTAGCGGCGGCCGTGGAAATCGTCCGCCAGCGCCATTGCCTCGTCCAACAGCGCCGAGACCAGCGGCGTGTGCGGTTCGCGCCGCGCCGCCACCAGCCCGACCGTGTGGCTGGCATCCGGCTCGACGATCGGGATCGCCCGGATCGGCTCGGAAAAACCGAAGGTTTCCGCAAGGTTAAGCGGCATGATCGACGACCATTTGCCGGTGCGGATATGCGAAAACAGCACGATCATCGAGTTGGATTCCAATGTCGGCCGCACCTGCACGCCGGCTTCGGCCAGATGCTGGTCGATGATGCGGCGGTTCTGCATGTCCGGCGTCAGCAGGCAGAGCGGCAGCTGGCTGAGTTCCGCCCATGTCACTTTGTCGCGGTCGAAATAGGGGTTCCCGACCGCGGTGATCAGCTGATAGCGCTCGTCATAGAGCGGCACGCTAGTGACGCGTCCGAGCGGCTCGTTGTCGAGATAGGTGATGCCGGCGTCGATGTCGAAATTGCCGAGCAGCGATAGCACCTCAATCGAGGTGCGCGACAGCACCGAGAAGGTGACGCCGGGATGCTTTGCCCGAAACGGCGTCGTCAGTCGCGCCACCATGGCCAGCGCCGTCGGGATCGCGGCGATGCGGATGCGCCCCGACAGGCCGTGGCGCGCCGCCCGCATCTCCTCGCGCATGGTCCTGCTATCGCCGACGATGCGGCGCGCCCACACCAACACCTGCTTGCCTTCCGGCGTCAGCCCCTGGAAGCGCGAGCCGCGCAGCACCAGCATCACGCCGAGCTGACCCTCCAGCTGCTTGATGCCGGCCGAAAGCGTCGGTTGGGTGACGCCGCACACCTCCGCCGCCCGGCCGAAATGTTCTTCCTTGGCAAGTGCTATGAAGAATTCCAGCTTATCGATCATGCCGTCGGGAGCCTGTCACGGACGCTGTGTCCGATCTTAGCGCGCAAGGTCGGGGAAATCGCCTTCGGCCGCAAGCCGCCTGTGTAAATCGTCCGCATCCACATCTTTCAGCCGGCTTACTGTTTCCCGCGATGGAATGCGGCGCTATGTGGATGAGACGGGGTCGTGGACTGGACACGACGGGAGTACCGAACATGCTGGGCTGGTTCCGCAAGCTTTTGCCGCGCGAAGATCGCTTCTTCGACCTGTTCGAGCGGCATTCCCGCACCGTGGTCGGTGGCGCCGAGGCACTGCAGCAGCTTTTGCAGGGCAACGACATCGACCGCTGGTGTCAGACGATCATCGATCTCGAGAACGAAGCCGATCAGATCACCGCGGAAGTGCTGCTGGCCGTGCGCCGCTCCTTCATCACGCCCTTCGACCGCGGCGACATCAAGGACCTGATCCAGTCGATGGATGATGCCATCGATATGATGCACAAAACCGTCAAGACGGTAAGGCTGTTCGAGAAGAAGGAATTCGACCCGCTGATGCAGGAAATGGGAGGTGTCATCGTCGAGGCCGCCAAGTTGGTGGCCGAGGCGATCCCGCTGCTCGGCAAGGTCGGGGCGCATACGGTGCGCCTCAACGCCATCGCCGAGGAGGTCATGCGCGCCGAAGGCCGGGCCGACGACCTGCACGAGCAGGGCCTGAAGGACCTGTTCAAGCGGCACGGCCGCAGCGATCCGATGGCCTATCTGATCGGCAGCGAGATTTACGGCCAGCTGGAAAAGGTGGTCGATCGCTTCGAGGACGTCGCCAACGAAATCAGCGGCATCGTCATCGAGAACGTATAGTGTCAGAAGCCGCAATAGCCTTTCCCGTGCTGGTCGGCCTTGTCGTCGTCGCGCTGTTCTTCGATTTCCTCAACGGCCTGCACGATGCCGCCAACTCCATCGCCACCATCGTCTCCACCCGGGTGCTGCGGCCGCATTATGCGGTGTTCTGGGCGGCCTTCTTCAATTTCATCGCCTTCATGTTCTTCGGTCTTCACGTAGCGGAGACGCTCGGAACCGGCATCATCGACGCCAGCATCGTCACGCCGGCAGTAATCTTCGCAGCACTTGTCGGCGCCATCGTCTGGAATGTCGTCACCTGGCTCGTCGGAATCCCGTCCAGCAGCTCGCACGCTCTGATCGGCGGTTTGGTCGGCGCCGGCGTTGCCAAGGCAGGCACCGGTGCCATCGTCTGGGCCGGGTTGGGCAAGACGACGGCGGCCATCGTGCTGTCGCCGGCGGCAGGCTTTCTGCTGGCGCTTGTCTTGATCCTCGCGGTCTCGTGGCTGTTCGTGCGGCAGACGCCGTTCGCCGTCGACAGCACCTTCCGCGTTATGCAGTTCTTTTCCGCCTCGCTCTATTCGCTCGGCCATGGCGGCAACGACGCGCAGAAGACCATGGGCATCATCGCCGTGCTGCTCTATTCGCAAGGCATGCTCGGCGCGAATTTTTACGTGCCGCTGTGGGTCGTCATCACCTGTCAGTCGGCGCTGGCGCTGGGCACGTTGCTCGGCGGCTGGCGCATCGTCCACACCATGGGCTCGAAGATCACCCGGCTGAACCCGATGCAGGGTTTCTGCGCCGAGACCGGCGGAGCGATCACCCTGTTCGCCGCCACCTGGCTCGGTATTCCGGTATCGACCACGCACACGATCACCGGCGCTATCATCGGCGTCGGCGCCGCCCGCCGCGTCTCCGCCGTTCGCTGGGGCATTGCCGGCAACATCGTGGTCGCATGGATCGTCACCTTGCCGGCAACCGCGGCGATCGCGGCTCTCACCTACTTCGCGGTCGGTCTGGCAAGGTGATGTGAGCATCATGGCGCCTGGAGCCGCCTCTGGCGCGGCGACTACCGGTCCACAAGATTCAGGATGTTGCCGTCCGGATCCCTGAACCATGCGACCTTCATGCCGTGACCGACATGGATGTCACCCTCAAGCGTCAGCCCGGGCATGTCGTAATGCTCGAAGGTCACGCCCTTCGATTTCAATGCCTCAACGATCTTGCCGAGTTCGTCGCCGACCGTCCATGTCACAGCCGTCGCCTTGTTGGTCCCAGCGAAGTTCGAACGGTAGACGTTGATGCTGGTGTCGCCGCTTTTATAGACGATCAGTTCGCCACCTTCATTGTGCACCTCTTTCAGGCCAAGGACCCCTTCGTAGAATGCCCTGGCCTTGGCCAGGTCCTTCACGGCGAGATTGGCCGTCGCGTTGCTGTTTGCGAGCATGATTCGTCTCCTTCCCTGGCTGTCATTCCATGCTCATGAAATAGGCTGCGCTGACGATTTGGCGACGGCTGCTCCCACTGGAAATGCCGTCATATGCTCGCTGCCTCCCCGATACGCCGCTGCAATTGGTGGTCCATCGCTTGGTTCTGTTCCGGAACTGCATTATCTGGAGCGGAAAAGTAGAGGAAAAACTCATGCCCGCCGCCAATGAAAACGTGACCAAGGAAATCGTTATCGAGCGCCTGAAGACGGTCAATGGGCCGGATTTCACCGGCAATATCGTCGACCTCGGCCTGGTTTCCGAGATTTTCATTGCCGATGCCAAGGTGTTCTTTTCGATAACCGTTCCCGCTGCCCGTGCCCAGGAGATGGAACCGCTGCGTGCGGCGGCCGAACGTGTCGTCAAGGCGATCCCCGGTGTTGCCGGCGCCGTGGTCGCGCTGACGGCGGAAAAGAAGGGCGGCGGCATGGAGGCGCCGGTTCCGCAAAGACCGGCTCAGAGGCCCGCTCCGCCGGCCGCACCTGCGCGTCCCACGCCGCAGGCGCCCGCCTCGCACAGCCAGGGCAAGCGCGGCGTACCCGGCATCGAAGCGATCATCGCCGTCGCTTCCGGCAAGGGCGGCGTCGGCAAGTCGACCACCGCCGTCAATATCGCCCTTGGGCTTGCCGCCAACGGGCTGCGGGTCGGGGTGCTCGATGCCGACATTTATGGCCCTTCCATGCCGCGTCTGCTCAACATTCGTGGCAGGCCGCAGACCGTCGACGGCAAGATCCTGAAGCCGATGCAGAATTATGGCCTCAAGGTCATGTCGATGGGCTTCCTCGTCGATGAGGAGACGCCGATGATCTGGCGCGGGCCGATGGTGATGTCGGCATTGACGCAGATGCTGCGCGAGGTCGAATGGGGACCGCTTGATGTGCTCGTCGTCGACATGCCGCCCGGCACCGGTGACGCCCAGCTGACCATGGCCCAACAGGTGCCGCTGGCCGGCGCCGTCATCGTCTCGACGCCACAGGACCTGGCCCTGATCGATGCGCGCAAAGGCCTCAACATGTTCAGAAAGGTCGACGTGCCGCTATTGGGTATCGTCGAAAACATGAGCTATTTTCTCGCCCCCGATACGGGAAAACGCTACGACATCTTCGGCCATGGCGGCGCCCGCCGCGAGGCCGAGCGTCTCGGCGTCACCTTCCTTGGCGAAGTGCCGCTCGAGATGGGCATCCGCGAAAGCTCCGATGCCGGCACGCCGGTGGTGGTCTCCAAGCCGGATGGCGCTGAGGCGAAAATCTATCGCGACATCGCCGCCAAGGTCTGGGACCGCGTCAATGAAGAGCGCGGCGCGGCCGAGGCTGCAGTGCCGAGCATCGTGTTCGAGTGATGCGGATGTCCCTCCCCAAGTGGGCCCCTTGAGGGGGAGGGTGGCCGGAAGGGTCAGGTAGGGTCCGCGGCGACGCGCTCCAACTCTCCGGGATAGCGGGCTGACAAACCACGATCCCGTCTGGCGCGGAGGCAGATGTATGTCTTTCGTACCAAAGAGCGGATTCGGATGGCGCGTGCCCCTTGCCTGCTCCCGCGCGTTGTCATATCGATTTGTCATACAAATACGGAGACCACGATGGCAGGCGCCCCCACCCACAAGAAGAAATTTCGCTCGCAGGAGTGGTTCGACAATCCCGACAATCCGGGCATGACGGCACTCTATCTGGAGCGCTACCTGAATTACGGGCTGACGCGGGCCGAACTGATGTCCGGCAAGCCGCTGATCGGCATCGCCCAGACCGGCTCGGACCTGTCGCCCTGCAACCGCCATCACATCGAACTGGCCAAGCGCGTGCGCGAAGGCATCGTCTCGATGGGTGGCATCCCTTTCGAGTTCCCTTGCCACCCGATCCAGGAGACCGGCAAGCGGCCGACTGCTGCACTTGACCGCAACCTTGCCTATCTCAGCCTGGTAGAGGTGCTCTACGGCTATCCGCTCGACGGCGTAGTGCTCACCATCGGCTGCGACAAGACGACGCCAGCCATGCTGATGGCCGCGGCCACCGTCAACATTCCGGCTATCGCGCTTTCGGTCGGCCCGATGCTCAACGGCTGGCACAAGGGCAAGCGCACCGGCTCCGGCACCATCGTCTGGGAATCGCGCCAGCGCCTGTCGGCCGGCGAGATTGGCTATGACGAGTTCATGGATATCGTTGCCTCCTCGGCGCCGTCGACCGGCTATTGCAACACGATGGGTACCGCCACCACGATGAATTCGCTGGCCGAGGCGCTCGGCATGCAATTGCCGGGCTCGGCCGCTATCCCCGCCCCCTATCGCGAGCGCGGCCAGATCGCCTACGAGACCGGAAAGCGCATCGTCGACATGGTGCATGAGGATCTGAAGCCGTCCGACATCATGACCCGTAAGGCCTTCGAGAACGCCATCGTCGTCAACTCGGCGATCGGCGGCTCGACCAACGCGCCGATCCACCTCAACGCCATCGCCCGCCATCTCGGCGTGCCGCTCGACAATGACGATTGGCAGAAGGTCGGCCTCAACATACCGCTCATCGTCAATCTGCAGCCGACGGGCGAATATCTCGGCGAGGACTATCACCATGCCGGCGGCGTGCCGGCCGTGGTCGCCGAACTGATGAAGGGCGGCCTGCTGCCCTATCCGGAAGCCATGACAGCTAATGGCAAGACCATCGGTGACAATTGCAGGGGCGCCGTCAACGAGAACCTCGACGTCATCCGCACGGTTGCCGAGCCGCTGAAAGCCAATGCCGGCTTCATCAATCTCAAGGGCAATCTGTTCGATTCGGCGATCATGAAGACCAGCGGCATCTCGCCCGAGTTCCGCGAGCGCTATCTGTCGAACCCGAAGGACCCCGAAGCCTTCGAGGGCAACGCCATGGTGTTCGACGGGCCCGAGGATTACCACGCCCGCATCGACGATCCGGCACAAGGCATCGACGAGCACACCATCCTGTTCATGCGCGGCGCCGGCCCGATCGGCTATCCGGGCGGCGCCGAAGTCGTCAACATGCAGCCGCCGGCCTATCTGATCAAAAAGGGCATCCACGCGCTGGCCTGTATCGGCGACGGCCGCCAGTCGGGCACGTCGGGTTCGCCCTCGATCCTCAACGCCTCGCCGGAAGCCGCCATCGGCGGCGGGCTGGCGCTGCTGAAGACCGGTGACCGCGTCCGCGTCGATCTGCGCAAGGGCACCGCCGATATCCTCGTCAGCGACGACGAGATCACGCGGCGGCGCACCGAGCTGCAGAACAATGGCGGCTATCACTATCCCAAGCACCAGACGCCGTGGCAGGAGATCCAGCGCGGCATGGTCGACCAGTTTTCCGAAGGCATGGTGCTGAAGCCGGCGGTGAAATACCAGGATGTGGCGCATACAAGCGGGGTGCCGAGGGACAATCACTGACCAGGGTCCGTCGCACGAGCCAGCCGCCGGTGCAGGCAATTTGCCGAGGTCAGCGCCAGGAGGGGTAGGGGTGGGGTACATCGTACAGCGAAAGCCTCGGCTTTCCACTGCGATCGCCTGCCGCTAATGGGCAGAAATGCCCGGCACAGGGTTGGACGCGGTTATTTGTCAACAGCGATTGCTCCCGCGAGAACGGCAATGCTTGACAAGCGGGCGTGACAAATCCACGATCATCGCAAGGGGTGCATCGCGACGACCCCGTGAGGCGTCAGCCCAACGTTCGCGTCCAAGCTTCTCTTTCAAGGAGGTGGACGCCATGCCGTCAACAACCGCTATCACTGTATCGCAACTGTCCCGTCTGATTGGGCTGCCGGGTGCACCCGCAATCATCGACGTCCGCATCGACGATGACTACAACGCCGATCCGCGCCTGCTGCCGGGGTCGGATCGTCGTGATTTCAGGAGTGTCTCGAACTGGGCTGCTGACTTCGCCGGCAGGCAAGTGACAGTTGTCTGCCAGCAGGGAAAAAAGCTCTCGCAAGGCGTGGCCGCATGGCTACGGCAGGAGGGCGTTGCCGCCGAATCGCTCGATGGCGGGTTTGAAGCGTGGCGCGATGCCAAGGGCCTTCTCGTTCACGCCGACAAGATACCGCCCACCGATGCCAAGGGCCGCACCGTTTGGGTGACGCGTACGCGCCCGAAGGTCGACCGCATCGCCTGCCCCTGGCTGATCCGGCGCTTCATCGATCCTCACGCGGTCTTTCTCTTCGTCGAGCCGGCCGAAGTGGCGGCCGTCGCCGATCGCTTCCAGGCCGTGCCTTTCGACATCGAGAACGTGTTCTGGAGCCACCGCGGCGAACGCTGCACCTTCGACACCATGATCGAGGAGTTCGGGCTCAAATCCGAAGCGCTCGATCGCCTGGCCACGATCATACGCGCTGCCGATACTGCGAGCCTCGATCTTGTTCCACAGGCGGCCGGGTTCCTGGCCGCCTCGCTTGGCCTGTCACGGATGTTTCGCGACGATCTGGAGCAGCTCGAGGCCGGCATGCTGCTTTACGATGCGTTCTTCCGCTGGTGCCGCGATGCCACCGAGGAGGCGCATAACTGGCCGGCCGCCGGCGCAGTCAGCGCGGGCAAACCATCGTGAGCGCCGTCCTTTCGAAAAAGCCGGCGGAGATTCAGGAGCCCGCTGTGCCGAGCTTCCGGCAGGCCGTGAAGGTCTGGGCAAAAATCGGGGTGCTCAGCTTTGGCGGCCCGGCCGGGCAGATCGCGCTCATGCACAAGGAACTGGTCGAGGAACGGCGCTGGATCGGCGAACAGCGCTTTCTGCATGCGTTGAACTACTGCATGCTGCTGCCTGGCCCCGAGGCCCAGCAACTCGCCATCTATATCGGCTGGTTGCTGCACAAAACGGCCGGCGGCCTTGTTGCCGGCATTCTCTTCGTCGTGCCGGGCGCGCTTGTCATGCTCGTCCTGAGCAGCCTCTATGCGCTCTATGGCGATGTACCACTCGTCGCGGCGCTGTTTTTCGGGGTCAAGGCGACCGTGCTCGCCATTGTCATCGAGGCGGTGATCCGGATCGGCAGACGCGCGCTGAAAAACCCGATCATGGTGTCGATCGCACTCGCCGCCTTCATCGCCATCTACGCGTTGAACGTGCCGTTTCCGCTGATCGTACTGCTTGCCGGCCTGACAGGCTGGATCGGCAACCGCAGTGCGCCGGCATTTTTTTCAGGCGCCTCGCATGGCAAGGGCGATGTTCCCGACATCAAGGGCGTGGTCGATCTGATGTTCGAGCGCGGCGAACTGACCCACGTCAGGCCGACACGATGGCACGCGCCGCGCACTTTGGCGATCTGGCTGCCGATCTGGCTGGGGCCTGTTCTGCTGGTCTGGGCTTTCACCGGCCCTGCCAGCGTTTGGACTCAAATCGGTGGCTTCTTCAGTGTCATGGCGGTCGTCACCTTCGGCGGCGCCTACGCAGCCCTTGCCTATGTCGCGCAGGCAGCGGTCGAGTACTTCGGCTGGCTGGCACCCGGTGAAATGGTCGACGGCCTTGGACTTGCCGAAACCACGCCGGGTCCGCTCATCCTGGTCTTGCAGTTCGTCGGCTTCGTTGCCGCGTTCCGCCAGCCGGGCTTGCTGGCGCCGCTGGTTGCCGGACTGTTTGGCGGGCTGTTCACGCTGTGGGCGACGTTTACCCCATGTTTCCTATGGATATTCCTTGGCGCGCCTTACATCGAAGCGCTGCGCGGCAACAAGGCACTGTCGGCGGCGCTCGGTGCGATCACCGCCGCCGTCGTCGGCGTCATCATGAATCTCGCTCTATGGTTCGGCTTGCACGTCATCTTCGGCGAAGTGCGCAATGTCGGGCTTGGAATGGACGTGCCGGTGCTTTCATCGATAGACTGGCGCGCGGCGCTGCTTTCCTGTGCCTCGATGATCGCCATTCTGAAGCTGAAGATCGGTATCCTGCCGACGCTTGCCGGATCGGCGCTGGCCGGTGTCTTGTTGCTGGCGGTAAGTAGCTGATGCCTGCAAGGACTTGAAGCGCATCGCCTGAATCTACTTAAACGCGACGCTTGGATGCCGCTGCCTTTGTATTCCGCTTGTGAACCACCTAACTGGTTGGGAACGGTTGGACCATTATGGCGCAACGGCGTTCTTCCCTCGGCTTCCTTGGAATGTTCGGTCGCTCGGGCGACTTGAGGCAGCTCGACGATTCATTGCGCGGCGCCGATCTGCATCCCGCCCTTGTGCCGGAGGGGGTAAAACTCACGATCGTCAATCTGATGAAGGATCACTGGCCCGACGAGCCGCCGCCGGGCATCTATGCGTCGGTGGCACAATTGTGCAGCTATTGCATCGCGGGTCCCGAAACCTTCGAGCAAGCCAATGGCCATCAACGGACGCTGGAAGCCGAGCGCCGCATCGAGGCGGCACTTGAGGCCGGCGACAGCTTCGACGCACAGATCGTGCTGATGACGCTGCATGCCAAGCTGATCAACGCCGAAGTCGTCGACCGATACGGGCTCAGCGCGGAATGACGCGACAGGCAAGATCTGCCGGATCCCCCCGCGGCAGCCGAGTCGATCAAGCCCGGCTGATCTCCTCAAGATACCAGCCGATGTAGCGCAGTTCGTTGTATTCCATCGGCGCGATCGGCCCCGGCACGAAATAGTGCGAGCGCACGCCACGCGCTGTGTGCTCGATGATCTTCTTGTCCTCTTGGGTGGTGACCTTCCACAGCCAGGTCAGCTTCTCCAGATCGTAGTCCTGGCCCTCGACCGCGTCGCCGCGCACCAGCCAGATCAGCTCCATCTCGCAGGTGCCCGCGGTTTTCGGGATGAAGCGGTAGATCATGCCGTGATCGGGATAGCACACGAGGAAGGTCGTGCCGCCGAGATGGATGGAGGTGACGCCACCGTCATAGTCGGTGAAGCGGCCCATCAGCGGGGCCACCGGCGAGCCATCCTGGCTGCCGCTCGAAACGCCATCATAGAGCGCATAGCGGAAGGTATGGATTGCTTCCTGACCGGCCGCCGAGTTCTGCCAGCGGTTGGCGCTGCCGATCTCGATGCCGAGCGCGCAGGTGCGCTGCTCCATCGCCGCGTTGAGCTGCTCGATCATCTCGGCCGGCTTTTCCAGCGCATGCGTCTGCGAATATTCCGGATGCGCCGGCCCGCAATGGTAGCATTCGACATAGTTCTCGACGGCGAGCTTCCAGTTGGCGTCGAGCGGATAGGACTGGCGATACGCCACCTTGGCGTCGCCCCAGCCATACTGGCCGCAGCTTGTGCGCAGCGACTGTTCGATTGGATCGAAATCGAGCGGCGTCTCCGCGAAGGAAATGAAAACCAGCCCGGAGGCAACGCGGACATGAAGCTTCTTCAGCCCGTGCGCCGTGCGGTCGAAATCCTTCGGCATCAGGCGGGCAGCGCGCAACGACCCGTCATTGGAATAGGTCCAGGCGTGGTAGGGACACACGAACATCTTCGCGTTGCCCTTCTCCTTGGTGCAGACCTCGGCGCCGCGGTGGCGGCAGACATTGAGCATGGCATGCACGGTGCCGTCCATGCCGCGCGTCAGGATGACCGCCTCATCGCCCAGTTTGAACAGCTCGAAATCGCCGGGGTTCGGGATAACGCTGGCATGGGCCAGGCAATGCCAGTGGCGGCGAAAGACACGTTCCATGTCACGCTCGAAGATCGCCGGGTCATGATAGAAGGCACGCACCAGGCCGTGGCCGGGCCGGTGAGACGCCACCAGCCGATCGATCGCGTCGCCGTCGGTGTGGGCTTGCAGGATAGGATGCGCACTCATTTGTCGTTCTGCCCGATGGTTGGTCCTGGGGCAATTCCAGGAAAACTGTGAAGCGGTTTTCCGTCCGGAATTGGCTCTGGGTGGTGGCTGTATGGCTGCACGAACTCGTCTCCGGTCAGCCGCCCATATACGTGCGCGGCAGGTGGATCAGGCTGCCGAAGCGGGCACGCAATCTGTCGTCGACCTGTTTTGGCACGTGGCGCGGAAATCGTTCGGCAAGAATGCGTTTCTTCTCGGTGATCGCCCGCAGCAATATATCAGGTCGGCCTTTTTCGTTCCATTCCTTCGGTGAGGAACGATCGGCGAAGGCGGGATAGAGATGATCGGTCTGCATCAGCTTGAGCGTTTGTTCGCTGTCGAGATAGTGGCCTGGGCCTTTGAGGCAGACCTCGGTGATGCTGTCGATCGACAGGGCCTCGTCAGTCACGTCGATGCCACGTGCGCAGCCCAGGCAATGACCGAGCATGTCGTTGTCGATGACCAGGCTCTCCAGGCAGAAGCCGAGCAGCGAGGCATGCATGCCGGCCGCCTCGTAGACGAGGTTGAGGCCGGAGAGGCCGGCCATCACATTGGTGATGCCCTTTTCGTAGCCGGATTGAATGTCGGGCAGTTTCGAATCCGTCATGCCAGCGGCCGAGCCGCCGGGCAGATCGTAGAATTGCGCCATCTGGGCGCAGGCCGCCGTTGCCACCGACTGCTCGGCCGACCCGCCGGCCATGGCGCCGGTACGCAGGTCCGACATGAACGGCCAGGCGCCGAAGATCGCCGGATGGCCCGGCTTGAGCGCATTGACATAGACCAGGCCGGCCAGTACTTCGGCCACCGCTTGCACGACGGCGCCGGCCATCGCCGCAGGTGCTGTGGTGCCGGACTGGCCGGTCGAGAGCAGCAGGATCGGGATGCCGCCTTCAACGCAAGCCTCGAGCACGCCGCAGGCATCCTCGGCGAACTTCATCGGCGGCACGACGAATGAGTTAGAGTTAGAAACGAATGGCCGGGCGCGGAAATTCTCCTCGCCGCCGGCGATGGCGTACAGCATTTCAAGCGCCGGCTTCACGTTCTCACGCACGGTGAAGGATGTTCCGACGTGCTTCGATGTCCCCATCACACAGGCATAGAGCGTGTTGAAATCCATCTCGAGCGGATCGGCGATGTCGCGCGCCACCATCGGCCGCTGGAAGAAATGGATGTTGTCCAGCCCATCGACGATGCGGGCAGCATCATAAATGTCCTGCAGCTTGGATTCGCGGTACTCGCGCTTCTCCAGATCCACCAGGTGCACGGCGATACCTGCCGTGCCGTAGTGCACGCGCTTGCCCTGGACCACCATGTCGTGCCTGGCGTCCTGGCCATGAAGTGTGAAATGTCGTGCCGCCCGCTTGATGGTGTCGAGCACTAGCGCGCGCGGAAAGCGCACACGGTCGTCGTCGCCATGGACCGCCCCCGCCTTGGTCAGCACCTTTATGCAGGAAGGGATGGCATTGGCGAAACCCACCGTCTCCAGGAGCGTCAGCACGCCCTCGTGGATGCGCTCGCAGTCATCCCCGCGCAGCGGCCCGTAGCTGCCGCTCTCGATGGCCTGGTGTCGTGGTCCGGTGTCCTCCATCAGAGGAGCTGATCGCATGGCATGTCCTGTTTCGCGAAGACCGGAGCGCTGTGGACGACGGTTCGCCGGCGTGTCCTGCTGTTCGACAGCCACTGGCATGGAAGCACTCCACCTTCATCGGCAGGAACTCGCGGCGGTTGGTCCACCATCGGCCTGCTTCGTCCCTCTACACAGCGACTATGCCGCCGGCATTGGCACAGCCTATGTGCCAGCCGGTCCCGTCGAATATGCCAAGGAGCTAAAGAACCGGAGCCGCACCACATGCGCCAGGCTCCGGTCGGGGAAGGGAGATCAGGCCGCTGCCGGCCTGCGTCCAGCTGCCGTCGCCAGTTCGCGGATGCCGGGTTCGATGTGCTGCAACGCGATCGAGGAAATGCCCAAGCGCATGAAACGCGATGGCTTTTCGGTGCGGTCGAAGAAGCGGTCGCCAGGCTCGATGATGACGCTGCGCGAGGCCGCGGCCTCCGCCAGCCCGCGCGAATCGGTGCCGCGCGGCCCCTCGAGCCAGAGCGACGTGCCGCCGGCCGAATCGGTCGAGCGCCACTCCGGTAGGAAGGCGGAAATCGCATGGACCAGACGCTTGCGCCTCTCGTCGAAGGCGCTCGACAGCCGCCGCACCAGCGCCTCGTGATGGCCGAGCGACAGGAAGAGCGCCACGGCGCGCTGGTTGTTCGCCGGCGGATGGCGCAGCATGAAGCGGCGTAGCGCCCGAAGCTCGGAGATCAGCCCGGCCGAGGCGACGATGTAGCCAAGCCTCAGGCCGGGAGCCAGCGTCTTCGACATCGAGCCGACATAGACGACGCGGCCGGAGCGATCGAGGCTCTTCAGCGCCTGCTGCGGCGCCTCGTCCAGGAGCTGGCTGTCATATCCGTCCTCGATGATGATCTGGTTGTGCCGGTTGGCGCGCGCCAAAAGCTCCTGCCGCCGCTCCGCCGACAGCGGCACCATGGTCGGGCAATGGTGGCTGGGCGTGACGAAGACGAAGCCGGAATCATTGGGAATGGCCGAGGTTACGATGCCGGAGTGGTCGACCGGAACCGGCTGGATCTCGGCGCCGGCCAGCCGGAAGATCGAACGTGCATCGGGATAGCCCGGGTCCTCCATCGCCACCTTGGAGCCCTTGGTCATCAACAGCGTCGCCAGCATGTAAAGCGCGTTCTGCGCGCCCAACGTCACGATGATCTCGTCCGGATTGGCGAAGATGCCGCGTCGCGGCAGCAGCCGTGCCTGGATCTGCTCGATCAGGAGCGGATCGTCGCGGTCGACCATGTCGGATGCCCAGTTGCGGATTTCGAGCACCGCCAACGCCATGCGGTTGCACTCGCGCCATTCGGCGGTCGGGAACAGCGCCGGGTCGAATTGGCCATAGACGAAGGGGTATGACGACTTGATCCAGTTGTCGTGCTTGGCCGGCGGCGGCATGTCGCTCGCCGCGATCTGCCGACGCGCCTTCCAGTCGATCTCGTTGGCCTGGTCGGGCGCCTTCTGGTGCGGCTTGGCCGGCGTCGCCAGCACTTCGGGATTGACGAAATGGCCGCGGCGCTCGCGCGCCACCAGGAAGCCCTGGTCGACCAGCTGCTGGAAGGCCAGCACCACGGTGCCGCGCGCCACGCCGAGTTTTTCGGCAAGAATCCGGCAGGACGGAAGCGGCATGGAAGCCGCGATCTGCCGGTCGAGGATGGCGGCGACGATCGCCTGGCGGATCTGCGCCTGCAGGGTCTGACCGGATTCCGCCGAAATCCGGAACAGGCCGGACCAAATGGCCGTGTCGTTTCGCTGTGGCATGGGAGATGTTCCTCGATGGCCAGCTTTTTTCACATGGCTGGACCAGTCGAATGTACCGGTGGCACAAGGTGTTGCGCCAATCAATTTTTCTGATCGCTGGGATTTATGCCAGTGATCCTTTGAGCCGGCCCACGCTGCGCTGCGGCATCGCTGCGCATTGAAACAGATGGGATTCGACCCGATAGTTTGCCGCGACGACACGCGCCGGAAACATCCGGCCTGATAAGATGCATCTCAAGAGACCGGAGCGAAGCAGTGGATCAATCGTCCTTTCAAAAGCAGCTCGACGCATTGCGCGATCACCGTGCGGCCAAATCGGGCTCGATGCGCGAGGCTTTCGCTGCCGATCCGCAGCGCTTCGAGAAATTCTCCGCCAGTGACGGCGACCTGCTGCTCGACTGGTCGAAATGCGCGGTCGATGCGCGGACTATGGAGTTGCTGGAGAAACTGGCTGAGGCCGCTGACCTCGAAGGCCGGCGCGACGCGATGTTTGCCGGCAAGAAGATCAACGTCACTGAAGGCCGCGCCGTGCTGCACACGGCGCTGCGCAACCTGACCGGCAAGGGCATCGTGCTCGACGGCCAGGACGTGAAGGCGGAAGTCCTTGCCGTACTCGACGCGATGGGTGCCTTCGCCGACGCGGTGCGTTCCGGCAAGGCGGCCGGCGCGACCGGCAAGAAGATCACCGACATCGTCAACATCGGCATCGGCGGCTCCGATCTCGGCCCGGCCATGGCGACGCTGGCGCTGGCGCCCTATCATGACGGGCCGCGCGCGCATTACGTATCCAATATCGACGGTGCCCATATCCACGACACGCTGAAGGGTCTTTCCGCCGAAACCACCCTGTTCATCATCGCCTCCAAGACCTTCACCACGGTCGAGACGATGACCAATGCCGAAACCGCGCGCAGATGGGTCGAGAAGGCGCTCGGCAAGGAAGCGGTCGGCAAGCATTTCGCCGCCGTCTCGACGGCGCTCGACCTGGTCGCCAAATTCGGCATCGCGCCCGATCGCGTCTTCGGCTTCTGGGACTGGGTCGGCGGGCGCTATTCCGTCTGGGGTGCGATCGGTCTGCCGGTGATGATCGCCATCGGCCCGAAGGATTTTCGCGCCTTTCTCGACGGCGCCCATGAGATGGACGAGCATTTCCGCACCGCCCCGCTGGCGAAGAACCTGCCGGCGCTGATGGGGCTGGTTGGCTGGTGGCACCGCGTGATCTGCAAATACCCCGCTCGCGCCGTCATCCCCTACGATCAGCGTCTGTCCAGGCTGCCGGCCTATCTGCAGCAGCTCGACATGGAATCGAACGGCAAGAGCGTCACCCTGGACGGCGGCGCTGTAACGACGCCGACCGGCCCGCTGGTCTGGGGCGAGCCCGGCACCAATGGCCAGCATGCCTTCTTCCAACTTCTGCATCAGGGCACCGATTTCATTCCGGTCGAATTCCTCGCCGCTGCCGTCGGCCACGAGCCGGAACTGAAGCATCACCACGACCTTCTGCTTGCCAATTGCCTGGCGCAGTCGGAAGCCTTCATGAAGGGCCGCACGCTTGAGGAAGCCCGAGCGCAGATGCTGGCGAAAGGCATGAAGCCGGCCGATGTCGACAGGATTGCTCCGCACCGCGTCTTCTCCGGCGACCGCCCCTCAGTGACGATCCTCTACAGGAAACTCGACCCCCACACGTTCGGACGGCTGATTGCGCTTTACGAACACCGCGTCTTCGTCGAAGGCACGCTGTTCAACATCAACTCCTTCGACCAGTGGGGCGTCGAGCTCGGCAAGGAACTGGCGACCGGGCTGCTGCCCGTCGTTGAAGGCAAGGAGAACGCCGCAAAGCGGGATGCCTCGACTGCTGGACTGGTGGAATACATCCACCGCTTGCGCGGCCCGGAGTGAAAAGCTTGGCGGACATCAAGGGAATATTGTTCGACAAGGACGGCACGCTCGTAGATTTCAACGCGACATGGCTGGGCATCGCCGACTTCATGGCGATGGATGCGGCCGAAGGCGATCGCTGGAAAGCAGACAGGCTGCTTGCGGCGGCGGGCTTCGACTTCGCCACCAAGCGCTTCAAGCCGGATTCGATTTTTGCCTCCGGCACCAACATGGACGTCGTCGAGCTGTGGTTTCCACGGCTGTCCGACGAGGACCAGATGCTTGCCGTCGCCCGCTTCAACGCCATCACCTCGGCGCAAGGATCGGCAATGGCGGTGGCGCTGCCGGGCGTGGTCGAGACGCTTGGCCTGCTTCACAGAAAATCCTACCGGCTTGGTGTCGCCACCAACGACTCGACCAGCGGCGCGGAAAAGACCCTGGTCACGCTGGGCGTCGCGCAGCTTTTCGACGCCGCCTATGGTTACGACGCGGTGGCCAATCCAAAACCGGCGCCGGATACGATCCTTGCCTTCTCTGATCTGACGGGGCTCAGGCCCTCGGCAATCGCCATGGTCGGCGACAACCGTCACGATCTTGAAATGGCGCGGGCGGGCGGCTGCGGTCTGGCGGTCGGCGTGCTGTCCGGCACCGGCACACGTGAATCGCTGTCCCAGATAGCCGACGTCATTCTGGATTCGGTGGCCGACCTGCCTGATTTTCTTTCGGCGCGGGTCAGCGAGACAGTCTAGACTCGCAGCTAGCTGGTCCGAACGAGAACAGGCCGCTCGGTTTCATCGCCGCATTCCTGCCTTCGCCGACATCCGGCACCTCGTATTCGGCCAGCAGGCGAAGCCGCGAGCGGGGCAGATAGGCGCGGCCCGGATCGCCGATCAGCACGGCGATGCCGGCTGCAAGGCAGCGGTCGAGGAAGGGGACGACCCGGCCGGCGAGATCATGGGCGTAGAACAGGTCGCCGACCACCACGACATCCACCGGTGGCGGCGGACCGCTGGTGATGTCTTCGCCAATGATCATGATAGCGACGCCGTTCGCAGTCGCGTTGAGGCCGAGCGCAACCACACCGTTGCGATCGATCTCGGCCGCGACGACCGCGCTTGCCCCGGCTTTTGCCGCTGCAATGCCGACGAGACCCGAACCGGCGCCGAGGTCGAGCACGCGACGGCCGGCCACGGTCTCCGGCCGGTCGAATATGTAGCGGGCGAGCACCGCGCCGCCGGCCCAGACATAGGCCCAGTACGGTGGCTCCGGTTCAGGTCCGTCTTCTTCGGTCGCATGTTGGTTCCATTCGAGAAGCCGCCTGAGCCCGCTTCCCGGATGGGCGGTGTAAAGCCGAATTTCGGGAAGCGTGGGCACGGGGGCGATCCGCATGTTCGCCCGGATGAACTGTGCCGGGTCCGGGCGCGAACCTATGCTCACGGCGTTGGCGCCGGCGATGCAATCGCTCAAGCTGCGCCTAGCCCCGCAACGCCCGGCGCAGGATCTTGCCGACCGGTGTCTTCGGCAGCTCGGTGCGGAACTCAATATACCTGGGACGCTTGTAGCCGGTCAGGTTCTCACGGCAATAAGCCGTCAGCATGTCGGCGGTCAGTGCCGGGTCCTTCTTGACGACGAACAGCTTCGGCACTTCACCCGAATGCTCGTCCGGCACGCCGATCGCGGCAACTTCGAGTACGCCTGGATGCTGCGCCACCACTTCCTCGAGTTCGTTCGGATAGACGTTGAAGCCGGAAACCAGGATCATGTCCTTCTTGCGGTCGACGATCTTGGTGTAGCCAAGCTCGTCCATGAAGCCCATGTCGCCCGATTTGAAGAAGCCGTCCTCGGTCATCACCTTGGCGGTCTCGTCCGGCCGGTTCCAGTAGCCGGCCATCACCTGCGGTCCGCGGATGCAGATTTCGCCGACTTCGCCGAGCGGCAAATTGTTGCCGTCGTCGTCGCGGATCGCGATCTCGGTCGAGGGCAGCGGCAGGCCGATCGTGCCGGTGTAAACGCCGTCGCTGAATTTGTTGATCGTTGCTCCCGGCGAGGTCTCGGTGAGCCCGTAGGCCTCGCTGATCGGGCAGCCGGTCAGCACTTTCCAGCGTTCGGCGATGGCCCTCTGCACCGGCATGCCGCCACCCAGCGTCAGGATCAGCGGCTTGAAATCGAGCTTGCGAAAATCCTCATTATTGAGCAGCGCATTGAACAGCGTGTTGAGGCCCGGAAAGATGTGGATCGGGTATTTCTGCAGCTCCTTGACGAAGCCGGGAATGTCGCGCGGATTGGGGATGAGGACATTCTGCGCGCCTTGCTGCATGCCTACCAGCACGTTCGCCGTCAGCGCAAAAATGTGATAGAGCGGCAGCGCGCAGAGGAAGTTCAGATGCGCCGGCTTCGGCTTGACGGTAAAAGCGTCTTCGGCCCACAGCGCGTTCTGCGCGACGTTCGCCAAAATGTTGCTGTGCAAAAGCATCGCGCCCTTGGAGATGCCGGTCGTGCCGCCCGTGTATTGCAGGAAGGCGATGTCGTCGGCCGTGACCCTTGCGGGCCTAAAGGCCTTGCCTGTGCCCGCCTTCAGCGCGGCGTTGAACTTGACATGGCCGGGCAGCGACCATGCCGGCACCATCTTCTTGACGCGGCGTACAACGAAGTTGACGATCGTTCCCTTGAGCCCGCCGAGCATGTCGCCCATCGAGGCGACCACGACATGCTTGACCGCGGTCCTGGCGATCACCGCTTGCAGGGTGCAGGCAAAATTTTCGAGGATGACAATGGCTTGAGCGCCGGAATCCTTGAGCTGGTGCTCCAGCTCGCGCGGCGTGTAGAGCGGATTGATGTTTACCACGACATAGCCGGCGCGAAGCACTGCCATCATCGCCACCGGATATTGCAGCACATTCGGCATCATCAGCGCGACGCGCGCGCCCTTCTGCAGCCCCGTTGATTGCAGATAGGCGCCGAAGGCGGCCGACTGTCGCTCGAGGTCGGCATAGGTGATCGATTTGCCCATGCAGACGAAAGCCGGCCGGCTTGCAAACTGCTTGCACACGGTGACGAGAAAGTCGCCGATCGAGCTGGAGGGCAGGGCGCCGATCTCGGCCGGCACGATCTTTGGATAACTCTTGAGCCACGGTTTTTCCGGCAGGCCGGCGGCCAGCGACGTGATCGCCTTTGGTAATCTCTTGGCCGGACCTGCCGGCAGTCGTGGCGCTGTCGGCACTGCCTTCGCCGCCGGCTTGGCGGCAGACTTTGCAGCAGGCGCCGTCTTGCCGGTTGCCGGTTTAGCAGCCGCTCCAGCCGTGGTCTTCGCCGCCGGCTTCGCGCTTGCCTTCGCGGTAGCCGTCGGCTTGGCGGCGGCCGCTTTTGACTTGACTGCTTTCGATGTTGCCTCGGCCTTTGCTTTCGCCGCGTTGGTTGTCTTTGCCGGTTTTGCCACCTGTCGCTCCCTCAATCGTTCTTATTGTTTCGGCATGCTTGCGCGCCACCACCGCCCTGATCACAACGATATCCCACGCTTGCCGCAATGTCCGGAACGTGGGAAAATCCGGCACGCTGCCCACCTATCTATGTATTGCCACAAGCGACGGCCGTGCAAGCCTCGCCACCTGGAGTGCGGTAAGACTTGCCGTCAAACCTCTCGGCCGCGACCGGTTTTCGGATGCGCATCTCTTGAACCGAACGGCTCGATTCCCACAATTGGCGGCATCGCCGATCAACAAAAAATTGAAGTCGCTAATAATGTCGTGATCTGCGGATTCGGCTCGTTTTTTCCACAATTTGCCGCGTGTCGGAATTTTTTTCTGCTTCCCGTGGGTTAGGCAAACAAGCAGTTCCAAAGCTAGAAAAACGGTGCTTATATGCGGCCTTCGCGAGCCTGATAGAGGGGCTTGGAAGAACATCAGGGAGTGCTCAATGAAAAAGAAACTGACTTTTGCAGCCGCGTTGCTGGCTGCAAGCGTCCTCGGCGGCATGGCCAATGCAAAACAACTGGTCTATTGCTCGGAGGCTTCGCCGGCCGGCTTCGACCCGTCGCCATGGAGCGGCGGCAACGACTTCGACGCCTCGTCGCGCACCATCTATTCGCGCCTGGTCGAGTTCGAGCATGGCAAGACCACCATCTCGCCCGGCCTGGCCGAGAGCTGGACGGTTTCCGACGACGGTCTCGAATACACCTTCAAGCTTCGCCCGGGTGTGAAATTCCAGACGACCGATTATTTCACGCCGACGCGCGACCTCAACGCCGACGACGTGATCTTTTCCTTCGAACGCCAGTGGAAGAAAGAAAGCCCGTGGTACAGCTATCTGGAAGGCACCGGCTGGGAATATTTCACCGGCATGGGCTTTCCCGATCTCCTGAAGGAAATCGTCAAGGTCGACGACCTGACGGTGAAATTCGTGCTGAACAAGCCTGAAGTCGCGTTCCTGCCGGACCTCGGCATGGATTTCGCCTCGATCGTCTCCAAGGAATATGCCGACCAACTCGACAAGGCCGGCACCAGGCAGCAGTTCACCCAGAAGCCGGTCGGCACTGGTCCGTTCCAGTTCGTCGACTATCAGGTCGATGCGGTCGTGCGCTATGCAGCATGGGACGGCTACTATGGCGGGCGACAGAAGATCGACGATCTGATCTTCGCCATCACGCCCGATCCGGCCGTACGCGCACAGAAGCTGAAGGCGGGCGAGTGCGATATCATGTCATATCCGGCGCCGGCCGACATTGCCGGACTGCAGGCTGACGCGAACCTCAAGGTCGACGAGCAGGAAGGCCTGAACATCGGCTACATGGCTTACAACACGACGCAGCCGCCCTTCGACAAGGTCGAGGTCCGCAAGGCCCTCAACATGGCGGTAAACAAGAAGGCGATCATCGACGCGGTCTATCAGGGCGCCGGCGCGCCGGCCATCAACCCGATCCCGCCGACCATGTGGTCCTATAACAAGGACATCAAGGACGATCCCTATGATCCGGAGGCGGCCAAGAAGATGCTGGCCGATGCAGGCGTCAAGGATCTGTCGATGAAGATCTGGGCTATGCCGGTCAGCCGCCCCTACAACCCGAACGCCCAGCGCGTCGCCGAGTTGATCCAGGCCGACTATGCCGCCGTCGGCGTCAAGGCGGAGATCGTCAGTTACGAATGGACCGAGTATCGCCAGCGAGGCAAGGCTAAGGATCGCGACGGCGCCTTCCAACTGGGCTGGACCGGTGACAATGGCGATCCGGACAACTTCTTTTTCCTGCTCGGTTGCGATGCCATCGGCCAGTCCAATTATGCGATCTGGTGCAACCAGGAATTCGAAGCCCTGCTGAAAAAAGGCAAGGCGACGACGGACGTCGCCGAGCGCACCAAGATCTACGAGGAAGCTCAGGTGGTGTTCAAGCGTGAGGCTCCGTGGCTGACCATCGCCCACTCCAAGGTCTTCATGCCGATGAACAAGAAGGTGTCGGGCTTCGTTATGGACCCGCTCGGCATTCATCGGTTTGACGGCGTCGACGTCACCGAATAAGTCCTGAGAAATTGAACGGCGGCGCTGGACTTCCCGCGCCGCCGTTCTATGAAGCAAGATGCTCCGTTATCTCCTCCACAAGCTCGCTTTGATCATCCCGACCGTGTTCGGCATATCGCTGGCGGCGTTTGCTTTCGTCCGGCTTCTGCCCGGCGATCCTATCCTGGCCCTGGCGGGCGAGCGCGGCGTCAGCCCCGAGCGCTACGCCCAGCTCATCGAGCAGTTTGGCTACAACCGGCCCTATGTCATCCAATACCTGGAATATATCGGCAGGGTCCTGACCGGCGACTTCGGCATATCTATTGCCACCAAGCGGCCAGTGCTCGGCGAATTCCAGGCGCTGTTTCCAGCCACGCTGGAACTGGCGACAGTGGCGTTGATCATCGCCGTCCTGCTCGGCATTCCTGCCGGTATCTTCGCCGCGGTCAAGCGCGGCTCGTGGTTCGACCAGGCTACGATGGGTGTCGCGCTGACCGGCTATTCGATGCCGATCTTCTGGTGGGGGTTGCTGCTCATTATCTTCTTCTCCGGCTATCTCGGCTGGACGCCGGTTTCCGGCCGCATCGGCCTGCAGTATTTCTTCAGGCCGACGACCGGGTTCATGCTTATCGACAGCCTGATCTCCGGCAGGAGCGGCGCTTTCAAATCTGCCGTCAGCCATTTGATCCTGCCGTCGATCGTGCTGGCGACGATCCCGCTTGCCGTCATAGCGCGCCAGACGCGCTCGGCGATGCTCGAGGTGCTGGGCGAGGACTATGTCCGCACCGCGCGCGCCAAGGGCCTGGCGCCTCGCCGCGTCATCGGTCTGCACGCTTTTCGCAACGCGCTGATCCCGGTAGTCACCACCATTGGACTGCAGGTCGGCACCTTGATGGCGGGCGCCATTCTGACCGAGACCATTTTTTCCTGGCCGGGCATCGGCAAATGGATGATCGATGCCATCGGCAAGCGCGACTATGTCGTCGTCCAGAGCGGATTGCTGATCATCGCGCTGATCGTCATGGCGGTGAACCTGATCGTCGACGTGCTCTACGCCGTCATCAATCCGCGCATCCGGGTGCAGTGAGATGACCGACGAATCCGCCGCCGAAGCTACCGCCGCCTCCATCCCGACAGGCGGCAGGCAACGGGCTTTCGCCGAGTTCTGGCACTACTTCTCGATGAACACCGGCGCGGTCATCGGCCTTGTCGTGTTTTCGGCGCTGGTGCTGGTGGCGATCTTTGCGCCGTTCGTCGCCCCACATTCGCCCGACGAGCAGTTTCGCGATGCGCTGCTGGCACCCCCTGCCTGGCAGGAAGGCGGCAAATCGATGTTCCTGCTCGGCACCGACGCGGTCGGCCGCGACATGCTTTCACGGTTGATCTTCGGGGCGCGTTTCTCGCTGTTCATCGGTCTGGTGGTCGTTGTCTTCTCGCTCACCAGCGGCATCGTGCTTGGCGTGCTCGCCGGCTATTTCCGCGGCTGGGTCGACACTCTGATCATGCGCATCATGGATATCATCCTGGCCTTCCCGTCGCTGCTTCTGGCGCTGGTGCTGGTGGCGATCCTCGGCCCCGGCCTTTTCAATGCCATGCTGGCGATCGCGCTGGTGCTGCAGCCGCATTTTGCGCGCCTCACCCGCGCCGCCGTGATGGCCGAAAAGAACCGCGAATATGTCATCTCCGCCAAGGTGGCTGGTGCCGGTCATCTTCGCTTGATGGTGAGGACGATCCTGCCGAACTGCCTGGCACCGCTGATCGTGCAGGCGACGTTGTCCTTCTCCAACGCTATTCTCGAGGCTGCGGCGCTCGGCTTCCTCGGTGTCGGTGCGCAGCCGCCGACGCCGGAATGGGGCACGATGCTCGCCTCGGCGCGCGAGTTCATCCTGCGCGCGCCTTGGGTGGTGACCTTCCCCGGCCTTGCCATCCTGATCACTGTGCTTGCCATCAATCTGATCGGCGACGGCTTGCGCGATGCCTTCGATCCCAAGCTGAAGAGGTCATAATCCAATGCCTCTTCTCGAGATCAAGAACCTGACCGTTTCCTTCGACACCGCCGCTGGACCATTCATGGCGGTACAAGGCATCGACCTGTCGGTCGAACCGCGCGAGGTGCTGGCGATCGTCGGCGAATCCGGTTCGGGCAAGTCGGTGGCGATGCTGGCGGTGATGGGGCTTTTGCCCAACACCGCGACGGTGAGGGCCGACCGCATGGCCTTCGACGGCATCGACCTGCTCAAGCTCGGCCCATCCGAGCGGCGCAAGATCGTCGGCAAGGACATTTCGATGATCTTCCAGGAGCCGGTCGCCAGCCTCAACCCGTGCTTCACCGTCGGCTTCCAGATCGAGGAGGTGCTGCGCTTCCATATGGGCATGGACCGCGCCCAGCGCCGGGCGCGTGCCATCGAATTGATGAAGTTGGTCGGCATCGCCGACCCCGAGGAACGGCTGGGCTCCTTCCCGCACCAGATGTCGGGTGGTCAGTGTCAGCGCGTCATGATCGCCATCGCCATCGCCTGCAATCCCAAGCTTTTGATCGCCGACGAGCCAACCACGGCGCTCGATGTCACCATCCAGAAGCAGATCCTCGATCTGCTGGTCGGCCTGCAGGCCAAATATGGCATGGGCCTGATCATGATCACCCACAATATGGGGGTGGTTGCCGAGACCGCCGACCGTGTCATCGTCCAGTATAAGGGCCGCAAGATGGAAGAGGCCGACGTGCTGTCGCTGTTCGAGTCCCCCAAGAGCAACTACACGCGCGCGCTCTTGTCGGCGCTGCCCGAAAACGCCGTCGGCGACCGGTTGCCTACTGTTTCCGACATGCTGTTTGAGCCGGCCCCATCTGTAGTCGCAGCCCGGTCCGCAGGAGGAACCGCCTCATGAGCGTGACGGTAGTCGAAGGCAAGAACATCGTGCGCGACTATCATGTCGGTGGCGGGCTTTTCCGCCCCTCCCGTACGGTTCATGCGGTCAAGGGTGTTTCGTTCAGCGTCGACAAGGGCAAGACGCTGGCCATCGTCGGCGAGAGCGGCTGCGGCAAGTCAACACTCGCCCGCATCATCACCCTGATCGACCCGGCGACCTCCGGCGAGCTTTTCATCGACGGCAAGAAGGTAGACATCGGCAGGAACGGCCTGTCGAAGGAAATGCGCCGCAAGGTCCAGATCGTCTTCCAAAACCCTTATGGTTCGCTCAATCCACGCCAGAAGATCGGCGACGTGCTTGCCGAGCCGCTGCTCATCAACACCGACAGCACGGCCGACGAGCGGCGCGATCTTGCCATGAAGATGCTAAAGAAGGTCGGTCTCGGCCCCGAGCACTTTAATCGCTACCCGCATATGTTTTCGGGCGGCCAGCGCCAGCGGATCGCCATCGCCCGCGCGCTGATGCTCAACCCCAGCCTTCTGGTGCTGGACGAGCCGGTCTCGGCACTTGATCTTTCGGTGCAGGCGCAGGTGCTGAACCTGCTCGCCGACCTGCAGGACGAGTTTCAGCTAACCTATGTTTTCATCAGCCACGACCTGTCGGTGGTGCGCTACATCGCCGACGACGTGATGGTAATGTATTTCGGCGAAGCGGTCGAATACGGCTCGCGCGACGAGGTCTTCGCCGACCCCAAACACAGCTACACCAGGACGCTGTTCGCTGCGACGCCACGTGCCGACGTTGCCAGCATCAAGGCACGTTTGGCGAAGAAGAAGGCCGCCTGATCCGGCGAGGTTTGCCGGCCGGCTACCGCTTCTCGATCCCCGGAATGCCGGAGATCTGCTCGGCGAGAAAGTCGACCAGCAGTCGCACCCGGGCAATGCCCGCACGCTCCGGAACGATCAGCATGCTCAGCGGGACGGGAGGCGGAAAATAGCCCGGCAGGACCACTTCCAGCCGGCCGGCCGCCAGGAGATCGTCGACAAGCCAATGGTGGGCGGGTGCGATACCGCGTCCGGCGACAATGGCTTCGCGCGCGGCAAGCCCATGGTCGACGCGAAATCGACCGCCAAAGGGCACCGCAAAGCGTTTGCCGACCGGCCCCTGCAGGGCGAGTGTGTCGCTTCCTGCGATGTTCGACATCCGGATGCCTTCATGGCCAGGCAGATCCTGCGGGACAGCCGGTCTGCCCCGCGCCGCCAGATAGGCCGGCGCCGCCACCAGCAGACGCCGGGATTGCCCGAGCGCCCGCAGTTTCATTGAGCTGTCGGTGAGCGGACCCAGGCGAAGCGCAATGTCGACGCCCTCCCGCACAAGATCGATGCGCTCGTCGGTCAGGCTAAGATCGATGCCGATATCGGGATGGCGGTCCTGAAAGGCGAAGATCAGCCGGCTGACGTGCAAGACCCCGAGCGCCGCCGTGCAGGATATCCGGATCGTGCCGGCCGACGCGCCGCGCGTGCCCCGCGCCTCATCGCCGGCCTGCTCAACGAGGCGCAGGACCTGGACGCTGTCGGTATAGTAACGGCTGCCTTCATCAGTCATCGTCACACGCCGGGTGGTCCTGCTGAGCAAGGGCACTCCGACGGCCTCCTCGAGTTCTCGCAAATGCCGTGTGACCGTCGACTGCCCAACTCCGAGCTCGCGCGCCACCGCCGAGAGGCTGCCGCGCTCGGCGACGCGAACGAAGGTGCGCATGCGCTCGAGAGTGACGTCCGATCTATCCATTATTCGGCATTATCTTATACATTTCCTACATATAGCGGATCATTCCGCGGCTGGCTACCTTTGGTGTCTATCGTCCTTCTTCGGAGTAGACCCATGAAAGTCCTGCTTGTTTTTGCTCATCCTGAACCGCGTTCGCTCAACGGCGCGCTGCGCGACGTCGCCATCAGGGAACTCGAGGCCCAAGGCCACGAGGTGCGGGTGTCGGACCTCTATGCCGACGGCTGGAAAGCCGAGGTGGACCGTGCCGACTTTCCGTCGTGGCCGCCCGAAGCACGCTTCCTGCCGGCCGGCGCCTCCAAAAAGGCTTTTGCGACCAACACTCTGACCGATGACGTCAAAGCCGAGATCGACAAGCTGCTATGGGCCGACACCCTGATCCTCCAGTTCCCGCTGTGGTGGTACGCCATGCCGGCGATCCTCAAGGGCTGGGTCGATCGCGTGTACGCCTACGGCTTCGCCTATGGCGTTGGCGAGCACAGCGACAAGCGGTGGGGTGACCGCTTTGGTGAGGGAACGCTCGCCGGCAAGCGCGCAATGCTGATCGTGACCGCAGGCGGCTGGGAAGAGCATTACTCCGCCCGCGGCGTCAACGGCCCGATCGACGACCTGCTGTTCCCGATCAATCACGGGATTCTATACTATCCGGGCTACGACGTGCTTCCGCCGTTCGTGGTTTACAGGGTGGACCGTTTCGGGGAGGCGGATTTCGAGCCTGTCGCGGAGCGACTGCGCGAAAGGATGCGAACGCTCGAGACAATCCGGCCCATTCGTTATCGGCAGCAGAATGGCGGCGATTACTTGATCCCAAGCATGCAATTGCGCCCCGGCTTGGAGAACCCGGGTGCGACCGCCTTTGCGCTTCACGAGGATCGCGCCGGCGCCGCCGCCCACTCCGATCAGGACAGCCGGGCGATGATGGTGCGCAGCGCCTCGCCGAAGCGCCGGACTTCCTCGATCGTATTGTAATGCACCAGCGAGGCGCGCACGGCGCCGCTGTCCATGCTGAGGTTGAGCCGCTTCATCAGGCGCGGCGCATACATGTGGCCGTCGCGAATGCCGATCTGCATCTCGGCCATTTCCTCGACGATCCTCTGCGGCGACAGCGTGCCGACATTGAAGCAGAAGGTCGGCACGCGCTCGCTGAGGCGTGCCTCGTCGGCCACGCCGTAGATCGTCGCGCCGCAATCTTTGAGCACCGCCAGCATTTCGCGCGCCAGCACCTGTTCGTAGTCGCGGATGGCATTCATGCCGGCGACGATGTTGTCGCGGCGCGACCGGTTATTCTCGGACAAGAAATTGCGGCCGATCGATTCGAGGTAGCGCACCGCGGCATCCATGCCGGAGACGTTCTCGTAGATGAACGTGCCGGCTTCGATTTTGTGGGGCGGCTCGTCGGGGATGAAATCCTCGCGGAAGGTCGGCAAGCGCTTCAGTGTTTCGAAGCGGCCCCACAGGAAGCCCATATGCGGCGAGAAATTCTTGTAGCCGGAGCAGACCAGATAATCGCAATCCCAGGCCTGCACATCAATCAGCCCGTGCGGCCCGTAATGCACGCAGTCGAGGAACACTTCGGCGCCTGCCGCATGCGCAATCGCAGCCACGGAAGCAACGTCGACAATCGAGCCGATCGAATGCGCCGTGACCGTGCAGGCGACGAGCCGGGTGCGCTCTGAGACCAGCGGGCGCAAATCGTCGACATGCAGATTGCCGTCGTCGCGCATCCGCCACCATTTGAACTTGGCGCCGGCGGGCGCCAGCGCCAGCCACGTCGCGATATTGGCGTCGTGATCCATGTCGGTGATGACGATCTCGTCACGCTCCCCGTTTGGGCGCTCGGAAAGCATCTGGCCGATGCCGAGGCTGACCAGGCGGATGAACGAAGTGGCGTTCATGCCGAAACAGATCTCCGCCGGGTTGGTGGCGTTGATCAGCAAGGCCACGCTTTCGCGAGCGCCGGCGACGGCTTGGTCGACGGTGACGCTGCGGCCATAGCGGCCGCCGCGCTGCACATTATGCGCGACCAAATGGTTGGTGACCGCATCGAGCACGCTTTGCGGGATCTGCGCGCCGGCGGCATTGTCCATGAAGACGAAGTCCCCGGCTTGCTGCAAGGCGGGAAACATGGCGCGGATCGTCTCGACCGGGAAAGCTGCGGCATCGCCGGTTTTCGAAATCTGATGCTGGTTCAAGGTCGTCTCCTGCGAAGTGCGCTGACAGATTCAGCGGGTCTTTTCGGTTTGAAAGCGGCGTTCAAGGAGGCTGACGAGACGGACCATCGGCCAGAGAAAGATGAGATAGACCAGCGCCGCGCCGATCAGCGGTGAAGGATTGGCATAGAGCGATTGCGCGTTGGTCGCTTCCTTCAGCAGTTCGGGCAGCGCCACGGTGGAAGCGAGCGAAGTATCCTTGAACATCGAAACGCAATTGCTGGTCATTGGCGGAATGACGACGCGGATCGCCTGCGGCAGCACTACCTTGCGCAAGGTCAGCAAGAACGGCAGGCCGAGCGCCTGCGCCGCCTCGAACTGGCCGCGCGGAATACTCTCTATACCGGAGCGGAACACCTCGGCCGAATAGGCCGCCATGATGATGGCGAAGGCCATCACCGCGGACGTCCACGATGACAGGCGAATGCCGAGGAACGGCAGCGCATAGTAGATCAGGATCAGCACGACCAGCACCGGCATCGCCCGGAAAATGTCAATGTAGCCGACAGCCAGCAGCCGAAGCGGCTTTGGCGCATAGAGCCGCACCAGGCTGATCGCGAGGCCGACGGGAATACCGATGCCGATGCTCATGATTCCGAGCAGCAGGGTGTTCAGGAAGCCGCGCAACAGCGCCGGCAGGCTGGAGACCATGACGTCGGCGTTGAAGAAGGTGTCCAGCAGCGACATCGCAGCATTTCCGAAACGTTTGGCGTCCCGCGACGCTCGAGCCCGAGCCCGAAATCCGAAATCGTGCCGGCATCGAAAGCCGGCACGACATTTAAGCGTGAACTGCCGCTCAGGCCTTCGGCATAGGAGTTTCCTTGACGGTCGAGGAATCGGCAGGTGCGTCGCTGCCGAACCACTTCTTGTGGATCGCGGCCAGCGTGCCGTCCTTCTTCATCGCGGTCAGCGCGTCGTTCAGCTTGCCGAGCAGCGGGTGGTCCTTGGTCATCATCAGACCGTACTGCTCGCCGGTCTTGATGCGCTCTTTTACGGCGAGATCCTTCATCCTGGTGAAAGAATATTCCAGGCCCGGAATATCGCTGACCGCCGCATCGACGCGGCCGGAGCTGAGATCGAGCAGCAAGTTCTGCTGCGTGTCGTAGCCCTTGACGTCACTGAACCCGTCCGCTTCCTGGTGGGCCTTGACCCAGGCTTCGCCGGTCGAGCCGGACAGCACGCCGACGATCTTGCCCTTGAGGTCGGCCTCGGCCTTGATCGGGCTGTCGGCCTTCGCGGCGATGCCCATGTCGGAATCATAGTAGGGCTGCGTGAACGACTGAGACTTCAGCCGCTCCGGCGTGATGGTGATCGACGAGATGGCGACGTCGATGCGCTTCGAGGTGGTGGCGGCGAACAGCGCCTGGAAACCGAGATCGGCGATATCAGTGGTCATGCCGATACGCTTTGCCGCCTCATTGATGATGTCGACTTCGAAACCCTCGAACGTGCCGCTCTCGTTCTTGTATTCAAAAGGCGGATTGGTCGGATAGGCGCCGACATTCAGCGTGCCTTCGGCGTAGGCCGGGCCGCCGGCGATGCCGATGGCAGCAGCAAGAAGCAGCAGGTTGCGACGGGTGAAGTTCATTTTCGTTCCCTCTGGTTGTGATCGGACGGGTTTGGCCCCGCACGGTTTTGATGCGTCAAGTGACGGGACTGCCGGAAAGCCCTCCCGGCACGGCAGTCGCAAGACATCGGATGCTATCCAAAGTACCGCGCTTTTCAAGGCGAAAGTTTTAAGCTTAAAAAATTGCCGCGTGTTGCCGTCACTCCGGAATAACCGCCGTGGCCTGGATCTCAACCTTGGCGCGATCCTCGACCAGCGCCATCACCTGCATGGCGGCCATCGCCGGAAAATGCCGGCCGATCACCTCGCGATAAACCTCGCCGATCCCCTTGAGATTGGTCAGATATTCCGCCTTGTCGGTAAAGTACCAGGTCATAGAGGTGATATGTTCCGGCTTGGCGCCGGCCTCGGCGAGCACGGCGACAATATTGGCCAGCGTCTGCCGCACCTGGCCGACAAGATCATCGGTCTCGAAGCGGCCCTGTCCGTTCCAGCCGACCTGCCCGCCGACGAAGACAAGCTGCCCGCGCGCGGCGACGCCATTGGCGTAGCCGACGGGTTTCGCCCAGCCTTCCGGCTGCAGGATGGTGTGCATGTCAAAACCTCCCAATGCTCAAATCCGGTCGCTCAAAACTCGAAGACAATAATTTCACGCAAACTCCCGTCTCAGGCCGCTCCCATCACTTGCCGTGCAATCACCACCTTCTGCACGTCGGACGCTCCCTCGTAGATGCGCAGCGCCCGGATCTCGCGATACAGGCTCTCGACGATATGGCCCTTGCGGACGCCGTCGCCGCCATGCAGCTGCACAGCCTTGTCGATCACCTCCTGCGCTTTGTCGGTAGCGAACAGCTTGGCCATGGCGGCTTCGCGGGTAACCCGAGCGGCACCCATGTCCTTGGTCCAGGCGGCGCGATAGACCAGCAACGCGGCGGCATCGACATCCAGCGCCATGTCGGCGATGTGGCCCTGCACCATCTGCAGCTCGGCCATCGGCGCACCGAACAGCCTGCGCTCGGCCACTCTTGTGATGCTTTCGTCCAGCGCGCGCCGGGCAAAGCCGAGCGCCGCTGCGCCGACGGTCGAACGGAACACGTCGAGCACGGACATGGCGATGCGAAAACCGTCACCGGGTTTGCCGATCAGCGCCGAGGCTGGAATGCGTGCATTGTCGAAGGACAGCCGGGCGAGCGGGTGCGGCGCGATCACCTCCAGCCGCTCGGCAACGATCAGCCCCTCGGTTTCGGAAGGCACGACAAAGGCGGAAAGCCCCTTGGCGCCGGGCGCTTCGCCGGTGCGGGCAAAGACAGCATAAAAGTCAGCGATACCGCCGTTGGAGATCCAGGTCTTTTCGCCGGACAAGAGATAGCTGTCGCCGTCACGCATGGCCGTCATTTCCATATTGGCGACGTCCGAGCCCGAGCGCGGCTCCGACAGCGCGAAAGCCGAAATCGCCTTGCCGGCCCGTGTCTTCGCCAGCCAGTGCTGCTGGTCGGGCGTGCCGAACAGGCTGAGTGCGCCGGTGCCGAGCCCTTGCATGGCGAAGGCGAAATCGGCCAGCCCGTCATGCCGGGCCAGCGTTTCGCGCGTGAGGCAGAGCGTGCGCACGTCGAGCGGTCCCGGATTGTCCACATCGAACGCCGTTGGCTTCAGCCAGCCGTCTTTGCCAAGCCTCGCCACCAACTCGCGGCAGGCCGCGTCGACATCGTCATGCGCGACCGGCAGGTTCTTGGCGCACCATGCCTCCAGCCGCTCCGCCAGATCGCGGTGGCGATCCTCGAAGAACGGCCAGGAGAGGAAGGAACGGTCAGGCATTGCTGCCTCCACAATTCTCCGGCCCTGGCGCTCCACGGCGCCCCCCTCTGTCCTGCTGGACATCTCTAGGGGGGAGATTGGCGGCTTCGCTGCCACGGCTCTCCCTGCGATGTTGGAGATTGGCGAAAGCGGGCCTGATATCCAATCTCCCCCCTTGAGGGGGAGATGGCCGGCAGGCCAGAGGGGGGTGCTGTCCCGCCAGCGTGGAAGCGATCATCTCAATTTCCCTCGAACACCGGCTTCTCCTTGGCCACGAAAGCCGTGTACGCCCGCTCGAAATCGCGGGTCTGCATGCAGATCGCCTGCGCCTGCGCTTCCGCTTCGATCGCCTGGTCGAGACCCATCGACCATTCCTGGTTCAGCTGCGTCTTGGTCATGCCATGGGCGAAGGTCGGGCCGGAAACGATGCGCGCGGCCATGTCGAGCGCGTCGGCCTCAAGCGTTGCGGTATCGACCAGCCGGTTGTAGAAGCCCCAGCGCTCGCCTTCCTCGGCACTCATCGTGCGGCCGGTATAGAGCAGCTCGGCGGCGCGGCCCTGGCCAATGATGCGCGGCAGGATCGCGCAGGCCCCCATGTCGCAGCCGGCAAGGCCGACGCGGGTGAACAGGAATGCTGTCTTGGCCTGGGGCGTGGCGATGCGGATATCGGAGGCCATGGCGATTATCGCGCCGGCGCCGACCGCCACGCCATCGACCGCCGCAATAATCGGCTTGCCGCAATTCAGCATCGCCTTGACGAAATCGCCCGTCATGCGGGTGAAGGCGAGCAGCGCCTTCATGTCCATCTTGATCAGTGGGCCGATGATTTCGTGGACATCGCCGCCCGAGCAGAAATTGCCGCCATTGGGCAGGAACACCACAGCATCGACATCATCGGCGTAGACAAGGTCGCGAAATATGTCGCGCAATTCGGCATAGCTGTCGAAGGTCAACGGGTTCTTGCGCTCCGGTCGATCGAGCCGGATCTTTGCGATCTTGCCTTCGACCTGCCAGAGGAAATGCTTCGGCTTGCGGCCGGCCAGCTTCGTCATTCCCGTCCCTCCCAATTGCTGCGGAAGGAGGTCAGCATGCCGGTCAGCCTGCGCGCCTCATCCTCGCTCACATTGCCCAGCAACTCGCCGACCCATTTCTCATGCGCGGCGGCGATCACGGCGAAAATCTTCGATCCCTCTTCCGTCAGCCGCACCATCGAGGTGCGGCGGTCGCCATTGCGTCGGGCCCGCATCACCAACCCTTCCGAGACCAGCCGGTCGATGATGCCGGTGACATTGCCGTTGGACACCAGCAGGAAGCGCGAAAGATCGCTCATCAGCATGCCCTCCGGCGCGCGGTAGAGCGCGGCCATCACGTCGAAGCGCGGCAGCGTTGTGTTGAACTCTTGCCGCAGTCGTTCGCGCAGCTCGGCCTCGATGGTGCGCGAGGCGCGCAGCAGGCGTATCCACAGCCGCAGGCGGTCCTTGCCGGGTCCGGACGGGGCGGGCAGGGGACCGGCTACCATGTCTCACCTCCGGAGATCGAAATCGTCTGTCCGGTAATCGACCGGGCGGCGTCGCCACACAGATAAAGTACCGCGGCCGCAATTTCTTCCGGCTGGATGAAGCGGCCTTGCGGGTTGGTCGCGGCTAGGCTCGTCCGTGCCTGCTCGGACGAGCGGCCGGTCGTTTGGACGATGCGTTGGACGGTGCTCTCCAGCATCTCGGTTTCGACAAACCCTGGGCACACGGCATTCACTGTTATGCCGGACTTGGCGGTCTCGACGGCGAGTGCCCGCATCAGGCCGACGACGCCATGCTTGGCGGCAACGTACGCTGCGACATAGGGATAGCCTTTCAGTCCGGCGGTGGAAGCGACGAAGATGATACGGCCAGTCTTGCGCACTGCCATGCCGGCCAACGCCGGCTTCACCGTCAGGAACGCACCGGTCAAGTTGACGTCGAGCGTGCGCTGCCAGTCTGCCAGCGAGGTCCGCTGCGCCGGGGCACTGCCGGACATGCCGGCATTGGCAACGACGATGTCGAACGCTCCGCGTGCCGCTTCCGCGGCCTCGTAGAGCGACGCCATCGACGTCTCGTCGGTGACGTCGGCGGCAATGGCGAAGATGGACTTGTTCTCCGCGGCGACCTCGGCAAGCGGCTCCACGCGCCGGCCGCAGATGGTCACGTCAACGCCCGCGCCGGCCAGCGCCAGCGCGATCGCGCGGCCGACGCCGGAGCCGCCGCCGGTGACCAGCGCATGACGCCGCGAAATCGTCACCGCGGCACTCATACTTTCAGCCCCGCTGCCGCTTCGCGTTCGGCCACCCGGTAGAGCTGGTCGCGGCCGGGCAGATAGGGATCCGGCCATTTGACGCCGCGATCGCCAAGCGTGACAGCTGCGTGCAGCGTCCAATACGGATCGGCAAGATGCGGCCTAGCCAGCGCGACGAGATCGGCGCGGCCCGCCATCAGGATCGAGTTGACGTGGTCCGGCTCATAGATATTGCCGACCGCCATCGTCGCCATGCCGACCTCGTTGCGGATGCGATCGGAAAACGGCGTCTGGAACATGCGGCCATAGACCGGTCTTGCCACGGCCGACGTCTGGCCGGCCGATACGTCGCAGATGTCTACGCCGGCCTCATGCAGCAGCCGCGCGATCTCTACGGCATCGGCCGGCGTCACGCCTTCGATGCCCAGCCAGTCATTGGCGGAGATGCGCATCGAGATCGGCTTCTCGGCCGGCCACGCGGCGCGCACCGCATGAAAGATTTCCAAGGGGTAGCGCATGCGGTTTTCCAGCGAGCCGCCATAGGAGTCGGTGCGCCGGTTGGTCAAGGGCGTGATGAAGGAGGACAGGAGATAGCCGTGCGCGGCGTGGATTTCGAGCATGTCGAAGCCGCAGCGCGCCGCCATCTCGGCCGAAGCGACAAACTGGCCGCGCACCATATCCATGTCGGCGCGGTCCATCGCCTTCGGCACCTGGTTTTCCCGCGACCACGGCACGGAAGACGCTGCCATGACGGGCCAATTGCCTGAGGGCAGCGGCACGTCGGTTCCCTGCCAGCCGAGCCTGGTCGACCCCTTTGCACCGGAATGGCCGATCTGGGCGCAGATCTTGGCCTCGGTTTCGGCATGGACGAACTCGACCAGCCGCTTCCAGGCGACCTCATGCTCGGGCGCATAGAAACCGGGGCAGCCAGGCGTGATGCGGCCCTCCGCGCTGACGCACGTCATCTCGATGTAGAGGAGACCGGCGCCGCCCTTGGCCCGTTCGGCGTAATGGGCGAAATGCCAATCGGTCGGACAGCCGTCGACCGCCTTGTACTGCGCCATCGGCGAGACGACGACGCGGTTCTGCAGCGCCATGCCGCGCAGCCGGAACGGCGCGAACATCGGCGCGCGACGCAGATTGTTGCCCCCGGCGCCGGCCTGGCGCTGGAACCACTCCTCGGCGCCGGCCAGCCATTCGGCATCGCGCAGCCGCAAATTTTCGTGACTGATGCGTTGCGAACGCGTCAGCAGCGAATAGTTGAACTGCACCGGATCGAGGCCGAGATAGCGCTCGACCTCCTCGAACCATTCGAGCGAATTGCGCGCCGCCGACTGCAGCTTCAGCACTTCGGTGCGGCGGGCGTCCTCATATTTGCTAAAGGCGGCCTCGAGGTCTGGCTCGGACTCGACATAGTCGGCCAGCGCCACCGCGCTTTCCAGCGCCAGCTTGGTGCCGGAACCGATCGAGAAATGCGCGCTCGCCGCCGCGTCGCCCATCAGCGCCAGGTTCGTGTAGGACCAGCGTTCGCACAAGACGCGCGGGAAATTGATCCACGCCGAGCCGCGGATATGATTGGCGTTGGTCATCAGCGCGTGGCCGCCGAGATGACGGGCAAAGATGCGCTCGCAGACGGCAATCGATTCCTGCTGCGACATCGCGCCGAAGCCGAAGCGCTGCCAGGTCTGCTCGCTGCATTCGACGATGAAGGTCGCGGTATCGCTGTCGAACTGGTAGGCATGCGCCCACACCCAGCCATGCTCGGTCTTTTCGAAGATGAAGGTGAAGGCGTCGTCGAATTTCTGGTGGGTGCCGAGCCAGACGAACTTGCATCTACGAATGTCGATATCGGGCTTGAACACGTCGACGAAGGTGCTCCGCGCTTTCGAGTTCAACCCGTCGGCGGCGACAACCAGGTCGTGCGTCTCCATATATGGCTTGGGATCGGCGATGTCGGTTTCGAAGACCAGCTTGACGCCGAGTTCGCGCGCGCGCCGCTGCAGCAATGTGAGCAGCCGCTTGCGGCCAATGCCGCAAAAGCCGTGACCGGTCGAGACCGTGCGCACGCCGTCATGGATGACGGCGATATCGTCCCAATAGGCGAAATGCTTGCGGATCCAGACGGCGCTGACCGGGTCGTTTTTGGTCAGGTTCTCCAGCGTTTCGGCCGACAGCACGACGCCCCAGCCAAACGTGTCATCGGCACGGTTGCGCTCGAACACCGTGACCTCATGCGCGGCATCCCTGAGCTTCAGCGAGATTGCAAAGTAGAGCCCGGCTGGTCCGCCGCCGAGAACCGCAACTTTCATCGTGCGATCTCCTCTTCGCTTCTGTTTGTCGAGTTTACGCCTGAGACGGATTAATTCAAGCTTGAAGTTTCAGGATTGAAACAATCCGCCCCAGAAACCCAGCTTGCCGGCAGTCGGCTTGCGCAGGCCAGGGACGCCCCGGGCTATTTTTCCGGGTTCTTCGGGCTCCACAGCACCGTCTCCGCATCTTTTTCATAAGCCATGCCATTGGGATAGCTGATCGCTTCCAACTGCAAGCCCCAGGGCGCCTGGAAGTAGAGGATGGTCTGGCCGGCGGCCGGGCCTTCGGTAACCGGCAGCGGCCCCATCCGCGTCTTGACGCCCTTGCCGTCAAGATAGGCTTTTGCGGCGGCGATGTCGTCGACATAGAAGGCGATATGGAAGCCGCCTATGTCGCTGTTGCGAGGCGTCAGGTCCTTCTGGTCCGGCGCGGTGTATTTGAACAGCTCGATGTTCGACCCGTGTCCGCAGCGGACCAGGATGATCTCCTCAATCACCGCCTTGGGATCGACGCCCAGCAGATCTTGCATGAATGTGCCCTTGTCGTCGGCGAACGGGCCGAACGACATCGCCTTCTTGCAGCCAACCACCTCGGTGAAGAAATCGACCGCCTGCTCCATGTCGGGGACGGTGACGCCGGTGTGGTCGTGGCCACGCATGCCGGGAATGGAACTGGCGTAAGCCGTGCCGATGCCTCCCAGCACGGTGGCGGTGAGCACTGCGTAGCGGATTGCATTCTTCATGTCAGTCATCCTCCATCGCGGGACATTTTGCCGGGTGCACGCCTGAGGCCCGCTCTTTAGCGTGCGAATAGGAATGTGTTCATGCCAGCGCCTTTGCGGCGGGAAGCAGCCAGGCGTCATCGATCTCAGGCAGCGGAATGGCGGCGAGGAGGTCGCGCGTGTAAGCCTGCTGCGGCTGCTCGAACAAAGTATCCGTCGCACTGGCTTCGACGATCGCGCCTTCGCGCATGACGATCACTTGCCGGCAGAGCCGCCGGATCACCGACAGGTCATGGCTGATGAAGGCAACGGTCAGGCCCATTTCGGCGGCGAGTTTTTCCAGCAGCGTCAGGATCTGTGCCTGCGTCGACACGTCGAGGCCTGAGACGATTTCGTCGGCCAGCACGAATTTCGGCGACAGCGCCAGCGCGCGGGCAATGCCGACGCGCTGGCGCTGGCCGCCCGACAATTCATGACGATAGCGGCTGGCGAAGCCTTGCGGCAGGCCGACGCGCTGCAACGCCTCCGCGACACGATCCCTGAGATTGTCGCCAAGCCCGTTCTGCTTGAGCGGTGCTGCGATGATGCTGAAGATGGTGCGGCGCGGGTTGAGCGACGACATCGGATCCTGGAAGATCATCTGCAGATTGCGGCGCAGCGGCCGGAGCTCGGCCTCAGGCAGGTGTGTGATGTCGCGGCCGTCGAAGATGACCTTGCCGGCGCTCGGCTCCAGAAGCCGCACTAAGGCGCGGCCAAGCGTCGATTTGCCGGAGCCGGATTCGCCGACGATGCCGGTCACCGATCCCTTTGGCAGGTCGAAATCCAGCCCTTTCAGGATCTCGGCCAAGGGCGCGCGGCCGATCAGCGGCTTGCGCGTCATGTCGGGCAGCGCGACCTTCAGCCCACGCACGGAAAACAGCGGCTCAGCCATGCGGGCGCCTCCAGGCCTGATCGGCGGCGGCGATCTCCGCGGCTAGCCCGGCCAGTACCGCCTCGTCCACGGGTTTCAGCGAAGCGAAGGGATCGGTGTAGCGCGGAGTCGCGGCCATCAGCGCTCGCGTGTAGGGGTGCTGCGGGGCAGCGAAGAGAGCGGCCGTTTCGGCCTCCTCCACCACCTTGCCGGCATAGAGCACCGAGACCTTCTGGCTGATCTTGGCGACGACGCCGAGATCATGGGTAACGAACAGGATCGCCGTGCCGTGCTCGCGCTGCAGCTGCGCGATCAGCCGCAGGATCTGCTTCTGCACCGTCACGTCGAGCGCCGTGGTCGGCTCGTCGGCGACGATCAGCCTTGGTTCGGCCGCAAACGCCGCGGCGATCAGCACGCGCTGGCGCATGCCGCCGGACAGCTCGTGCGGATAGCATTTGAGGACACGCTCGGGGTCGCGGATCTGCACCTCGTCCAGCAATCGGCGGATGCGTGCATCGGCCTTCTCGCCGCTCCAGCCGAGGATGCGCACCAGCCGGTCGGTCATCTGCGGGCCGATGCGGCGTGACGGGTTGAGCGCGGTAAGCGGATCCTGCGGGATCAGCGCCGTGCGCGCGCCGATCAGCGTGCGCCTTGCCTTTGGCTGAAGCTTGCCGAGGTCCTCGCCCTCGAACAGCATATCGCCTTCGACGATGCGCACGCTCGAAGGCAGGACGCCAAGCACCGCCTTGCCGATCATCGTCTTGCCGGCGCCGCTCTCGCCGACCAGCGCGCGCACCTCGCCGGGCTCGACGGCGAGCGACACCGAGCGCAGCACGCGCAAGCCATTAGGCAGCACCGCGCTAAGGCTGCGTATGTCGAGGCAGGGTTTCGCCTGCGCGTTCATCGCAGCACCGGATCGAAACGTGCCCTGAGGCCCTCGCCAAACTGGCTGAACGACAGCACCGTCAGGATCAGGGTGACCAGCGGGAACACCAGCACCCACCAGGCCTGATGGATCGACAGGCGACCCTCGGCGATGATGCCGCCCCAGGTCGGGTCGTCGGTCGAGATCGACAGATTGACGAAGGACAGGATCGCCTCGACGATGACGGCAATGCCCATCTCCAGCGACAGCAGCGCGACGATCGACGGCACCACATTGGGCAGCACTTCGCGCAGCATGATGCCGATGCGGCCGTAGCCTGCGATGCGGGCGTTCTCGACATAGTCCATGCGCGACTGGCCCATCGTCTCGGCGCGGATCACCCGGCAGAAGCGCGTCCAGTCGATGACGGCAATGGCAATGATAACCGAGCTCAAGCCGGTGCCGAGCACGGCGACCAGAAGGATGGCAAACAGCACCGGCGGAAACGCCATCCAGACATCGACGATACGTGAGATGATGCGGTCGGCCCAGCCGCCGAAATAGCCGGCGATCAGGCCGAGCGTCGAGCCGACCAGGCAGGCGGCAAAGGCTGCCGCGAAGGCGACGATGAAGGCGATACGGGCACCGAAGATCAGCCGTGACAGAAGATCGCGGCCGAGGCTGTCGGTGCCGAGCCAGTAGCCGGGCTCGGCGCCATCAATCCAGAAAGGCGGCAGCCGCTCCAGCATCAAATCCTGCGCCAGCGGGTCCTGCGGTGCGACCAACGGCGCAAAAATCGCGGCCAGCAGCGCAATCAGCAGCCAGCCGCCGGCCAGCCACAGGCGTGCCCGCGAGCCATGTCTCGAAATGCGGGCCTCATCCATGGCGCAGCCTCGGATTGAGCAGGGCGTACATCATGTCGACGGCAAGGTTGATCAGCACGAACAGCAGCGCGAAGACCAGCACGATGCCCTGGATCAGCGGCAGGTCGCGGTTGATGACGGCATCGATCGCCATGTTGCCGAGACCTTCATAGGAAAACAGTCGTTCGACGATGACCGTGCCGCCGATCAGGAAGGTGAACTGCACGCCGACCAGCGTCAGCGTCGGCAGGGCCGCGTTCTTCAGCGCCTCGCGCAGGATGACCTGCGTTTCCGAAAAGCCCTTTACCCGCGCCAGTACGACGTAGTCGAGGTCGAGCACTTCCTTCAGCGACTGTTTCAGCAGCTGCGAGATGATCGCGGCCAGTGGCAGCGCCAGCGCAATCGCCGGCATCAGCATGTGTGCCAGCAGGTCCCTGGTCAGGTCGAAGCGCAGCCGTACAATGCTTTCGAACAGATAGAATTGCGTGGCGAAGGGCAGGTCGAGCTGCGGCGACACCCGGCCAGAAATGTCGAAGATAGGCACCAGCACGCCGAACAGAAGGATCAGCACCAGGCCCCACAGGAAATCGGGAATCGAGAGTGCCGCACCGCTGGCAATGTCGATGCCGGCTTCGACCGCGGTGCCGCGTTCGCGCGCGCCGAGGATCGCCGTCGTGCCACCGATCGCCAGCGCCATCACAAGCGCGACGATGGCGAGTTCCAGCGTCGCCGGGAGGCGATTGAAGACCAGCCCAAGCACGTCCTGCCGCAGTGAGATCGACGTGCCGAAATCGCCCCTGACGACACCGGCCAGCCAGATGAAGAATTGCTGGACGATGGTCTTGTCCAGCCCGTAAAGCGCGCGCAGCCGAGCGATGTCGGCATCGGTCGCGCCGGGCGGCAGCATCATCGCGATCGGGTCGCCCGGCGCGACACGGATGACGATGAAGACGACGATCGCCACGCCGAACAGCGTGATCGCCATGGTCAGAAGACGGATCAGGAATCTTTGCAGCAGCATGGTCGCCTGTATGCCTGGCGGAAAAGGCGCGCCGTGGTTGCAGACGGCGCGCGTTAGTCCTGGGCTGATCTCAGGCCGGGCTCATCAGCGCCGGCAACAGCGCGCCGGACACATGCTGCACCACATTGACGCCCTTGGCATGCACGATCGGCTGCGCATACTGGATCAGCGGCAGCACATAGGCCTGTTCGGCGATATATTTGTCGACGGCCTTCCAGCCGGCAATGCGCTTGGCCTCGTCCTTCTCGCCCCATAGCGGGTTGATCATGTCGATCAGGTCCTGGCTGTCCCACACCGAATGCGGGCTCGGGCCATACATGGCAAAGCCGGTCGACGTGGTGGGATCGCCGATGGCATTGCCCCAATTGTAGAAGGCCGCCGGCGCCAGCTTGTCGGCGGCGCGCAGCTCGTAGTGCTTGGCGATCTCGTAGACCTCGATCGTCGCCTCGATGCCGACCTTGCGCCACATGCCGACGATCGCCTGGATCATCTCGTAATCCTTGGGCTTGAAGCCCTTCGTCGTCTGTATCGTGAACTTGACCGGCTTTTCCGGCGAATAGCCGGAGGCGGCCAGCAGTTCCTTGGCCTTGTCCGGATTGTGCTCCACCTTGATCGACGCATCGTAGGCCGCGTATTCCGGCGTCTCCAGCGTATCGATGGGCTGGCCGTAACCGCGCAGCAGCCGGTCGACCAAAAGCTTTTTGTCGACCGCCATCACCGCCGCCTGGCGCACGTTCTTGTCCAGCATCACGTCGATGTCGTTGAAGAAGATCATGCCGATGTCGGAAACGTTCTTGCATGAGCCGGCAAGTCCATCCTTGGCGATCAGGCGGTCATATTCCTCATAGGGGACCTCGAGGGTCACCTGCGAGGAACCGGACTCGATCTCGGCGACGCGGCTCGCCGCATCGGTAACGAACTTGATGGTTACGTTCTCGAAGGCCGGCTTGCTGCCCCAGTAGTTCGGGTTGGCCTTGAGCCGCAGGAAGGCGTTGCGCTCGAATTTGTCGACCATGTAGGGCCCGGTGCCGATCGGGGCTTTCTCAAAACCCTCGGCGCCGACCTTTTCGTAATAGGCCTTCGGCATGATGTAGCCGGTCAGGAACGACATCCACTTGAAATACACCGGGTCGAATTGCACGACGTCGCCGGTGATCTTGTCGCCGTCGATCTTGAAGTTGTTGACGTTCTTCCAGACGAACTGGATCGGGTTGCCGGTTTTTTCATCGCCCGCCCGCTGCAGCGACCAGACCACGTCTTCGGCCGTGAATGGCGAGCCGTCATGCCAGGTGACGCCCTCGCGCACCGTCATCATGATCTTGCTGCGACCCTCGTTCCAGCCCCATTCGGTGAGCAGGCCGGGCGCGAAAGAAAGATCCGGCTTCTGCGGGATGAACTGGTCGAACACGGACTGGTACAGACCCTGGATGGTCGGGTTGACCGCTGAAGGCCCGGTGGTCGGGTCCCAGGACGGCAAATTGACATTGTAGGCGATGGTCAGTTCGCCGGCAGCCCTGGCGATTTGCGGCAGGCCGAGCGCCGTGGCGCCAAGTGCGGCCGCGCCATATCCGAGCAATTCTCGTCTGTTGATTGTCATGGTCGTTCCCCTGTTGCTTTTATGCGCGGTGTCGTTGTCAATCGGTGGGTTCAGGCTCCTTGGGCAACCGCGCCTTGTCCTCCTTCACCCTAGATGAAAAATGGAGCCTACCTCCCGCCAAGTTGTTGCGCGAGCATGAAGCCCGACGCCGCCCCGGTGCCGGCGCCGGGCCATGTTGCCGCCCCGGTCAGGTGCAGATTGCCGACCGGCGTGTTCCAGCCAGCGTAACCGCGCGCCGGCCGGAACAGGAAATTCTGCGCCAGATGATGGCTGCCGCAGATCTGGTCGCCGCCGACAAGGTTCGGGTTCTCGCGTTCGAGGTCGATGGGCGAGAACACGGCGCGGCCGAGGATCTTCCGACGAAGGCCGGGCGCATAGCGCTCGATAATGTCGAGGACGCGCTCGGCGTAGTGCTCCCTAGCCTCGTCCCAGTGAGCCGCCGCGATCGTGCCCGCCGCATCGCCTGCAATCTCGGCTGGCAGCATGCGCACCTGCACCCAAAGTACGTGCTTGCCGTCCGGCGCGCGCGAGGGATCGACGGCCGTCGGCTGGCCGACGACCAGCACCGGTTCGTCCGGCAGCACCCCTGACATCGCCTGCTGATAGGTCCAGGACATGGCATCGAGCGACGGCGACAGATGCACATAGGCGAACTGCCGAAGCTCGGCACCGGCGCGCCAGTCCGGCAGGTCGTCGAGCGCCAGATGGATCATCAACGTCCCCGGCGCGTGGCGGAATTTTTTCACGGCCGTGTCGAAGCCGGTGTCGCCGGATCCGTTAGGCAACAGTTTCCCGGTCAGCGCCTTGGGCGCGACACCGGCGATGACGGCCTTGGTGGCGGTGTGGGTCTCGCCGGAAGTGAGCCGCACGCCGGTCGCTTTGCCGGCCGAAACCGTGATCTCGGCGACATCAGCCCCAGTGACGATCTTGCCGCCGGCGGCCGTGAGCATGCCCGACAAAGCGCGGATAATCGTGTCGGCGCCGCCTCTGCCGAGCACCATGCCGAAGCACTGGTTGGCCATGGATTCGAGGTAAGGGAACACCGCGCCGCCGGCGATGTCAGGCGCGAAATCGAGATGCATGCCCCAGGTGGCCAGCGTCGCCCTGACATGCGGTGACTCGAAAGTATCCTCGAGCCAGGCGCGGGGTGACGAAAGCAGCAACCGACCTGTATCGAGCGCGCCGGCAAAACCCTTCTTGCGCCAGAGGTTCCAGGCGGTGCCGGCGAGCGCACGGCCGCTCATCGGCGAGCCCAGCAGCCGGAACAGATGCTCGGCCTCCGCCGGGAATGCCGCAACCAGACGGCGCCATGTCTGTGCGTCGGCGTCGGAAAAAGCGGCCATGCGCGAGGCGGTCACTTCCAGGTCGCTGCTGACGCCGAACCAGCGACCGTCGGGGAAGGCGCTGGCAAAACAGTCGGCCACCGGCACGAATTCCAGCCCGTGGGTTTTCAATTCATTTGCATATTTCTTGTGAAAGGCCGAGCCGGCGAACAGGCTGAGATTCATCGCGCCGAAATCGTGCCGGAAGCCCGGAAGCGTCAATTCGCGCGTCTGAACGGCGCCGCCGATCGTTGCATTACGCTCGAAAACTGCCGTTTTCCAGCCTTTGAGCGCCAGATGCGCGGCGCATGCCAGACTGTTGTGGCCTGCCCCGACAAATATGGCGTCAAACTCGCTCACGCCCCGTCCCATTTCCTTTATGCTTAAAGATAATTGCAGATGCATATGTTTTCGTCTAGTAGGATATTAAGGGCCGCGAGAGCCTTCAGCACCATCGAGAAAGAGGGAACAGAGACCATGGACACACAACAACTTTTAGGCGAAGTCGCCGGCCAGCTGCTTTCAGGCGCCATCCAGGTGGTCGACCTGACGGCGCCGCTCGGGCCCGACACGCCGCTGATCAAGCTGCCGCCGGAACTGGCGGTCGACACGCCGAAGATCGAGATCCACGCCATCTCCGCCTATGACAAGAACGGCCCGTGGTGGGCGTGGAACTGGCTCAAGCTCGGGGAGCATTCGGGCACGCATTTCGACGCGCCCAACCACTGGATCACCGGCAAGGATTATTCGGACGGCGCCACCGACACCATTCCGGCGCAGAACTTCGTCGGACCCGTCAACGTCATCGACTGTTCCAAGCAAGCGGCAGCCAATCACGATTTCCTGCTCACCATCGATCACATCAAGGCATGGGAAGCCGAACATGGCGCTATCAACCCCGGCGAGTGGGTGGTGATGCGCACCGACTGGTATAAGCGCAACGGCTCGGAAGCCGAGTTCCTCAACGCCAATGAGACCGGACCGCACACGCCTGGCCCGACCGCCGAAGCCATCCAGTATCTGATTAGCAAGGACATCAAGGGCTGGGGCAGCGAGACGATCGGCACGGATGCTGGAAAAGCAGGGGGAATGGAGCCGCCGTTCCCGGCGCATAGCCTGATGCACAAGGCTAACCGCTACGGTCTCGCCAGCCTTTGCAACCTCGACCGGCTGCCGCCGAAAGGCGCGATCCTGATCGCGGCGCCGCTCAAGATCGAGCACGGCACCGGCAGCCCGATCCGCGCGTTGGCGTTGGTGCCAAGGCAATAGGGTAGCTGCGGTCTTCGGGAGAAGATCATGTGCGGAAGTGGCACGGTGGTGACGGAGTGGGAGCGGCAGCCTTGCAAAGCTGCGGCTCTACGGCGCCGTAGAGCGCCAATCTCTGCTAGGAGCACGCATCGATGAGCGCTCCCGATCACATCGTCGTCGGCAGCGGCATCAACGCGCTGGTCTGCTCGGCGATGCTTGGCGGCAAGGGGGCGAAGGTGCTGGTGCTCGAGCGCAACGACCGCATCGGCGGCTGCATGCGCACCGAAGAAATCACCGCGCCCGGCTTCATCCACGACGTGATGGCGACGACCTTTGTCCTGTTCATCACCTCGCCGGCCTATGCGGCGCTGGGCAAGGATCTGGCGCGGCACGGCCTGGAGTTTTGCAACAGCTCCACGCCGACCGGTGTGCTGCGCCCGGACGGCAGCCATGCCGTCCTGCGCACCGATCGTATCGCCAATGTAGCGGCGATCAATGCGCTTGCCGCGGGCGACGGCGACCGGCACGCAAACGATGTCGGCGAGATCGAGCGCAACGCCGGTCTGCTGTTCGGACTGCTCGGTGGCAGCCTATGGTCCTACCCGACGGCCAGGCTGCTGGCGGGTGAAGCCTGGCGGCGCGGCCCGCGTGGCCTTGCCGCCTTTCTCGGCAGCGCGCTGGTGCCGGCGCGCGGTTGGCTGGAAAGCACCTACCAGTCGGAAACGATGCGCGCGCTGTGGGCGCCCTGGGTGCTGCATGCCGGCCTCGGGCCTGAGGACGCGTTCTCCGGCCAGATCGCCAAGGTCATCGCCTTCGCGCTTGAGGCGGCCGGCGCGCCGATCGTCAAGGGCGGTGCCAGGAATCTGCTGGCCGCCTTCGAGGCCCTGATCAAGGAACGTGGCGGCGAAATCCGCACCGGCGCCGACGTCGCGGCTATTGTCCAAAGCGGAGGCCGCGCCGCCGGCGTGCGGCTGGCTTCGGGCGAAACGATCAACGTGAACAAGAGCGTCATCTGCTCGGTCACGCCGACCCAGCTCTACGAGCGGCTGCTCGGCGACGCGGCGCCGAAAGCAGACGTCGAGGCAGCGCAAAAATACCGCTACGGCAAGGGCAATTTCCAGATCCACTATGCCTTGGACAAGCCGCCGGCATGGCGCGGCGAGGGCCTGGACAAGGTCGCGCTGCTGCATCTGACGCCGGGGCTCGACGGCGTCTCGAAGGCCTGCAACGAAGCCGTGCGCGGCATGCTGCCGGAGGTGCCGACCATGTGCGTCGGCCAGCCGCACGCGCTCGACCCGTCGCGCTGCCCGGACGGCAAGGCGGTCCTGTGGCTGCAACTGCCCGAGGCTCCACGGCATATCAAGGGCGATGCCGCCGGCAAACTGCAAACACCGGCAGACGGTCGCTGGACCGAGGCGCTGCGCGAAGCCTATGCCGACCGTGCCGAAGCGATCCTCGCCAGCCATATCGATGGGTTCAAGGACAGCGTCATCGCACGCCGCGCCTGTTCGCCGGCCGACCTGGAAGCGATGAACATCAATCTGGTCGGCGGCGACCCCTATGGCGGTTCCTCGGCTATCGACCAGTCGTTTCTGTGGCGGCCGTTCAAGACGAGCCGCAATCACGCCACCGGGGTCAGGGGTCTCTACCACATCGGTGCCTCGACCCATCCGGGTGCTGGCTTGGGCGGCGGCTCCGGCTTTCTCCTGGCGGGGAGGCTGTGATGGAACAGAAGGTTGAAAAGCGCCAGCGCATCTCGACTTTGGGCCAGATCGGCCTGCAGCAATTCGCGCCCTATCTGATGAACCGCATCATGGGCCGCTACAACGCCACCTTGCGTGACAATTTCCGCAAGCAGGGCCTGACCATTCCCCAGGTGCGCACGCTGGCCGTGTTGTCGGTCACCGATGGCGTCACCGTCAACGATCTCTCGGTCTATACCGTCATCGAGCAGTCGACCTTGAGCCGGACGCTCGACACGCTGGAGGGGCAAGGGTTTGTGCGGCGCGAGCAGGGGGTCACCGACAGCCGTATCCGCCATGTGTTCCTGACCGACGATGGCCGCGCCGAGTTCGCGCGCGCCTGGCCGGCCATGCACGACGCTTTCGAGGCAATGTTCGACGATGTGGACGATGCCGAATACGCGGCGCTGATCGCGACATTGCAGAAGATGCTGAAGAACATTCGCAAGCACGACATCTGATCTTACGCGCCGCCATCGGGGCGGTAACGGAAGGAGCCCAAAATGGCCGAACGGTCTTTTGCCAAGGAAGTCGAAAAGCTCAGGCTCGGCGCCGGCGAGGAGTTTTCCGGCGAAGGCATTCTCGCCATCACCAAGGCGCTGCTGCAATGCGGCGTAGGCTATGTCGGCGGCTATCAGGGCGCGCCGATCAGCCATTTGATGGACGTGCTGGCCGACGCGCAGGATATCCTGGGCGAGCTCGGCGTGCATTTCGAGGCGAGCGCCTCGGAAGCGACCGCCACCGCCATGCTTGCCGCATCGGTGCATTATCCTATCCGCGGCGCGGCCACCTTCAAGTCGACGGTCGGCACCAATGTCGCCTCCGACGCGCTCGCCAATCTCGCTTCCGGCGGCGTCACCGGCGGTGCATTGATCATCGTCGGCGAGGATTACGGCGAAGGCTCCTCGATCATGCAGGAGCGCAGCCACGCCTTTGCCATGAAGAGCCAGGTCTGGCTGCTCGACCCGCGACCGAACCTGCCGTCGATCGTCAAGGCGGTGGAGGATGGCTTCGAGCTGTCCGAGGTTTCCAACACGCCGGTCATGCTGCAGGTCCGTATTCGCTGCTGCCATGTCCACGGCCATTTCATCGCCAAGGACAACAAGCGCCCGGCAATGACTGTGGCCGATGCGCTCGAGGCGCCGCGCCGCGACACCGGCCGCATCGTGCTGCCGCCCGCATCCTTCCTGCACGAGAAGGAAAAGGTGCAGAAACGCTGGCCGGCGGCGGTGGATTTCATCCGCACCAACAAGATCAACGAGTTCTTCGGCCCGGAGCACGGCTCGGTCGGCATCGTCATGCAGGGCGGCATGTACAATTCGGTCATCCGGGCGCTGCAGCGGCTCGGCCTCGCCGACACCTATGGTGACACCGACGTACCGCTCTATGTGCTCAACGCCGTCTATCCCTTAGTCGACGACGAGTTCCTGTCTTTCTGCGAAGGCAAGGACGCCGTCCTCGTCGTCGAGGAAGGCCAGCCCAACTACATCGAGCAGGCCTTTGCCGCGATGCTGCACAAGGCCGGCCGCGGCACCAGGCTCGTCGGCAAGGAACATCTGCCGATGGCCGGCGAATATACCGGCCAGGTGATGCTCGACGGCATCGGATCGTTCCTGCGTGCCACCATCCCGCATCTGCTGCCAAGCGAGGTCCGCGCGCCGAACAAGATCGGCGACGGGCTCGACACCGCCGACCTGATCAACGTCGTCCCGGGCCGGCCGCCCGGCTTCTGCGTCGGCTGCCCGGAGCGGCCGATCTTCGCCGCCACCAAGCTGGTCGAGCAGGAGCTGGGCAAGCACCACATCGCCTCCGACATTGGCTGCCATCTGTTCTCGATCATGCCGCCTTTCGAGCTCGGTGCCACTACCATGGGCTACGGGCTGGGGCCGGCCTCGGCTTCGGCGTTCAATTCGCCCGATGCCAAGCGCCGCTCGATCTCCTTCGTCGGCGACGGCGGCTTCTGGCACAACGGCCTGACCTCCTCGGTCGGCAATGCCGTGTTCAACAAGAATGACGGCGTCATCGTCATCGTCGACAATTTCTATTCGGCCGCGACCGGAGGGCAGGACATCCTGTCGTCCCGCGCCGGCAACAAGACCAAGTCGACCAAGCACCCGATCACCGAGGCGGTGAAGGGCATGGGCGTCAAATGGCTGCGCCACATCGACCGCACCTACGACGTAACCAGAATGCAAGACACGCTGCGCGAGGCGCTGACGACGGACGAGAAGGGCCCGAAAGTCATTGTCGCGTCGTCCGAATGCATGCTCAACCGGCAGCGCCGCGAAAAGCCGCTGGTCGACAAGGCGATCAAGGGCGGGACGCGCATAGTCAAGCCGAAATTCGGTGTCGACGAAGACATCTGCACCGGCGACCATGCCTGCATGCGGCTGTCCGGCTGTCCGTCGCTTTCGGTGAAGTCGCTCGACGATCCGTTGCGCGACGATCCGGTGGCGCATATCGACCAAAGCTGCGTCGGTTGCGGCAATTGCGGCGAGGTCGCCGATGCGGCGGTGCTCTGCCCGTCCTTCTACCGCGCCGATGTTGTCCACAATCCGAGCCGCTGGGACCGTTTCCTTGAAGCCGCGCGTCGCGCCATGATCGGTCTCTTGCAGCGGCGCCGTGAAAACCGGCGCCTGACATTCGCCGATGCTTGACGCCGTGCCCTCATCGCGCTCGAAAGCCGGCGCCCCCGAAGACGAGCGCGTCATCAAGCTTGCCGTGCTGGCGGTCGGCGGCCAGGGCGGCGGCGTGCTGGCCGACTGGATCACCGACGTCGCCGAGCGCAATTTCTATGTCGCGCAATCAACCTCCGTTGCCGGCGTTGCCCAGCGCACCGGCGCCACCATCTATTATGTCGAAATGTGCCGCGACACCGGCCGCCTGCCGGTCTTCGCGCTGTCGCCGTCGCAGGGCGACGTCGACATCCTGATTGCCGCCGAACTGATGGAGGCCGGCCGCGCCATCATCCGCGGCTTCGTCACGCCCGAGCGCACCACGCTGATCGCCTCGTCGCACCGCATCGCCGCGGTCTCGGAGAAGATCGAGCCCGGCGACGGCCGCGCCTCGTCCTCCAAGGTGCATGCCACGGCGGAAGCCGCGGCCAAGCGCTTCATTGCCTTCGACATGGAGAAGATCGCCGCCGACAATGGCTCGATGATCTCGGCCAGCCTGCTCGGCGCGCTGGCCGGCTCCGACGCCTTGCCGTTCAGTCGCGAAAGCTATGAGCAGGCGGTCAGTGCCGGCGGCCGTGGTGTCAAGGCCAGCCTCGCCGCCTTCGGCGCCGCCTACGATCGGGCGCGCGGCATCGCGAGTGTGCATTCGGGCGACAAGACTGCACAGCCGGCAGCCGCCGAAACCGGCTTAGCCGCAACGACAAAAGTCAGCGGTCCGGAAAGCCTGTTAAAAGGCTGGCAACAATTGGCGGCGCGCGTCGCCACGCTGCCTGTACCCGTGCGCGACATGGCGCTTCGCGGCCTGAAAAAAGTGGTTGACTATCAGGACGTTGCTTATGGCGGCGAGTATCTCGATAGGCTCGACAAGGCCGTCGCTCTGGACGATGTCGAACACGCCTACGCGCTGTCGATCGCCGCCGCCAAGCATCTGGCCAACGCCATGTGCTACGACGACATGATCCGCGTCGCCGACCTGAAGACGCGCTCTAGCCGCGACCGACGCGTACGCCGCGAGGTCGGCGTCAGGGACGGCTCGGTCCTGCAGGTGACCGAATATTTCCATCCGCGCATCGAGGAATTCTGCGGCACGCTGCCGGCCGGGCTCGGCAGCTACATCGAAAGCCGGCCGAAGCTCGCCGCCTTCCTCGACCGCCGCATCAACCGCGGCCGCCACATCCGCACCGACAGTTTCGCCGGCTTTGCCGCATTGTGGTTCATCGGCGGCCTGCGCCGCTGGCGGCGCCGCCTGCTGCGCCACAAGGTCGAGACCGCGCATCTCGAGCGCTGGTATGCGCTGGCGCTGGGCCAAGTCGGCCAGGACTACGCGCTTGGTACGGAGATCCTCAACTGCCGCCGGCTGATCAAGGGTTACAGCGACACCCACGCCCGCGCCCAGTCGAAATTCGACCGGGTGCTGTCGGCGCTCGACCAGCTCAAGGGCCGCCCGGACGCCGCAGACTGGATCCGGCGCCTGCGCGAAGCGGCGCTGAAGGACGAGAAGGGTGACATGCTCGACGGCGCGCTGAAGACTGTGGCGTCGCTGGGCGACAATCCGGTGAGGTGAGCGGCCTTTTTCGAGGCTCGGGGCAGTGGTTGCTTCGCAGAACTACAGTCCGCTTCGCCCGGGCCTGTCAACGCCCGCCCTGGCGGCCTGCCTGTTCTGTGGCCTTCGTGCTTACGGCAGCGGCCAACATATCTGCTCCAGGACAAATGACGCCCGGTTCCGAGCGGCTATTTGCCAAACATTCCCGGCCATGTGAAACGACTGTGTTGCACTCATTGCCTGCTGTTGTACCTTCAATATTCTGGAGGCGCGGGCTTGATGCTGCTTGAGCGAGAGGACCCACTTGGAGCTTTGTTGGCCGCGGCCGAGAGAGCTGCTGCCGGACATGGCGGGACCGTGCTGGTGCACGGCGAGGCGGGCCTGGGCAAGACCTCTCTGCTGCGCGAATTCGCGGAAAACGCCGACCGGGACTGCCGGGTGCTGTGGGGCTGGTGCGAGGCGCTCTTCACGCCGCGCCCATTGGGCCCTCTCCAGGACATGGCGCACTTGCTCGACCCGCGCGTGGCGGCGCTGCTTGAGGAGACCGCTGCGCCGGAGCGGCTTTTCCCGGCATTGCTGAATGCGCTGCAGCGCGCCAAGGGCACGACCGTGCTCATCTTCGAGGACATGCATTGGGCGGACAATGCGACGCTCGACCTCGTAAGATATCTCGGGCGCCGCGTCTCCCTGCTCCGCACCACGCTGGTGCTGAGCATGCGCAGAGAGGATTTGAACGCCGATCACCCGCTGACCCACGTGCTCGGCGATCTTCCCGCCGCCTCGGTACGCCGCGTGACGCTTAGACCGCTGTCTCCCCAGGCGGTGACAATGCTGGCCGAACAGGCCGGCCGCTCCGCCGATGGGCTTTATCGCATTACCGAGGGCAATCCCTTCTTCGTTACCGAGCTCCTGTCCAGCAGCGAGACCGAATCGGCGCGTGTGCCCGATTCCATACGCGACGCGGTGTGGTCGCGCCTGTCGCGCCTGACGCCTGGAGAGCGCGACGTCCTGGAGGTCATGAGCATCATGCCGGGCAGCGTTGAGCCGTGGCTGATCCGGGCCCTTCTCGGGGCCGAGGCCGAAGTGCTCGTCGATCGATGTGTCGTGCGCGGATTGCTGCGGCGGGACGACCAGGGCGCGCTGACATTTCGTCACGAGCTTGCCAGGGAAGCGACGCTCGACCGGCTCTCCCCCTCTGTGCAACGCTCGCTCCATGCGAAGGTCGAAGCGGCACTCTCGGAAGTTCCGGCCTCGCAGGCAAGCGCTCTGCTTTCGCGCCGCGTGCACCACGCCGGCGGCGCCGACAATGGCGAACGCGTGCTCGAACTTGCGCCGCTCGCCGCCAGCCAAGCCGCGCGCCTGGGGGCGCATCGGGAGGCGGCCTCGCATCTGGCGACCGCACTCAGATATGTCGACCAGGCCCCGCCGGAGCTGGCCGCGCAGCTCCATGAGGACTGGGCGTACGAGGCCGGGTTGGCGCTGCTTGTCTATGACGCCATCATCGAGGCCCGGCATCGCGCCATCGCTATCTGGCGGCAGCTGGGCCGGATCGACAAGGTAGGCCTTAATCTACGCTGGCTGTCGCGCCTGCACTGGCGACGCGGCGAAGGCCCGCAAGCGGAGGAATATGCGGACCAGGCCGTGCGTGAGGTGGAAAGCCTGCCGCCCGGTCCCGAGGTGGCAATGGCCCACAGCACGCGCTCGCAGCTCCACATGCTGCACTATCGTTTCGATGAGGCGATCGAATGGGGCGAGCGCGCGATCAGTCTGGCCGATCGGCTGGGCGAGGTCGAGACGCGTGTTCACGCCCTCAACAATGTCGGAACCGCGCTCATGTTTGCCAACCGCCCCGGCGGCGTTGAGCGGCTGGAGGAAAGCCTTGCCCTGGCGCTCGAGCACGGGCTCCACGACCATGCGGCGCGGGCCTATACGAACTTTGCGGAATGCGCGGTGGTGGCCAAGGACTTCGAGCTGGCGGAGCGGCTGCTGGCCGAAGGCATCGCATTCTGCACCAGGCACGACCTCGATTCGGCGGCGCAATACCTGCTCGGCCGGCAGGCGCAGCTTTGCATGGAACAGGGCCGGTTTCGCGAGGCCGCAACCATCGCTCAGGGCGTCATGAATGTGGAACGCCTGCCGATGGTGATGCACTTGCCGGCGCTCACCGTGCTTGGCACGGTCCGCGTAAGGCTGGGCGAGACCGACGGCGTCGACCTTTTGCAGCGCGCGCTTGTGGAGGGCCAGACGACCGGCGAGCCGCAGCGTATCGTCCCGGTTCGCCTGGCGCTGGCGGAGGCGGCCTGGCTTGCCGAGGATGTCGGCGCCAGCCACGCGCAGCTTACCGAGCTGGCGGCTATGAACCTCGACAATTTCCGCCCCCGGGACCTTGGCGAATTGTCGGTCTGGTGGCGTCGATGCGGAATGCCCGGGTCGCTGCCGGCGCAATCGGCGCCGATTCCCTCGCCCTGGTCCGCCGAGCTTCTCGGCGATCCGCAGATCGCCGCGGCGGAGTGGACGCGTTTGTCGCTGCCCTATGAGGCAGCGCTTTCCCTCATGCAGGTTCGTGGGGCGGATGCGGGGGCGGCGCTCGCTCGCGCCGTGGCGATGCTCGACCAGATCGACGCGCCCGCGGCCGCGGCGCTCGCGCGCAAGCTTGCGCAGCGTCAGGGCCTGTCAGGCCTGCTGCCGAAGGTGCAGCGCGGACCCTATGCGGCAGCTCGCCGCCATCCACTCGGCCTGACACGGCACGAGCAGAAGGTGCTCGCCCTGATCGCCCAGGGCATCAGCAACAAGGAGGTCGCGCGACATCTGTCGCGCTCGCCCCGCACGATCGAGCATCACGTCTCCTCGCTGCTCGGCAAGCTCAATGCCGCAAACCGCATGGAAATCCTCCTGCGCCTGCGAGGCGAGCCGTGGCTGTTGACGGGCACCCATCCGCTGGAACCGCACCAGACTGGATCATGATCCCAGCCGATTCTGTCGAGATGGAACAGGCTCTGGGTAGTTCCCACAGCAAAATTTCCGCGAAAACTGGGAAATCGACCGCCTAAAAATGGGTGGCGGTACCGATTTGCACGCCCGCCGCTCCGCGTAGGCTTCTGCTCGCAGCGTGGATGGACCTCCCAACACCACGACGCCTTCACGATCCGGGGGAGAAGGCGGGCAACGGCGGCGGAACGGGGGCCGCCGCCGGCGTCCGTCGCTGGGGCGGATCGTACCAGGAGCAGGGGCGATGTCGGCAAGCGAAAAAGCGGATGCCCAGCGGCGCTGGCCAGGACAACGATTGGCACAAGCGGTCGCGGTGCGGCTTTCAGGACCCGGAGGCTGTTATATTGCCGGCAATGTGCTGGGCCTCGGCATGGCCATGTTCATGCAGATTCGGCTGGCGCTAACCGAGGCGAGCAGCACTTTCGCCGCGCCTCTAATGTTCGGCCACGACCTCGCCGGCGGCTGGAACTCACTGGCGCTGCTGGTGGCGAGCGCCATCTTCTTGCGCAGCGGCGAGGAGTATCATCGCGCCCTCAGCAACGGACATCTCGACCCGTCGGTAATACAGCGCGCAGATTTTCTGTCCGGCACCGGGTCATTGGTGCTCGGGTCAAGTCTGCTGCTCGTCGGCAATCCAATCCTGGTCGTGACATCGGGGTTGCTCCATGCCGTGGGCAAGTTCGGCAGCGCCTTCAGGCTCGGCGCGCATGGCGCGGTGCTCTTCGGCCTCAAAATGCCGGAGCTCTTCCGCCTTTCGGTACTGCTCAGCCGCTTTCCGGCAATTATCGTCACCGCGACCGAAGTCGCCCGCGTCATTGCTGACGCTCGCACCGATCAGATCCAGGCTATCGCAATCCCTGCGACGCTTCTCGTCTGTTACCTGCTTTGGGCACGCGGGGATATTCTTCTATTTGGAAAGTAAATCTGAAAACATCTAAGCATTTTCGCGTCGCATGGTGAGAAACAGGGAGTGGGAGCGCGACGGTGATTCTTCTCTAATCTGTAACCGGCGCAGCAAACGGGAGACTGGCATGTCAAGTTCGCTTATTCTGTCGACGGCGATGCTGCAATTCCTGGCGGCATATACGGTGATCATGATCACGCCAGGCCCTATTGGCCTCGCGACCGGCAGCCTTGCCTCCTTGCACGGCTTTGGCAGGACGATCCCGCTGGTGGCCGGGATCGGCGCCGGTACCGCCGTGCTGGCGGTCCTGGTGGCGTTTGGCGCCGTTCATCTTTCCGGGTCGCTGTCGGTGCCGGCGGTCAAGATCGCCGGTGCGGCCGTCCTTGGCTGGATGGCCCTGCGCATCGCCAGAACGGCGCCGCCGGCCATCGGCGAAGCGCCTCGGCAGGCCGGATTGTTTGCCGGAGGGTTTCTCATCAGCATTCTCTCGCCTGAAACCGCCACTTTCTTCGCCGTCGCCTTCATGGGGCTGATGCTGCCGATCCGGACCTCGAACGAGATGCTGATGGTCGCGGCCATCGTCGCCATCATCGACATAGGCTGGTACGGATTCCTGGCCGTCGCGCTTTCGCGTCCGCTCGTGCGCGCTGCCGCGGTGCGGCATCATCGCGTCATCTGTCGGGCGGCGGGGATCGTGCTGGCAATGCTCGCCCTCGTCTCGGCGGCGGCAGCTTTTCCACTCGGCTGAACGCCGGTTGAAGCAGGCGCGCGGGATAGGCCGTTTGGTGCCGCTTAGGTGACTCGAACACCTGACCCCATCATTACGAATTAGCTCCATACACGAATAGCGTGTTTTAAAAATAAGCCTAATTGTCCACCAACGTGTTGATTTCAATAGCTTTTACGGCAAAAAGCACATAACATCTCCTGGTTGTAAAACAACCTATGGTGGCGCAAATAAGGTGGTTTTCCTTATTTGTGTTTGTTCAATCGGGAGATGTTCCATGTCGCGTATCAAGCTTACAGAACGAGTTATCGATCGGCTGGCAGCGCCAGATCCCAGCGGCAAACAAGTGTTGCATTGGGATGCCGATCTGAAAGGGTTTGGCGTCCTTTGTTCGGGCGTCACCAACTCAAAAACATACATCGTCCAGCGCACGCTGCCCGACGGACGGACGCGCCGCGTCACCGTCGCGGCAGCGAATGAAATGGATCTCGCAAAGGCGCGGGAGGATGCTGCTGAGATGTTGGTCGAGTTACGCAAGGGCAAGGACCCGAAGCTGCGTTCTGCCACCCTCCAGTCAACGCTTGATGGCTATCTCAAAAAGAAGGGCGAGAAGCTCAGCGAAGCGTCGGTGCAGAACTATAGGACGATGGTCGAGCGGCATCTCAGTGCCTGGCTGTCGAAGCCGCTGACTTTCATCACTCGCAAGGCTGTCGAGGACCGCCACGCTGCAATTGCCAAGGAGATAGCCGAAGCAGGGGGCGGGAAGGGCGAGAGCAGCGCCAACGCCGCGATGCGAACTCTTCGCCTCCTCTGGAACTTTGCCGCGAAGAACGATCCCTCGCTCGCTGCCAATCCAGTTAATCTGCGCGGGGATTGGTATGAGGAAAAGCGCAGAGATCGGATCGTTGAGGCAACCGATATGGCAGGCTTTTACAATGCCGTCGTCGCCCTGCCCAATCCCGTGGCTCGCGACTACATTCTGTTCGTTCTGTTCACCGGGCTACGGCGACGTGAGGCGGCCATGCTCAAATGGGAGCATGTCGCCTTCGACCAAAAGCTGATCCGGATTCCAGCGAACAACACCAAGGCAAAGCGGAAGCTTGATCTGCCTATGACGGACTTCGTTCGCAATCTGCTTGTCGCCCGCCGAAGCGTTGGAAAAGAGCCAAGCGGCTACGTCTTCCCGTCGCACGGCAAGAAGACCGGCTACATTGCCGAGCCGAAGTTTCCTCTGGATGCTGTCGGCAAGGCCTGCGGTGTCAGCGTGTGCGTGCACGATCTGCGCCGCACGTTTATCACCGTGGCAGAGGAAACGGAAATTAGCCCGATGGCGTTGAAGGCGTTGGTCAACCATTCCCTCGGAAAGGACGTGACAGAGGGCTATGTGCAGATGAGGGTTGAACGTCTTCGTGCTCCGGCTCAGAAGGTTACGGACAGCCTGAAACAGCTATGCGGCATCGTTCCCATTGATGATGAAAAGGTAGCCGTGTTGGCGTGAGCAAACGTTCCGCTTGTGGGTTTTATTTAGCGCCCCTATTGTAGTGCAGTCCGTAGGCTACCTGCTGAGGTGGCATTGGGCCTTTCGGGGTCGTACCCGTATATACGACCCATCCAAACGACAGGCTCTCGTGTGCAAACGCGCGCGAGGGCTTTTTTGTTGTTCAGCTCCCGCGCGTCCTTGGCCAACAGCAAAAGGATGCCTGTTATGGAATTGAATCTGCATCTCGACAAACGAGCCGACAACCTTGTCTCGGCTGTTGCCGGGGACGATGAGGACCTTCTGAATACGGCTCAGACCGCAAAGCTTCTAGGCGTCAGCACCCAGTGGCTTGAGATCGGACGGACGAAAGGCTACGGCCCCCCGTTCATTCGCATTGGACTGCGCAACATCCGTTATCGGCGTGACTCACTGCGCGAATGGCTGAAAAGCCGGGCAGAGTACCGCTCTACACGCGAATACGCTTAGCCTTTGGTCGAACAAAAAAACGCCGGTCCTCAGGGACCGGCGCTGGAACTGGTATTGGACGAAAAAGAAGGAGCCGAGGTGTCTTGCGGACCGACCTTGGACCAACTCCCCCACAATATAGCCGCGCGATTCTAACCAGTAAATGACGTCGGCTAATGAATTTCCCGAAGCTCCGCTCCGCTCTCAATTTCAGCTACGACTCAGACGGAATTGTGCGCGACAACCGCGACAACTTCATCACGGCTGTTGTGGCCGCGACTATTACAGCACACCCAGTGGGCACAGAGGCTGCAATCCTACTTGCCCACGCGACGGCTTGGGTTCGGGCCCAGGTGGACCTTACGCGACCGCACAAGGGCAGATGGCAGTGGAGCGACGATACCCAACTAAAAAGGTTTCTGACCAAGCAGATTGCCCGTGCCCAGAAGCACGAAACAAAAATCCGAGCCGGCAGGCAAAAGCGTGGCCTCGTTCCGGGGACAGCACCAAACCGGCGCTCCGATCCGATGACGCCTTATGCCGCGACCCAAACGTTGCAACGCGAGTTGATGGGTTTCCTGACAGCTCTGCCTTTTTGGAATCCGGTCGAGCAGATGGATGCCTATCTGGCGGAAGGTCCTTCGCTTGAAGCCACTGTTCCCCGACTTCTCATTGCCGGTTCCGCCGGCTTGGGCAAGAGCACGATGTTGCTGGGATTGCTCGCCGACCTGTTCAAGTCCAGCGTAGCCCGAGGGGATTTGAAACGCCGTGTCTTCTATCTCTGCCCGACCATAGAGCTGTGTGGAGAACTGGCCCTTAAGTACCAGGTAGTGGGCGGGCGGGGCATTGTGATACGGGGCCGCACGCATGGGCTCGCGAAGGACCCAGAGAACACACCCTGCCTCAAGCCCCGCGACGTTGAAATCGCCGCCAGTGCCGGGCTCTACATCCAAAGCTCGCTTTGCAAGCGATACGACGAAGACACCAAGGTCTTTCATACCTGCGAGCATTTTGAAAACGGGTGCAGGTACTACGCACAGGCGGATGAAAGTGCCGACATCGTTTTCATGACACACGACATGGCAATGCTGACACTAGATCAGGACCTGTTCGGCAAGGCCGATCTCTTAGTGATTGACGAATCCATACTCAGCAAGTTGACGAGCACGGGCGGCGGCATCGCATTCGATGACATGTTGCACAGCGAGCACCTGAAGCGCCTCCATGCGGTGCTATCCGAAGACCCGAAAGCCGACCCAATCCAGACGCTCATAGCGATGGGCATCACATGGCAGGATCTTCGCGATGAACAGATTGCGATGGAGGAGAAGGACAAGGCTTCCCGCAGCAATGTCGCCTACCCGGGCATCGACAGCACGAAGCTGGCGAAAAACGCTTCTGCCTTCAAAAAGGAGCGCAGCAGATCGACCACCATTCGCATGCTGCGAAACCTCAAGAACGAGATGAAGGCAGGCCGGACGCATGGCACGCGATCATTCACGTTTGCGCCGGAAGTGGCAGTCGCGGCGACGGACAAGGTTCCAGCCCATACGACGAAGCTGATATTCCTTCAGCACCGGCCAAAGGTGAAACTGCTTCGGCAGGACTTGCCGGTCCTGATGCTCGACGCAACTGGCGATGCGAGTCTGATGGCACACAGCTTCCCCGGCATTGAGCAGGTAACGATAGAGGCTGAGCGCAATGCCTACGTCATCCAGACGACCGGCAACAGCGGAGCGATGGGTAAGATCGGAAACATCTCCACCGATAAGTACCGCGAGGAAGTGGCCCACGTGGCGCGCGATATGGCAAGCAGGCGCGGCAGGCGGGGCCTAGTGGTCGCAACGAAGGAGTCGCTGGAGCTTGGCCTGCAACAAATGCTCCCCGAGGGGGTTGATGTCATCTACTTCGGCAATCTGCGGGGCATCGACAGATACAAGGATCACGACTGGATCCTGATTGCCGCGCGCATGCAGATCAGGGCGCTGGAGGCGGAGCGCTATGCCAAGGCGCTGGCCTATGACAGCTTGCAACCTCTGTCGTGTCCGGGCAGCTACACCGAAACCCTCGTTGGCTACGATCTGTCCAGCTACGAGGATAAGCAGGGCATCCATGCCGTCAGGCACGTGGATCCGTTGGTCGAGGCAATACGGCGGCAGTTCACCGAGGCAGAAAGCGTCCAGGCAATTGATAGGCTCCGGCTGGTGTTTCGGGGATATGATGGCGATTTGGCCGATCAATCGGCGCAATGGCTTAGACCTGGCCCGTGCGCATTCGTTTGCGTTCTGTCCGAGGTACCCTTGCCGGGCATCATCGTTGATGAGTTGGCGCCGTATAAGGATGTCGTCGGACGCACGGGCGAGAGGGGCGGAGGTGGCGGCCCCGGCAGTCGTCTCAAGAAATGGTATGACGAGCTTGGGGGTGTTCTTCCGATCCAGAAACGGAAGTGGTTGGCTCAGCGCTTTGGAGTGACGGTCCGAGCGGTGGACAACACCATCGATGACTTCAAGAAGCGAGGCGACGGAGACTTCCAGAAGCTGCTGGACGCGGTGCCGGTGTACGTGCAGGGCATGACACCGGGCACCATCTATGCGTCATCGCGCCAAAGGGCACTTGAGTTTAGCCGGGACTGGCAGGAGGCAGGACAGCGGTAGTCCCTCCGGCCGTAAAACACTGCAAACCCTATATATGCACTTATAGCTTTTGCAGTGTTTTTGCACTGGAAGGAATATCGCCCCGCGTTTCCCGGAAATATCGGGTGATCACGAATTCCGAGCGGCAGCGCTATTTTCTGCGCCCCAGCTTCGCACCGCATGCATAGCGGCAGCGTCTTCGGACACCAGTCCCGAAAGGCCACCCTTCTAGCCGATTTTCCTTATTGCTAAAACAACTTGCATCATAAGGCGCTGTAAATGTTCAGCTTTACGCTTCACAACAGCTAATATACTGTTAGCTGGCTCACTAGTTTTGAAGCAAAACTACATAACAGTCACATAGCGGGTACACATTGGACGCCTCCTATCCAGTCCGTCGAAAGATTAAGGGCAGAAGCGGGGTCACCAACGGCAAAGAGCTGTTGCCGGGTATCGATGGCCGGTCCAAGTGGGCGCGGCGCCTGCATGATCTAATTGCCAATCACGTCGCTGACCTCGGTGGACCCGGCCATGTCACACAGTCGCAGTACATTTTGGTAAAGAGCGCAGCAAACGCGACGATTGTTCTTGAGCAATGGGAAGTCCAATTCGCTGGCGACGGTACTGTTAGTCTTCCTGCACTGTTGGCGTATCAGTCCGTTGCAAACAGCCTTCGGCGCATCTTCGAGACGCTGGGTCTCAGCCGCGTTGATCCCCCTCAAGACGGCAAGGTAACTTACGACGTCAGCAAGCTCACCCCTGACGAGCAGCAACGCCTCAAGCTCCTGAACCACAAGGTGGGCGAGGTCGGAGTGGGGGGCCTGTCGGAGAACGATGCGGGAGAGATGAAGATGCTCCTGGAGAAGTGCGTGGGCAGGGGCTACGGCGCTTCTGTCACAGAGCCCGGTCCTCGTGACCGTCCATTCCACGAGATCGTCTATCCAAACTATTCGAGGCGATGAAACATGCGTAGCGGCGACATCATAAAATCACGGCGCGGGCACAAGTGGATCATCGGCTATGCGGTCGAGGAAGGCGCCTACGAACGCGCTCTCGGCAAGGGCCGTCACTTTTTCCTGATTCGCGCTATTGACTGGAATGGCACGCCCAACCTGCTGTTCACATTGCGCCCCCAATCCGACATCCGGAAGGGTTGGCAGCGCAACGACTTTGAAGTCGGCTATTCGTCAGCTGCGTACTTGAATGGTTCGGTGTCGCTTGTGAAACAGGACACGCTCCATTTCGCGGTGCCCGCTACGGCAGAAGTTCACCCCTTCATGGAGACGCATGACGGCAAGATGCTGGTCAAAGCGTCGGGCTTCAATGACCTGTTCGTCGCGGTGCAATATGATAGCGACAGCGGCGGCTCAGACCACCTCATTTTGTGGCGTTGGCAATTCGCGCTGCTGATGCAGCGTGACCGCGACGGTAAGCCGCCCATCGATTTTTCGCAAGCGCAGGGCCGCATAGCGCGGCCGGAGGAAATCTGATGACCGTAGCAGTTGGCGATATCATCGTATCGGGGTCAGGGCTGCGGTGGTGCGTCTTGGGCTTCGTTGGCAACGCATCCGGGACACAGGACGCGAAGCTGATCCGCAAAAACAGCGAGGGCGCTTTCACTGGACTCCAGAAGGACGCCGAAATGCTGATCCCGGTGGAGACACCTGTTTTCGAGTCCGGCGATGCAGTGACGATTGACGGTTTCAAGGGCACGTACATGAGCCGCGATGGCGACGTGGCGCGCATCATGCTGGAACCACGCCGACGCCAGTTATCGAGCGGCGGATTTGTTCAGATCGAGGCCGGCGTTGCCCGCGCCAGCTTTGCCCTGCTCGTCGTCCAAAATCGATCACCCCTTTAGGAGAAGAACCATGGCAACCGTTGCCGATCTGGAACAAAAACTGCACGTCTCGCCCTCAATCGATGAGAGGGTCTTCGACCACTTTGCTGCAAGGCAGAGAGGCAACGTCAAGCCCGAACCCGACCTGGAGCATGTCGCCCTATCAGGAGCTATGCGGACCGCAAGGGAGGAGGCCAGCGCGCTGGTCGCTCTCGCTGAGGCTGTGTACGGGGATGCATCGCAGACGCCCGAACAAGCCGTGATCCAGCTCGCTGCCGCCGCGCAGAAGACAGGTGAGCGCGTTGCTGCGCGTCTTGTCGCTGCCAACGCGAAGGTGGATGCCACCATTGCTTCAATTGAAAAGGCCACGTTCGCCCCGGAGGGTGCGTCCCCGCTGGACCCTGAAATTCGCGCCGCGCTGAAGGACATGACCGCCGATCAACGCTCCGAAGCTCTCAGCGAGGCATTGGAAGCTGGCGACATGACGCTGATCGGTTCCGTGCTGCGCGCCCCTGGGCTGCTGACGCGGATGAAGAGCGCTGAGCTTGCCTCGCTCAGGCACCGATACCAGCAGAAGCATTTTCCGGCTGAGATGGCCCGTTTGGAGCGCCTCAAGAAGATGCGCGCTGCGGCAGACGTAGGCGGCGGAGCATTCGTCAAGCTCGTGAAGCAGGTCGGCGACGGCAGATTCGGCAACTTCACCAATGCAGCTATCACCGCCCGCACGAAGCGCGAAAGCGCGCTGGCGGCACATCAACAGGGGGCATGAACATGGCCAGTCCAGACCTAATCCACAGCTACTATGTCCACTCAGCCATCTACCCTGACGGTCCACTGCGCTTGCCGCGACGCATTGCTACGGATCGGTTGGAGGCGATCCCGGAAGCCTACCGTGCCGCATACGACTACATCGAGGAAGATGACCCCGGTCGGGGCTACGAACTGTCCACCGCTATCGCCGATGTCATTCGGGATGGCGAGGCCGAGCTAGCGTCGCTCAAAGCGCAGTTCGAAAAGCTTCAAGTGGAGGGACCAGTAAAGCTCGCCGCCGTGAAGCAGCAGATGCGCGACGACGCGATCAATACGACCGTTCAATTGTCGCTCGCGAAAGCCGGGGCACACGAAGGGCTGGTTGAAGGCGCTATGTCGATACTGAAAAAGAGGAATGAGTTTGAGGCGGAGAAGTCTGATGACGGCACCTACGCCGTGCTCGCCCGGACAAGTCTTGGACTCGCTCCTGTTGATGGCGTCGTCCAGCAGTTCATGCAGAGCGAGGAAGGGGCAGCATATCGCGGCAAGCCCGCTCGCCCCGCCGCTGGCAGTCACTTCAACCGGCTTAGTGAGGGGCTTAAGCTGCGCCATTGAGGAAGCGCGCAGGGCTGGCCGCCCCGCGCGCTTATCACAACTCAGTTGGCTTCGGCGATGATCAGCACATACGGTTCGAAGGCGTTTGCTTCCTGAAAGACAACCTGGGCCTCAGCCACGGAATGCGACCGCCATTTACTTCCCATGCGGACTTCAATGTCCCCGCCTGTCGCGTCGCGAATGGCGGTCAGCGCGTCGATTAGTTGCTGAATCGTCATTCCTTCACCTCCGACGGGGCAGCGCTGACGGTCGCTCCCTTACCAAAGGCGAGCGTCTTCTCCTTTGACCGCTTTGGCTTGACGGTCGAGTAGCGCATCGAACCGTCCTTCACGACGCCGGCAATTTCAACGCTGCTGCGCTTCACGTCGCCGATCAGCGAATAGGCGGCCTGCTTGCTAATCGAAAGTGCGTCGGCAATCTCTGCCACGCTAACGGCACCGGCAGTTAGCATTTCCTGCACGCGGGCCTTTTTGGTCTGTGGCTTGTTTGCTGCAACGTCTTTGCTCTTGGGCATGTGATGTTCTCCTGTCTGGCACGTCCTTGTTGGACGAAAGCAGACTAGGACAACATTCCTAGTTGGTAGAGCGACTGGCAGTTGTCATCTGAGCTTTAGGTGTTCTCTTGGATCAGCTCCGCAGCCCGATCAGCCGGAAGCTTTCCGAATGCTGTGGACCAGTAGCCACCCCCGTGAGGGGCAAACAGTGCTTCGGCAAAGTCGGTCAGTAGTTCCATCAGTATCGGTGAGTCGGGTCGGATCGGAACCCCTCGCCTTTGAAGCTCGTCAATCGTTTGCTTAAGGTGAGTGGCGTATTCCGATGGTGCCTTGCGGGAAAGACTCCGGTGCTTCACCAGCACTGTCACGGCCCCCAGCAATCCCATTGAGACACGGAAATGTTCGTCATCCAGCAGAACGCGATCAAGCATTGCCTTCCCCCTCCTACGTTGCTCCCGCGCCGCCCACACACTTGGGGCGATGCGCATGCTTGTCGCGCTACAGGGCCCGGCTTTGGCCGCCTGTCGGCTACGCCGCCTCACCGAGATACAGCGCTTTTACAATGGCGAACGTGATTTTTGCAGTCGGGATAAACAGGATTGAGAAGCCCAAAGCGTAGAAAGCAGAGACAACAGCCCTCCCAAGAAAATTCGAGCAGTCGAGAGCCTGATGCTCAAGTACGAAAACATCTCTGCTGCTTTGGAGCGCTGAGGTGAACATAGAATCAACGAAATACCAATCGAACCGTCGGTTTGCATACATTCTTTCGACGATGACATTCGTGAGAAGGTAGCCGGAACCAGTGTATAGATCGGCCAGATACGCCTCGTCTTCTGGGAACTCCTCCTGCTGATTGTCATCATCCGGTTCGGGTTCTGGCTGTGGTGGCTTCCTTGCCCATTCCGATTTGAGGAAAACTGATCTTATAAAGGCGTGTGTAAGGGAGGATACTTCGCTTGGAAAACTGAGCGACGGCACTCCAAATATAGGGTGCCGCTGTTCATCGTCATTCGACCCCACAAATATTCCAAGCAGATTATCCAAGCTCGCTCGGGTCAGGTTCTCGGTAGCGATCGAATCCATGTACTTGACGTAGTCAGCAACGAGAGGGTGCTGCTTGATCTGTCGTGGAGCAAAGATCGTATAAAGAAATGACCCGATCCCGAGAAACAACAATCCAAAATATAGATTGTAAAATCGCAGGGGAGCGTACGCTCCTGAGGAAGATTGCGGGATCGACACGTACTCGATTCTATCGAAAACCAACCCTACGTACGATTGGAGGTTTTGATTGAAAATTATCAAATACCCTATGAAGGGTACCAGTATCGTCAACCGGACAGCAGGAGACTGACCGAAGTTCGAGATGAACGACCATCGAATGACTTCACTCAAATTCGACAGACGCAGGCCGGCACCGCTAACAGTGTCAAACCACCAAGATCGAAAAGCTCTCCACATGGAAAGGAAAAATTTCAACGGATGCCCCCCGGGTGGCTCAACCTAACAACCCCTATGAGAGTTGACTAGCCGAAGCCAACACGAGGTTTTCCTTATTTGGATGCCGAGCCCAAATAAGCTTTGGGAAGGGAGCCCAGCACAAGCGATTCTAAATGCTGGGAAATTGTTGGTGCCGCTTAGGTGACTCGAACACCTGACCCCATCATTACGAATGATGTGCTCTACCAACTGAGCTAAAGCGGCCCGGGAAGCCGAGCTTCCAAGATGGGCTGCGTGATAGACGCAACCGGCCGCGAATTCAAGATGGCAGTCGCGATTTCAGGACGAGGCAATTGGTGCCGCCTCCGGCCGGGCGCAAGGGCAGCCGCCGCGCGGATCTACCATTGGCCGCGTGATGCCGTATCGGCAGGCCGTCCCATCCGCCACGTTGGCCGCGGCGGGAAAATCAGGGAAAAATGTTGATTCCTTTACCGAAAACCGCCGAAATGAGCTTTGTGCCCCTCGGCAAGGCAGAATGCGGCCGCTCGCTTGTTGATTGATTGGTCGCCTGCGGCTAACGATCATGGCAATGTGAGTGAAATTGCAGAGGGAATTCGCTTGGACGCGATCGAAAAAGCGATCCGTAATGCCTTCGAGAAAGGCAATGCCGACGACCGGGCGTTTCGCGAGCGGGTCTATCGATCGGCTTTCGCGGCACTCGACCGTGCCCTGCAGGCTAATCCAAACGTCACCGTGGAAGTCGCCATCAAGCGGCGCAAGGCGGTCCAGGCGAAGATCACCGAAATCGAATCGGAATTCCTGCCGGCGGTTGCCGACGTCGCCGCGCCGACCGACAGTTTGGAGGCAGCACCGGAGGTGGAGCCCCCGGCCGAAGCTGAAGCCGCGCCGTCGCCCGATGTCGTCGTTGACGGTCCGGCGCAGCCGCCCGAATCCGATGCGCCGCGGTCGCGCGTCCTGCCGGTCGTTCCCGACATCATGCCCGATGCGCCTGTTGCCGAGGCGCCGGTGATCGACATGGCGGCCTCGGTTCCGACCGAAGCCGACGCCGAAACGGACGACGCGGAAGTGACGCCCGACCGCGACGACCGGCGGGCGAGACGGCGGCGCCTGCCCTTGGCCGCGATCTTCTTCGGTGTGACGCTGCTCGCAGCCGCCGGCATCGGCCTTTATTTCGCCAACCAGACCGGCGTCTTCAAATCGGCGACCGAGCTCGACACGGCGCCGCCGGAAGCGCCGCCAACGGTCGACGGCGATGATTTCACGCCGGACGACACTGCTTCGCCGCCGAAGCAGGGCGAGCAGGACCAGGCGCACGACTGGATCAATGTCTTTTCGCCGGGTGACCCGACGCAGGTCAATGCACCGTCGGACACCAAGGCCGACGTCATCCAGGACGAAAGCGGTTCCTTCCTGCGCATCCGCTCGGGGGCATCCGGCTCGGCCATCAGCTTCGACGTCGGACAAGGCGTGCTGGAAAAACTGGCCGGCAAGCATGCCACATTCGACATCATCGCGCGCTCCGAGGAGGGCCAGGAGACGCAGATTTCCGTCGATTGCAATTTCGGCGAACTCGGCGACTGCGGCCGCAAGCGCTATGCCGTCGGTCGCGAGCGCAATGAATATCTGTTCGACGTGCGCTTTCCCAACAAGCGTCCGGGCGCTGCCGGCACCATCGCCATTAATTCCGACTTCGACAAGCAGGGCAAGTCGGTCGACATCTACGAGATCCGCGTTTCTGTCGTTCCCTAAAGCACGTCGCGTTCCGGCCTCATGCGACGCGCTTCAGGTTCTTGTTTTGATGCATGTCGTTACCGCAAAACCGCTGCACTCTTTTTTGCGCGACATGCATTACCTATCGAGCAGCGCCTGCAGCGTCTCGATGCGGTCGGCTTCGGCCGCCGGCTTGTCCCAGCGCAGCCGCGAAATGCGCGGAAAGCGCATGGCGACGCCGGATTTGTGCCGCGTCGAGCGGTTGAGCCCTTCGAATGCTACCTCAAGCACCAGCCCGTTCCTGCGGTCGGCACGCACCGAGCGGACCGGGCCAAAGCGCTCGATCGTATTGTCGCGGACATATTTGTCGATCTGCCTCAGTTCCTCGTCGGTGAAGCCGAAATAGGCTTTTCCCACCGGGACTAGCTCCTCCGATCCTTCCGGCCCGGACCAGACGCCGAATGTGTAGTCGGAATAGAAGCTCGAGCGTTTGCCGTGGCCGCGCTGGGCGTACATCAGCACGGCGTCGACCGTGTGCGGATCGCGCTTCCATTTGAACCACGGGCCCTTCGGCCGACCGGCCACATACGGCGAATCCCAGCGCTTCAGCATGACGCCTTCGATGACCGGATGCAGCGGCTTGCGGCGCAATTCCTCGAGTGCCTGCCAGTTGGTGAATTCGACCAGCGGCGACAGATCGAAGCGGCTCGGATCGAGCGTCCTGACGAAGGCCTCGAGCCGGCCGCGCCGTTCGCGGAAGGGAAGTCCGCGCAAATCCTCGTCACCAATCTGCAGCGCATCGTAGCACCGCATGAAGGCGGGGTATTGCTGCTGGATCTTGGGCGACACGCTCTTGCGGTTCAGCCGTTGCTGCAGGTCCGAGAACGTGCCCGTCGCCTGCCTGGGGTCTCCGACTAGAAGCTCGCCGTCGAGGGCGCCTGAAAAATCCATCGCCTCGGCAAGATCCGGAAAGGCGCCGGAGACGTCGTCACCGGTGCGCGAATAGAGCCGGCGAATGCCGCCTTCGCAAGCCGCCTGGACGCGGATGCCGTCCCATTTCCATTCGGCCGCGTAGTCGGCCGGGTCGAGCCTTTCGAGGTCGCCGTCGCCGACGGCATTCGACAGCATCACCGGCCTGAACAGCGCCAGCGCCGTTTTCCTGGGCTTTTCCGCTTTACCCTCCAGCCAGGCGAACAGCCCGATATAGGGCGGCGTCAGCCCGTGCCAGAGTTCCTCGATCTCGGCGATATCGACCTTGCCGAAATCGGCCAGTGCCTGCTTGGCCAGCCGCGCCGAGACGCCGATGCGCAGGCCGCCGGTGACCAGCTTTATGATGGCGAAGCGCGCCGACGTGCTGGCGCTGTCGAGCAGCCGGGCCAGCACCTGCGGCCCGTCGGAACGGCTCGCCGCCTGCAGCTTGGCCACCACCTCGGCCAGCGTCGGCTCGTGGTTCGCAACGTCGACCGGCGCTTGCGGCCAGACCAGCGACACGGTCTCGGCCAGGTCGCCGACATAGTCGTAGGAATAGCCGAACAGCACCGGATCCATGCGCTCGATCACCAGTGTGCGCAGCATCGCCGGCTTGACCGCGGCGATGGACAGATCGCCGGTAATGGCCGCCAGCGCCAGCCCGCGGTCCGGATCCTCGACGCTGCGGAAATAGTCGGTCAACAGCGTCAGCTTGCCGTTGCGCGACGGCGTCAGCACCAGCCGGTCGAGAAGCTCGGCGAAGCGGTTCATGGAAGGGGCGACGCCAATGAGAAAGGCTTGCCGCAGAGCGCCGTACCGGCGATTGCTGGATCCAAAAACACCATCAATCGCCCTCGTCCTCGTAGCCGACGAGATGCAGCGGCCTGGCGGCAATGCCTTCGAGTTCGCACCAGCGCACCAGAGCCTCCTCGCGGCCATGCGTTACCCAGATTTCTTCGGCGCCGGTCTCCTTGATCGTCGCCGTCAGCTCGTCCCAGTCGGAGTGATCGGAGATGATCAGCGGCAGCTCGACGCCGCCCTGCTTGGCGCGCTGGCGGATGCGCATCCAGCCTGAGGCGAAGCACGACATCGGATCGGGAAAACGCCGCGCCCAGCGATCGGCGAAGGCGGATGGCGGGCCGACGACGATGGCGCCGGCAAAGTCGCTTTTTTGGCCGGTCTCGACGGTCGCCGGTTCCAATGTGCCGAGATCGATGCCCTGGCTCTGGTAATATTCGCTGAGCTTGGCCAGCGCGCCGTGGATGTAGATCGGCTTTTCGTAGCCGGCATCGCGCAGCAGCCGCATGACGCGCTGCGCCTTGCCCAGCGCATAAGCGCCGACCAGATGCGTTCTCTCGGGAAACTGTTCGGTCGATTTCAGCAGCCGGGCGATCTCTTCGGAATCGGGCGGATGCCGAAACACCGGCAGGCCGAACGTCGCCTCGGTGATGAAGACATCGCATTTGAGCGGCTCGAACGGCTCGCAGGTCGCGTCCTTCTGGCGTTTATAGTCGCCGGACGCGACGATGCACGTGCCCTGGTGCGCGACCTTGATCTGGGCCGAGCCCAGCACATGGCCGGCCGGGTGAAAGCTGACGGTGACGCCGTCGAGCGCAATCGTCTCGCCGAGCACGGCGGCTTGCGTCGTTCCGGCAAAACTGTCGCCGTAGCGCAGCCCCATGATGTCGAGCGTCTGCTGCGTCGCCATCACCGAGCGGTGGCCGGAGCGGGCATGGTCGGAATGGCCATGTGTGATCAGCGCCCGGTTGACCGGCCGCACCGGGTCGATGAAGAAATCGCCGGGCGGGCAATACAGCCCTTCCGGCCGGGGATGAAGCAGGTCGCTGGCGCGCATGGCCCCAAGATAGGCGCTAATTCCGGCGCGGGAAGCCTGTTGTAAGTCACTGCTGACTCCAGCATAGAGCGCAAGCCGGCTGCAAACACCCGGCGGAACCCGATCGCATGAAACCGCTCCAGACCTCGTCCGGCGATTTGACCGCCGACCGCCGCGCCGACTATGCCGAAATGCTTTATGCATCCGGCGATCATGCGGCAGCGGCGGAATTGCTGCTCGGCGCGCTCGAACTGGCGCCGCAATGGCCAGCCGGCTGGTTCCGCCTCGGCGAGATGCAGGAAGCGGCGGGCGCGCGCGATCGTGCCGCGCAGGCCTGGACGACGGCGCTGCGGCTGGACCCGGCGGACAGGCTCGGCGCGGTGCTCAAGCTGCAATTGATCGGCAGGGCGGCGGCGGCCCAGGCGCCGCCCAGCGCCTTCGTCGAGACGCTGTACGACCACTATGCCGGGAGTTTCGAGGGTGAACTGGTCGACGGGCTCGGCTACCGTCTGCCCGAATGCCTCGACCGCGCCATCCGGGCAGCACGGCCGGGCCGGTTTTCGCTGGCGCTCGATCTCGGCTGCGGTACCGGCCTCATGGGCCAGAGGCTGCGGCCGATCGCCGACCGGCTGGAGGGTTACGACATCTCGGCCGGCATGCTGAGGCAGGCGCGCGCCAAAGGCGTCTACGATCTGCTCGTCAAGACGGACCTGCAGGACTTTTGCTATTCTGGCCCGAAAGCCGATCTGGTGACGGCGGCCGATGTGTTCATCTATGCCGGCGCGCTCGACAGGGTGGTGAACAAGATTGCCGGAATGCTTGCCGGCGGCGGTCTGTTTGCGTTCTCCGTCGAGACGCTCCCGAGCGGAGAATCGTCTGACAGCGCCGGCTTCGCCTTGCAGCCGTCGCGCCGCTACGCGCATTCGCAAGGCTATGTAGAGCGGGTTCTGGATGCCGACGGCTTTTCGATCCTGTCGCTGCAGGCAACGATCATCCGGCAGGATCGCCGCCAACCGGTCGAAGGGCTGGCCGTAGTGGCAAGCTCGCTTTCCGGCAGCGTAAAATCTGGCTAAGACTTCTGCCGCTGCGCATGAGAAGCCGCAGCTGCGAAAGACAAGGAGCACGTTCATGCGCTGGAACATGACGGTCTTGGCATCTTGCCTGGCGATGGCCGGCTGCGTCGGCAATTCGATGTCCGAACGGCAGGACGAAAACGTCCAGTCCTCGCTGCTATTTGACAAGGTGCCTTGCGATCAATTGCTGGCGCAACGAAACGGCCTGGCGCAGCAATATCATCTGCCGGTGGACGCCAAGCCGTCGTTCTCCAACCCGGCGACGGGCTTTGGCCCGTTCACGCCGGATATGCGCTCAAAAGCCAAACGCGACGCCGACCAGGCAAGCGGCAAGATCGACGCCATGAACCGGTCGATCAGCCGGCGCGAATGCGGCAAGCCGGCCAAACGGAACAAGCTCGGCCTGACCTGACCGGATCTTAATCCGCCACCTTCCACTGCTCGCGCGAGGCGCTGGCGGGATAGACGCCGAGGATGCGCATTTCGCGCGAGAAAAAGCGCAACTCGTCGAGTGCCAGCTTCACCAGCGGATCGTCGGGATGACCCTCGATATCGGCGTAGAACAGCGTCGCTGTAAACGCGCCGAGCTGGTAGCTTTCCAGCTTGGTCATGTTGATGCCGTTGGTGGCGAAGCCGCCCATCGCCTTGTAGAGCGCCGCCGGCACATTGCGGACGCGGAAGATGAAGGTCGTCATCATCCTGGCGTCGGCCGAGGGACGTTCAGCCCATTGCTTGTTCTTGGTCAGCACGACGAAGCGGGTGACGTTGCTGTCGGTGTCCTCGACATTCTCCTCGATGATGTCGAGCCCGTAGAGCGTTGAGGCCAGCGCCGGCGCCAGCGCCGCCATGGTGCGGTCCTTCATCGCGGCGACCATCTTGGCGGCGCCCGCGGTGTCGCCGGCCACCGTCGCCTTCCAGCCGTTCTTGCGGATGTATTTGCGGCATTGGCCGAGCGCGTGGATGTGGCTGTGCACGGTCCTGATCTCGTCGCGCCTGACGCCGGGCAGCACCATCAGCTGGAAGTGGATCGGCAGAAAGTATTCGCCGATGATGTGCAGCTTCGATTCCGGCAAGAGATGATGGATGTCGGCGACGCGGCCGGCAATGGTGTTCTCGATCGGGATCATCGCCAGATCGGCCTTGCCGGTCTCGACGGCGTTGAAGGCGTCCTCGAAGGTCGGGCACGGCAACGGCTCCATTGACGGGAACATGTTGCGGCAGGCGGTGTCGGAATTGGCGCCCGGCTCGCCCTGGAAGGATATTTTGTTGGTCTTTTCAGGCATGCGCGGAGTCTCGGGAATTGAGGGAATTTCTTAGTCGGAAAGGAGCGCCCTGGCGCGTTCGAGATCGTCCGGCGTGTCGACGCCAAGCGGCACCGACTGCACGATCTCCGCATCGATGCGCATGCCGGCCTCAAGCGCCCGCAACTGCTCCAGCCGCTCGCGGCGCTCCAGCGGCGACGGCCTCAGCGCAACGAAGCGTTCGAGCGCGGCGCGGCGATAGGCATAGAGGCCGATATGATGGTAGAGCGGGCCTTCGCCCCAAGGGGCGGTGGCGCGGGTGAAATAGAGCGCCCTGAGCCGCGTCGTCGAGAGTGGCGAGCCGACCAGCTTGACGACGTTCGGATCGGTCTTTTCCTCGTCGCGTACGATCTCGACGCAGAGCGTGGCGATATCCACCGCTGCGTTCTCGAAAGGCTTCAGCGCGGCGCCGATAACAAGGGGGTCGATGGTCGGCAGATCGCCCTGCACATTAACGATGGTCTCGACGCTGTTGCCAGGGTCGAGAATGGTCAGCGCTTCGAAGATGCGGTCGGAACCGGTTTCGTGGTCCGCCCGCGTCATCACCGCCTCGAAACCATGCGCGCGCACCGCCCCCGCAACGCCCTGCGTGTCGGTGGCGACGACGACCCGGCCGAGCCCGGCATCGGCAGCACGGCGAGCGACGTGGACGATCATCGGAGTGCCGGCAATGTCGGCCAGCGGCTTGCCCGGCAGGCGGGTCGAGGCCATGCGGGCCGGGATCAGGATGAGCGTGGACATGAGGCGGGCAGGGGCTCGAAAAAGAGGGGGACAAAAGTGGCAAAAGGTCTCACTGGCAGCGCCCTTATAGGTGTTGCAACGCCGGAGCAAAAGACCTAGTTTCCGCGCGATTTGACCGCCTCGCAGGGTGGTTCACGATACCGACGGACGGAGTGGACGGATCGGTCCGCCGGAAAAGGGAGCCTGGGGCGTATGGATTCCAACGAAGTCAACAAGCTGCTCGCCGGCTTTCTCGGCACCGTGTTCATCGTCTTTTCCGTTGGCATCGTGTCCGACGCGCTGTTCGCCTCGCCGGCGCCTGAAAAGCCCGGCTTCGCCATCGAGGCGACCGAGCCCGCCGAAGGCGGCCCGGCCGCTCCCGCCGCGGCCGTGAAGCCGATCGCCGAGCTGCTGACCACTGCCAACGCCGAAGCGGGCGCCGCCATCTTCAAGAAATGCCAGGCTTGCCACTCCGGCGAAAAGGGTGGCCCCAACAAGGTTGGGCCCGATCTCTGGGACATCGTCGACCGTCCGGTCGCCGAGCATGAGGGCTTTGCCTATTCGGCCGGCATGAAGGAGTTCTCCAAGGGCGGCAGCGAGAAGTGGACCTACGACAATCTCAACCACTTCATCACCTCGCCGAAGAAGTTCGTGAAGGGCACGGCGATGGGCTTCGCCGGCCTGCCCAAGGATGAGGACCGCGCCAACGTCATCGCCTATCTGCGCACGCTGTCGGACAATCCGAAGCCGCTGCCGGCGCCCGGCGCCTCGGCCGAAAACGCGCCCGCCAAGCCGGCCGAAGGTGCAGCCCCTGCCAAGCCGGCAGAAGACGCGGCGCCAGCCGCCCCGGCGACACCCGCAAAATAACAAAACTGTAATGACATTATCCTTGAAAAAGCCGGGTTCAGCCCGGCTTTTTCGTTAGGAAAAATGCATATGCGACGACAAAGCCGCTCGGTTGCGGTTTTCAGCGCCGCCAAATGATCTAGATTGGGCCCAGACGCTATGGTGACGGCGCTATATCGCGAAGAGGAGAACGCATGACGGTTGGCCGAGCGCGGACGCTTCTGAAATCGGTGCTGATGCTGGCTGCTTTTGCCGGCGGCCTGCAGGCGGCCTTCGCGGACGAATGGCGCACGACCTCGTCGCTGATCGGCGAATCCAAATACGGCGATAATTTCCAGCACTACGATTACGTCAATCCGGATGCACCGAAGGTCGGCACAGTGAACTCAGTGGTGCTCGGCACGTTCGACAGCTTCAATCCTTACATCGTGCAGGGTTCGCCGGCCGCCGGCTTCGCGCAGTTCGGCGGCGGCCTGCTCTACGACACGCTGATGGAGCAGGCGACGGATGAGGGCAGCGTCAACCATCCGCTGATCGCCGATGCCTACAAATACCCGGCCGACTATTCCTCGGCGACCTACCGGCTCGACCCGCGCGCCAAATGGCATGACGGCCAGCCGATCACCACCGACGACGTGATCTGGTCGTTCCAGGTGCTGAAGGCCAACAGCCCGATGTACAGCCGTTATTTCGAGAACGTCACCGACGCGGTTGCGATCTCCGATCGCGAGGTGGAGTTCCATTTCAACCAGAAGGGCAATCGGGAGTTACCTCAGATTCTCGGCGGTCTCGTCGTGCTGCCGAAGCACTGGTGGGAAGGCACCGACGCCAACGGCAAGAAGCGCGACGTCACAAAGCCGACGCAGGAGCCGCCGCTCGGCTCGGCCGCCTACAAGATCGCCAGCTTCAAGCCGGGGTCCGAAATCATCTGGCAGCGCGTGCCGGACTACTGGGCGGCCAAGCTGCCGGTGAAAGTTGGCCGTGAGAATTTCGACAGGCAGCGTTTCACCTATTTTCTCGACGACAATGCCGCCTGGCAGGCCTTCACCAAGGGCGGGCTGGACGACATCAAGCCGGAGAACAGTTCGAGGCGCTGGAACACGGCCTATAATTTCCCGGCAGTTCAGGCCGGCGACGTCATCAAGAAGGAATTCAAGACCGCGTCGCCCGAACCGATGCAGGCCTTCATGCTCAACACCAGGCGCCCGCTGTTTAGGGATCGCCTGGTGCGCGCCGCGCTGATGTATCCGTTCGATTTCGAGACGATGAACCGGACGCTGTTTTTTGGCTCCAACACCCGCACCAGCAGCTATTTCCAGGGCACTGAGCTGGCGTCGAGCGGCCTGCCGCAAGGCAAGGAACTGGAAATCCTCGAGCAGTACCGCGACAAGCTGCCGCCTGAAGTCTTCACCCAGGAATTCAAGCTGCCGGTCTACGACACCGCCCAGGCGGAGCGCAAATACCTGAAAACCGCGGTCGATCTGTTCGCCAAGGCAGGCTGGGTGATCAAAGGCGGCAAGATGGTCAACGCCAAGACCGGCGAACCGTTCAAGTTCGAAATCCTCGGCTGGAACGACACCGACCAGGTCATCGCCAGCCCCTACATCGCCAATCTGCGCAAGATCGGGGTCGACGCGACGCTGCGCCTCATCGATCAGACCCAGTATATCAACCGAGTCACTCACTTCGACTTTGACGTGGTCACTTCGATACTCGGGCAGTCGGACTCTCCCGGCAATGAACAGCGCGATTTCTGGAGTTCCAAGGCCGCCGATTCGCCGGGATCGCGCAATTACGCCGGCATCAAGAATCCGGTCGTCGATGCGCTGGTCGACCGGATCATCTATGCCACCGACCGCGACGATCTGGTTGCCGCCACCCATGCGCTCGACCGGGTGCTGTTGTGGAATTTCTACGTCGTGCCGCAATATTACCGTGCCGTGGTCTGGCTCGCCTACTGGAACAAGTTCGGTATGCCGGAGAAGCAGCCCGCCTATAGTGGCGTCGACCAGAATTCCTGGTGGGTCGATCCGGTCAAGGAAAAGGCGCTGGCGGCCAAATACAAGAGTGGCAATTGATGACGGCGCTGCCCCGTCGCGACTTCCTCGCCCTGGGCGGTGCCGCCGCGGCCGCGGCGCTGCTGCCCGGCCGGGCTTTCGCCACGATCCCGACCGGCGTGAAACTGCACGGCCTGTCGGCCTTCGGCGATCTCAAATATCCTCCGGATTTCGCGCATTTCGACTATGTCAATCCGGACGCTCCCAAGGGCGGCCGGATGAATTTCGCCCCGCCGAACTCCACCCTCAATCAGAGCTTCCTGACTTTCAACACGCTGAACTCGCTGGTGTTGAAAGGGGATTCGCCGCCGCGCACCGAGCTCTGCTTCGATTCCCTGATGGCAAGGGCAGTCGATGAGCCGGATGCGGTCTACGGCCTGCTTGCCGAATCCGTCACCTTGTCGCAGGACCGCAACGGCTTCCGCTTCAGCCTGCGGCCACAAGCGCGCTTTCATGACGGCTCGCCGCTGACGGCTGAGGACGTTGTCTTCGCCTTGAACCTCTACAAAGACCGGGGACATCCGAACCTATCCCAAGCACTGCGGCATATGACGGATGCGGTCGCAATCGATCCGCTTACAGTCAGCCTTACCTTCAACGGCCAGCAGTCCGCGCAGAATATCCTCGCCATCGTCGTAATGCCGATCGTGTCCAAAGTTTTCTACACGGCCAATGATTTCGACGCCTCGACGATGACCCCACCGCTCAGTTCCGGACCGTACAGAGTGGGGCGGGTGGTGGCCGGGCAGACTGTCGAATATGAACGCGTCGCCGATTATTGGGGCCGCGATCTGGCCGTGAACCGCGGGCTTAATAATTTCGACCGTATCCGTATCGATTTCTACCTTGATCGCCAGGCAGCCTTTGAAGCGTTCAAGAAAGGGGATACGCATTTTCGCGAGGAGTTCACCGCGCGGGTATGGGCGACCGGCTACGACTTTCCAGCGCTGAAGGATGGCAGGGTCGTCAAACGCGAATTTCCCGGCGAGAAAACGCCATCCATGCAGGCTGTCGCACTCAATCAGCGCCGTCCGCAGTTCCGCGACATTCGCGTGAGACAGGCAATCGCCTATTGCTTCGACTTCGAATGGACCAGGCGGGTTCTGTTTTTCGACTCCTACGAGCGTTCGCAATCGAACTTCGAGCGGTCGGATTACAAGGCCAAGGGCCTACCCTCACCCCAGGAATTGAAACTGCTGGAGCCGTTTCGAGCCGAGTTGCCGCCGGAGACCTTCGGCGATCCGGTGATGCAACCCGTCTCTGACGGTTCGGGCCACGACCGCAAGCTGCTGCGCGAGGCTTCGAGACTGCTTGCCGAAGCCGGCTGGAAGCGAACGGGCAATTTCGTCGTCAATGACAAGGGCGACCGGCTGCGGGTGGAAATGCTGGCCGAGGACGATGGCCTCGTTCGCATCTTCCTTCCGTGGTCCGAGAATATGAAGGCGATCGGCATCGACGCTTCGGTCCGCCAAGTCGATTCGGCGCAGTTTGAAGCGCGGCAGAGCAATTTCGACTTCGACTTCAACATGCTCGCATGGTCGATCGGAGCGACGCCAACCGCCGATGGTTTGGAGATCCTCTATGCTTCCCGGATGGCGAAAACGCCGGGGATGCGCAACTATCCGGGTACGGAAAGCAAAGCCATCGACGCGCTGATCGAGGCAGCCGGCAAGGCGCAGAGCCGGATCGAACTCGTCACCGCGCTCAACGCGCTCGATCGGGTCTTGCGCGCGCGGCTAGACTGGATTCCAACATATCATCTGGCGAATCACCGGGCAGCCTTCTGGGACATGTTCGGCTTTCCCGCTCAAAAGCCGGATTACGACTTTCCGGTCGAGACGCTGTGGTGGTTCGACAAAGACAAGGCGGCAAAAATTGGCAAAGCCTGAATTTCTTGCGAGCGCTGGCGCCGCCCCTCACCTGCCTGCCGGCATACTCTCCCCGTATAGCGACGGGGAGAGGGGCGCCTTCATCGATGGTTTCGCCGACCATAAGCGTCGCTATAGAAGCGCCGAGACTACGGCCAGCCCCTTTCTCCCCGTCACTATAAGGGGAGAAATGTCCGGCAGGACAATGAGGGGCGGCACCGACTTCGGCAATTGGCGTGGGGCGATTGCCTTGGGGGCACCTTTAGACACAATGGTCGTCCTCAAGGAGGGTAAAGCCTGATGGGCGCCTACATACTGCGCCGCATCCTTTTGATGATCCCGACCCTGTTCGGTATCATGGCGGTGTCATTTGCCGTCATCCAGTTTGCTCCAGGCGGGCCGGTCGAGCAGGTCATCGCCAGGCTGACCAACCAGGGCGGCAGCGATCGCCTCGGCGGCGGCGGGGGTGATGCCGGCGGCGCCAATGTCGATGTCGCCGGCGACGTCGGCTCGAAATACCGCGGCGCGCAAGGGCTCGATCCCGAATTCATCAAGAAGCTGGAGAAGCAGTTCGGCTTCGACAAGCCGCCGCTCGAGCGCTTCGGCATGATGCTGTGGAACTATCTCCGCTTCGATTTCGGCGACAGCTATTTCCGCGACATATCGGTGCTCGACCTGATCCTGGAAAAGATGCCGGTGTCGATCTCGATCGGGCTGTGGATCACGCTTTTGTCCTACCTGATCTCGATCCCGCTCGGCATCCGCAAGGCGGTCAAGGACGGCTCCACTTTCGACGTCTGGACCAGCGGCGTCGTCATCGTCGGCTACGCGATTCCGGGCTTCCTGTTCGGCATCTTGCTGATGGTGCTGTTTGCCGGCGGCTCGTTCTGGGACTGGTTTCCGCTGCGCGGCATCACCTCCGACAATTGGGACCAGCTGTCCTGGCCGCAGCGGATCGTCGACTATTTCTGGCATATGACCCTGCCGCTGACCGCGCTGGTATTATCGGCCTTCGCCACGACGACGCTTTTGACCAAGAATTCCTTCCTCGAGGAAATCCGCAAGCAATATGTGGTCACCGCCCGCGCAAAGGGCCTGTCGGAGCGGCAGGTGCTTTATGGCCACGTCTTCCGCAACGCCATGCTGATCGTCATCGCCGGTTTTCCCGGTGCCTTCATCTCGGCATTCTTCACCGGGTCACTGCTGATCGAGAACATCTTTTCGCTCGACGGCCTCGGCCTGCTTGGTTTCAACTCGGTGGTGCAGCGCGACTATCCGGTGGTCTTCGCCAATCTCTACATCTTCTCGCTGCTTGGCCTGTTCGTCGGGCTGCTGTCCGATCTGATCTATACCTGGGTCGATCCGCGCATCGACTTCGAGCGGAGAGACGTCTGATGGCGCAGGTGACAGCCGAAACGGCGCCGCCTCGGATCGCGCGGCCCTTTCTGTCGCCGCTCAACCAGCGGCGCCTGCAGAACTTCAAGTCCAACCGGCGCGGCTACTGGTCGTTGTGGATTTTCCTGTTCCTGTTCGTGCTGTCGCTGGTTTCCGAACTGATCGCCAACGACAAGCCGATCATCGCCTCCTACAAGGGCGAGATCCTGTTCCCGGTCCTGGTCGCCTATCCCGAGGAGAAGTTCGGTGGCTTCTATGCGGTCACCGACTACCGCGACCCGGTCATCCAGGACGAGATCAACGCCAATGGCTGGATGGTCTGGCCGCCGGTGCGCTACTCCTACCAGACCGTCAACAACGCTATTCCCGAAGCAGCACCGACCAAGCCGTCCTGGCTCTACGACAAGAAGACGCGCTGCAACCAGTATCCGAAAGGCGAGGCAGACCCCAATTGCAACGTCGGCAACTGGAACTGGCTGGGCACCGACGACCAGGCCCGCGACGTGCTGGCGCGCGTCATCTACGGCTTCAGGATCTCGGTGCTGTTTGGCCTGATCCTGACTGCCGGCTCGGCGCTGATCGGCGTGGCGGCCGGCGCTCTGCAGGGCTATTTCGGCGGCTGGACCGACCTTCTTTTCCAGCGCTTCATCGAGATCTGGTCGGCCATCCCGGTGCTGTATCTGCTCCTGATCGTCGCCGCCATCCTGCCGCCCGGCTTCTTCATCCTGCTCGGATTGATGCTGCTGTTCTCCTGGGTGGCACTGGTCGGCGTGGTGCGGGCCGAGTTCCTGCGCGCCCGTAACTTCGAATATGTCAATGCGGCGCGCGCGCTCGGCGTGTCCAACGTCACCATCATGTTCCGGCATCTGCTGCCCAACGCCATGGTGGCGACGCTGACCTTCCTGCCCTTCCTGCTCAGCGGCTCGATCTCGACGCTGACCTCGCTCGACTATCTCGGCTTCGGCCTGCCACCCGGCGCCGCCTCGCTGGGTGAGCTGTTGAAGCAGGCACAGCGCAACCTCAACGCGCCCTGGCTCGGCATTTCCGGCTTCGTCGTCATCTCGCTGATGCTGTCGCTGCTGGTCTTCGTCGGCGAGGCCACGCGCGACGCCTTCGATCCGCGCAAGACGTTCAGATGAGCGACACCCCTCTCCTTTCGGTCCGGGATCTCAGCGTCGCTTTCACGCAAAGCGGCAACCAGTCGATCGCCGTCGACCATATTTCCTTCGACCTCGCCAAGGGCGAGACGGTGGCGCTGGTCGGCGAATCCGGCTCCGGCAAGTCGGTCACCGCGCTGTCGGTGCTGAAGCTGCTGCCGTATCCGACTGCCAGCCACCCTTCGGGAAAGATCCTGTTCCTCGGCGCCGACCTGCTTGCCGCCGACGAGAGAGACCTGCGCCGCGTGCGCGGCAACAAGATCACCATGATCTTCCAGGAGCCGATGACCTCGCTCAACCCGCTGCATACGATCGAGCAGCAGATCGTCGAGGTATTGAAGCTGCATCAGGGCCTGGGCGATCGCAAAGCCAAGGCGCGCACGCTGGAACTTCTGCACGAGGTCGGCATCCGCGAGCCGGAGAAGCGGCTTGACGCCTATCCGCACCAGCTTTCCGGCGGCCAGCGCCAGCGCGTCATGATCGCCATGTCGCTGGCCAACGAGCCTGAACTTTTGATCGCCGACGAGCCGACGACGGCGCTCGACGTCACCGTCCAGGCGCAGATCCTCGAGCTGCTCGCCGGCCTGAAAAGCCGCAAGAACATGTCGATGCTGTTCATCACCCACGATCTCGGCATCGTCAGGAAGATCGCCGACAGGGTCTGCGTGATGACCAAGGGCAAGATCGTCGAGACCGGCCCGACCAAGGAGATATTCGCCAATCCGCAGCACGCCTACACGCGGCATCTGCTTGCCGCCGAGCCGAAAGGCAAGCCGCCGGCGGCCAACCAGGCCGCCAAGCCGGTGATGGTCGGCAAGGACGTCAAGGTCTGGTTTCCGATCAAGAAGGGCTTCTTCCGGCGCACCGTCGACAATGTGAAGGCGGTCGACGGCATCGACGTCACCGTGCGGGCCGGCCAGACACTTGGCGTCGTCGGCGAATCCGGCTCAGGCAAGACGACGCTCGGCCTGGCACTGGCCAGGATGATCTCGTCGACCGGGACCATCCAGTTCAACGGACGCGGCATCGATCAGCTGTCCTTCAACGAAATGCGGCCGCTGCGGCGCGAGTTGCAGATCGTCTTCCAGGATCCGTTCGGTTCGCTCAGTCCACGCATGTCGGTCGCCGAGATCATCGAGGAAGGGTTGAAGATCCATGAGCCGAAGCTGTCGCCTGATGCGCGCGACGAGCGTGTCGTCGACGTGCTGAAGGAAGTCGGCCTCGATCCGGCGACGCGCAACCGCTATCCGCACGAATTCTCCGGCGGCCAGCGCCAGCGCGTCGCCATCGCGCGCGCCATGGTGCTCAACCCGCGTTTCGTCATGCTGGACGAGCCGACCTCGGCGCTCGACATGAGCGTGCAGGCGCAGGTCGTCGACCTCTTGCGCAGCCTGCAGGCCAAGCACGACCTCGCCTACCTCTTCATCAGCCACGATCTGAGGGTCATCCGCGCGCTCGCCAACGAAGTCATCGTCATGCGCAATGGCAGGATCGTCGAGGCCGGTCCTTCCGAACAGATTTTCGGCAAACCGCGGACCGACTATACAAAGGCGTTGATCTCGGCCGCCTTCAAGATCGAAACGGCGCCGGTCGGCATCGTCAGCGAGTAGATTTTCGCCAGAGATCATGCACAAAATCAAAACGCTGCCGCGCCTTGCGCGTCGGGACGCGAACGCTGTTGGTAAAAAGGGAAAAACAATCCGCAATGGAAAAAGGCCGCATCCTGCTTGCCCTCACCGGTATTCATCCGCTGCGCTGGCGCGAACTGCTGTCGGCGGAGCGCGAGGTGGTGCTCGAGCCGAACGGCGCCGGCGATCCCTCGATCACCTATGCGGTGGTGTGGAAACAGCGGCCGAACCTGTTGTCGTCGCTGCCCAATCTGCGCGCCATCTTCTCGATCGGCGCCGGCGTCGACCACATCTTCGCCGATCCCACCTTGCCCGACGTACCGGTCGTCAAGGTGGTGGCCGACAACCTGACCCAGTACATGACCGAATACGTCGTCTGGCGGGTGCTCGACCACCATCGCCAGGGCATGCTCTACCGCGCCCAGCAGCAGAAGAAGATCTGGCATGAACCGCAGCAGCGGCCGGCCAGCGACATCTCGGTCGGCATTATGGGGCTCGGCACGCTTGGCCGCGCGGCGGCATCGGTGCTGTTGTCGCTCGGCTTTCCCGTCAATGGCTGGTCGCGCAGCGACCGGCCGATGCAAGGTGTCTCGACTTACGCGGGCGAGGCCGGCCTGATCCCGTTCCTCAACGCCACCGATATCCTGGTGGTGCTGCTGCCGCTGACGCCGCAGACGCACGGCATCATCAACCACAGCGTGCTGAAGGAGCTCCGCAAGCGCAACGGGCTCGGCGGTTCGGTGCTGATCAATGCCGGGCGCGGCAGGCTGCAGAAGGACGCCGACATTTTGCGCGCGCTGGACGACGGCACGCTGAAGGAAGCCAGCCTCGACGTGTTCGAGGTCGAGCCGCTGCCGAAGACCAGCCCGCTATGGAGCCACCCCAAAGTGTTCGTGACGCCGCACGCGGCGGCAACCTCCGATCCGGTCCACCTGGCGCCGATCATGCTGCGTCAGATGGATGCTTTCGAGCGCGGCGAAGCGCTGGAAAATGTGGTGGATCGCGACGCTGGGTATTAATTTTTTAGAGCGCCGCTTTCCAGTCTCAGCCCCAGCCGAGCGGCACGTAGTCGATCTCCATAAACGCCGCGACCTCGGGGATCCAGCGGTCGCGGACGAAGGCGTGGTCGGGATGATCGTTATAGCCGGAATAGGCCCGCTGATCGGCGAACTCCATCGAGAAGCCGAAGCGGTAGTCGTTCTTGGGACTGACCTGCCGCAACTGCTCGAAATGCGTGACGCCCTTTATCGCCGTGAGAATCCTCTTGGCGTCGGCGAGGAACCGTTTTTCCTCGAGCGAATGCGGCGGGTGTTTCAGCGTGAACACGACGGTGTGACGGATCATTTTCTGCTCCTGCGATGTCTTCGTCTCACACGCTGTCGGCCCAGGCGCGGATGAGGTTATAGGCGATCGCGCCTTTCGGCGGCGTCACCAGGCCGCCCGGATGTTCCCTGGCCAGCATCGACAGCACCTCGTCGCGAAAGAACCAGCGGCAATCTTCCAGCTCGTTGAGGTCGGGGTGGATATCGTCGTTGAGCGGTTCGCCGAAGCAGCCGATCATCAGCGAGTAGGGGAACGGCCAGGGCTGGCTGGCGTGGTAGACGACGCGGCCGAGCCTGATGCCGGCTTCCTCCAGTGTTTCGCGGCGCACCGCCGCCTCGATCGTCTCGCCCGGCTCGATGAAACCGGCGAGCGCCGAATACATGCCGGGCCCGAAATGCCGGCCGCGGCCGAGCAGGCATTTTTCGCGTGTTGCCGTCAGCATGATCGCCACCGGGTCGGTGCGCGGAAAGTGCTCCGTACCGCAGGCCGGGCAATGCCGCTTGTAACCGCCCGCCCGCATCTCGGCTTCGGTGCCGCATTTGCTGCAGAAGCGATGGCTGGCATGCCAGGCGAGCAGCGCCGCCCCTTGCGCCAGCGCGCCGGCCGCCGCTTCGTCGATCAGCCCCTGCATATAGACCGAGCGATAGTCGATCGCCTTGATCGTCTCGGGAAGCTGCTCCGGCTCGACCCCGGCCGGCACCGCCAGCACCGGGCCGCTTTCGGAAAAACCGAGCAGGACGCCGTTTTCGAGCGATGCTTCGAGCGGCCGGCATTCGGCCACGCCGAACCAGGGGTCGAATGCGCCTTGCGCAAGTTTCAGATAGAGCCGGCCGCCACGCATCAGCAAAAGCCGCGCCGAGGGATCGGCGAGTGCGTTTTCGACGGAATCGTCGGCGCGGTTTTCGGACTGCCGGTCGATAATGTTGCCGGCGAAGCCGACGAACTGGCTCGGCTCGCGCAAGGGCGCGTCAAACAGGCGAAAGCTCATGCAGACTCGGGAAGGTTCAAGGTGGACACGGGAGAGGCTTATAGCGCTGCCTTGATCTTTTCCGCAAACTTGCGAAGGTCGGAGCGCTGATAGGGCTCGCGCAGGCCGTGCCCCCACACCGGGCCGGGCCAGCCGGGATCGCCTTCCGAGCGCGCAATGACGTGTACATGCAACTGGCGCACGATGTTGCCGAGTGCGCCGGTGTTGATCTTGGTGCAGCCGGTCACCCGCTTCAGCGCCAGCGCCACCATGTTGGTCTCGAAGGTCAGCATCGCCTGGTCCAGCGGCGTCATGTCGTGGATTTCCTCGATGCCCGGCCGCTGCGGCACCAGCAACAGCCATGGCCAGCGGCGGTCGTTCATGACGCGCAATTCGCACAGGCCGAGCCACATCAGCTGTTCGCTGTCGGCTTCCAGCTGGGCGTCAAGCGTGAATCCGGCCTTGAGGCCCGGCAGCATTGGCGTTTCCCACACTTTTTGACGTTTTTTGACCTCCATCGACGCTAGAGCGGCTTCCGAAGGGCCGCAAGGGGCAGCAAGCAACATTGGCCGTCGCGGCGCTGATTGTGCGCGAAGATGTGAGGGCCCGGGCAAATTGCATCAGGTTGGCGCTGCCCCGCCGAGGATCGCGGCCACATTTTGTTCTTGCTTTGTGCCGGCAGCTATGCTACTAATCTCGCTATGGTGATTATTCGCACCAACGACCCGCCCGCCGAGGCGGGTTTTTGGTTTCAGCTTTCGCCGTCCCTCAAGGCCCCTATCATCCGCACTTGCATTTCATCGCCGGATTGCCGATATGGAGGCTGGGAGGTTGGTGGTGGACGGTCCACTCGCCAACCGGGTCAGGTCCGGAAGGAAGCAGCCCTAACGAGCCCGGAACGGGTCATTGTTCCAGCCTCCCGCCTCTTCGCCTTTTGCCCCGACATTGACGGCGCCAAGCCGCGCGGGCGAAATTATGCGCAGGAATCGGCCGCCTCCAGTGGCAGCCCTTGGAGCTTTACGGGCGAATGAGCGAAGCCGGAAACGAGGCCGGGAAATTGGACAAGCCTGCCGCCTACCGCGTGCTGGCGCGCAAATACCGACCGTCGAATTTCTCCGAACTGATCGGCCAGGAGCCGATGGTCCGCACGTTGACCAATGCCTTTGCCACCGGCCGCATCGCCCAGGCCTGGATGCTGACCGGCGTGCGTGGCGTCGGCAAGACGACGACCGCGCGCATACTCGCGCGGGCCCTGAACTACAAAACATCGACCGTCGACCAGCCGTCCGTCGACCTTGCCGTGCTCGGCGAGCATTGCCAGGCGATCATGGAAGGCCGGCATGTCGACGTCATCGAGATGGACGCCGCCTCGCATACCGGCATCGACGACATCAGGGACATCATCGAGCGTGTGCGCTATGCCCCGGTGTCGGCGCGCTACAAGGTCTACATCATCGACGAAGTGCACATGCTTTCCAACCAGGCCTTCAACGGCCTGCTGAAGACGCTGGAAGAGCCGCCGCCGCACGTCAAGTTCATCTTCGCCACCACCGAAATCCGCAAGGTGCCGATCACCGTCCTGTCGCGCTGCCAGCGTTTCGACCTCAGGCGCATCGATGCGGCAATGATCAAGGCCGACCTTGCCAGGATAGCCGGTCTGGAGGGCATCGAAGTCGAAGACGATGCGCTGGCGATGATCGCGCGCGCGGCCGAAGGCTCGATGCGCGATGCGCAGTCGATCCTCGACCAGGCGATCGCCCATGGCGGCGGCGCGGTCAGCGCCGAAGCGGTGCGTGCCATGCTCGGCCTCGCCGACCGTGCCCGCATCGTCGACCTGTTCGAGCATGTTATGAAGGGCGACGTCGCCGCCGCACTTGCCGAATTCCGTGCCCAGTACGATACCGGCGCCGATCCTGCCGCGGTGCTGACCGACCTTGCCGAGTTCAACCATCTGGTCACCCGTCTGCGTTTCGTGCCGGCTGCCATCGACGACGCCTCGCTGTCCGAGGACGAGCGCCGGCGCGGCGCCGATTTCGCCAGCACGCTGTCGGTCAAGGTGCTGTCGCGGACGTGGCAGATGCTCTTGAAAGGCATTCCCGAGGTGCAGACCTCCAACCGCCCGGTCAGCGCCGCCGAGATGGTGCTGATCCGGCTGGCCCATGCCGCCGACCTGCCGACGCTGGACGAGGCGCTGAAATCGCTGGAGAACGGCGGTACACTGCCGGGCGCTGCGCCGCGCGTGAATGGCACGCCGGCAAGCCCCGGCCCGGCAAACCATGCGCCTGCAGGCGGTGGTGCCGGCGCCGTGGCGCAGGCGCGGATGCCGACGTCCAATGGCGGCGCCCAGACAATGCGCCTGGTCGAGACGATGCGCCTGGTCGAGGCCGAGCCCGTGCCGACCAACTTCGTTGCTCCGCCGGAGCCGGCGGTCGAGGCGTCGCCGGTGCCGGTGAAATCGCTGGCCGACATTATCGCCCTTGCCGACGCCCAGCGCGACATGGCCTTCAAGGTGCTGGTGAAGCGTTGCGTGCGCCTGGTGCGCATCGAGCCCGGTCGTATCGACGTCAGCCTGACCGACGATGCGCCGAAGATGTTGCTCAATGATTTGACCGCCAAGCTGCGCGCCTGGACGGGCCGCAACTGGCTGGTGTCGCTGTCGAAGGACGAGGGCGGCCAGACCTTGGCCGAGATGGAATCGACAAAGCGCGAAAACGCCTTCCTCGATGCCAAGAGCGACCCGACGGTCGCCGCCATCCTGGCGCGCTTTCCCGGTGCCAAGATCATCGACGTGCGCATTCCCGATGCACCGGAAGCCGACGACGCCGAAGTGCCGGTCGAGCCGCCGGCCGACGACGACGAAACCTGAACAACCTGGACCAGCTGCAAAGGACAGTGCGATGAAAGACCTTCTCGGCATGATGGGCAAGGCAAAGGAAATGCAGGCCAAGTTCCAGGCCATGCAGGATGAGATCGCCACGCTGGAAGCCACCGGGCAGGCCGGCGGCGGCCTGGTCAGCGTGACGCTGACCGGCAAATTCGAGATGAAGTCGCTGAAGATCGACCCGGCGCTGTTCAAGGAGGACGAGGTCGAGATTCTCGAGGACCTGCTTCTCGCTGCCCACAACGACGCCAGGACCAAGGTCGAGCAGATCATGCAGGAGAAGACCAGGGCGCTGACCGCGGGCCTACCGATCCCGCCGGGAATGAAACTGCCGTTCTAAGGCTAGTGCATGTCGCGCAAAAGTGTGCAGCGGTTTTGCGATAACGACATGCATCAAAACAAGAACCTAAAGCGCGTCGCATGAGGCCGGTCGAACGCGACGCGCTAGTCAATCGGTATGCCGTTACAGTGGCCGAAGAGTGCAGCGGCCCAGTGCTCGCTCCACCGCCAGCTGTGTCTATTGGGCAACTCCCCACACTTAATAACGCTTTAGCCATCTTTTTGCCTGAAAGTGTCTCATTCTTGCCGCAACCAGGGGCGGGCTGGCAGCAGAATTGAGGGGACACCTGTTGATCTCTACCCGATGGAAGACGCCGTTGCGGCTCGGCGTCGTTATCTCGCCGCTGTTTTTGGCCGCTTGCAGTCAGACCGCCTCGCACGGCATGTCCAGCCTGACCGATGCCATTACGCCGAGTTTCCTGAGCTCGCGCTCCTACAATTCCACGCCGAAGGAGAAGGAATGCCTGGAGCGGGCGATGTTCTTCGAGTCCAACCGCTCCAGCCGTGACGGCATGATTGCGGTCGGCACGGTGGTGATGAACCGGCTGCGGTCCGGCAATCACGGCAACACCATCTGCCAGGTCGTCGGCGAGCGCGGGCAGTTCGCGCCGGGCGTCATGACACGGCCGATGAATTCGAAGGCGATGCCCGACGTCGAGGAAGCCGCCGAGGCGGTGCTCAAGGGCGAGCGCAAAGCCAAGCTGAAGAACACCATGTATTTCCACACCGCCGGCCTGCGCTTCCCCTACAAGAACATGCACTACACCATGGTCGCCGGCGGCAATGCCTTCTATGAAAAGCGCGGCCGCAACTGGCAGCCGCTGCCGGACGAACCGGTGGTCGCCATGGCCCAAGCCAAGCCGCAAGCGCCTGCCGCTCAGGCCATACTTGTCGCCTCGGCGGAGCCGGCTCGCGAGGTCAAGCCGACATTCGCCAAGGCAACCTATGTTACCGCCGCCGCATCGCTGCCGGCAAAGCAGACAAGGGTGACCGCCGGAATGGCGACCCCGGAGAAGGCGACGGCGGAGAAGCCGATGCTTGTGGCGCTGCAGGAACCAATGCAGGAGCCGGATGCGGCCCGTTTTGGCGGAACCGTGAGCGAGCGGCCTGTCACCTCCTTCCAGGCCGCGCCGGCAGAGCCGACAATGTCGTTCGAGGCGACGCCCGAGAACACCGACGCCATCGGCGCGATGATCGCCGGCCAGACCCGACCACTGGAAGAAAACTGAGGGCGGCAGCACTGGCCGCGACGTCGGCCTTCCCTTCTCCCCTTGTGGGAGAAGGTGGCCTCGCGGAGCGAGGTCGGATGAGGGGTGCTCCAGCTTGGCATCGACGGCGCTCCGGCCAACACCCCTCAACCGTCTTGGCGCTGCGCGCCAATCCACCTTCTCCCACAAGGGGAGAAGGGAAGAGCGGAGCCCCTGGCCGCTCAACTGTTCCAAAGCGTGCGGAAAAATCCTAAACCGGTGCGATGTCGAAGCGAATCGCCGGTCCCGAGATCGAACGCCTGATCCAGCTGCTGGCCAAGGTGCCGGGGCTCGGTCCGCGTTCGGCACGCCGCGCCGCACTCCACCTCATCAAGAAGAAGGAACAGCTGCTGGCGCCGCTCGCCGCCGCCATGGGCGAGGCGGTCGACAAGGTGCGCATCTGCTCGACCTGCGGCAATGTCGATACCTCAGATCCATGTATGATCTGCACCGACCCCCGCCGCGACCCCACTACGCTCATCGTCGTCGAGGACGTGGCCGACCTTTGGGCGTTGGAGCGGGCGACAGCCATGAACGTGCGCTACCATGTGCTCGGCGGTACGCTGTCGCCGCTCGACGGCATTGGTCCTGATGAGCTCAACATCCGTTCGCTGGTCGATCGCGTCGCCGGCGGCGAAGTCAAGGAAGTGATCCTCGCCGTCAACGCCACTGTCGAGGGCCAGACCACCGCGCACTACCTCACCGACCAGCTTTCCGGCTTCGACATCAAGGTGACGCGCCTGGCGCACGGTGTTCCGGTCGGCGGCGAACTCGATTATCTCGACGAAGGTACGCTGGCCGCAGCACTGAAGTCGCGGACAGTGTTTTGAGGCGAGTTGCGGGGAGAGTGCTTCCGAGATGATTGCGTTCCGTCGCGCCCCCCTCTGTCCTGCCGGACATCTCCCCCTCAAGGGGGGAGATTGGCTGTCGCGCTGGCTTTCGCCAATCTTCAACGGTGCAAGGCTGGAGCAGAAATCGAAGCTGCCAATCTCCCCCCAAGTGGGGGAGATGTCCGGCAGGACAAAGGGGGGCGCGACAGAACGCCGAGCTCGCACACTAGCCTGCCTCTCGTTTCTACCAGCCCTACTTGGGTTGATCCTCGCCACTCCCGCCTCCGCCGCAAAAATCGACGGCCAGTTCCACGCGTGGCTCAGCAACGACCTCTGGCCCGAAGCCAAGGCCAAAGGCATCTCTAGGAAAACCTTCGATGCCGCTTTCGACGGCGTAAAGCCGAACCTCAGGCTGCCCGACCTGGTGAAGCCGGGCGAGAAGGCGACGACGCCGCAGAAGCAGCATCAGGCCGAATTCGGTTCGCCGGGCGCCTATTTCGCTGAAAAGATAGTCCGAGCGGTGACCGCCGGCGGCCGCACCCGCGAGGCGACCAACGCTAGGACGCTTGCCGCGATCGAGAAACGCTACGGCGTGCCTGGCGAAGTGCTGCTGGCGATCTGGGGCCGCGAGAGCGGCTTCGGCGCGGCGAAGATGCCTTATGACGCCTTCGAGGTGCTGGGCACCAAGGCGTTCATGTCGACCAAGAAGGAATTCTTCCGCACCGAGCTCTTGGCTGCGCTCGAGATCGTCGAGCGCGGGCTTGCCCCGGTCGGCGCGATGAAATCGTCTTGGGCAGGCGCGCTTGGCCAGCCGCAGTTCATGCCGACATCATTCCTCAAGCATGCCGTCGATTTCGACGGCGACGGCCGCACCGACATCTGGAATTCGACGCCCGATATACTGGCCTCGATCGCCAATTATCTCGTCCATTATGGCTGGGTCAGGGGCCGCGGCTGGGGCTTCGAGGTGACTGTGCCGGACAGCGTCTCGTGCTCGCTCGAAGGTCCGGACCAGGGCAAGAAGATTTCCCAATGGGCTGATATGGGCGTCAGGCGTGTGTCGGGTAAACCGTTCCCGCCGAGCGAACTGAAAGCCGAGGGCTTTCTTTTGATGCCGGCCGGGCGTAGCGGCCCGGCCTTCATCGTCACCCCCAATTTCTATGTGCTGAAGCAGTATAACACCAGCGATCTCTATGCCCTGTTCATCGGCCATGGCGCCGATCGCATCGCCCATGGCGACAGCAATTTCTCGGGCAATTGGGGCGCGGTCGGCGGGCTCTACCGCTCCGACATCGCCGCCCTGCAGCGGGCGCTGGAAGCCAGGGGCTACGATGTCGGCAGCGCCGACGGCCTGCCTGGCTTCAAGACGCGCCGCTCGATCGGCAAATGGCAGGCCAGCAACGGCCGTTCCGCTACCTGCTTTCCCGACGCCGACCTGGTTACCGCGCTGAAATAGCCGGATTTTCGCTCCGCCGGTCTGGCCCAATCGACCGTTCTGCAAATGCTCGTTGCCGCGCTCGAAACCGCCGGATATGGTGAACCGGAACCGCACAAAAAATTGCCAAGACAACGGTCCGGGGATCACCGTTCGACGCGGCAAGAAATGCCACAACCCTGAGCCGGGAACTCAGGTCAACAAAAACAGGGAACAGTTAAAATGATGATGGAAAAGTTTGCTCTACGCTCCCGCTTCTTGCTCGCGGGCGCGGCTATGTCCGCGCTGCTCCTGGCCGGTGCGCCTGCCTTCGCGGTCACGCCCGCCGACACGCTGGTCGAGGGTTTCGCCATCGACGACATCATCACCATGGATCCGGGCGAAGCATTCGAATTGTCGACCGCAGAGGTCACCGGCAACACCTATGATCTTCTGGTACGCCTCGACCTCAGCGACACATCCAAGGTCAAAGGCGATCTCGCCGAAAGCTGGAGCGTCTCCGACGACGGCCTGACCTACACGTTCAAGCTCAAGCCCGGCCTCAAGTTCGCCTCCGGCAATCCGATCACGGCGGCCGACGTCGCCTATTCGTTCGAGCGCGCCATCAAGCTCGACAAGAGCCCGGCCTTTATTATCGGCCAGTTCGGTATCGATGGCGGCAACGTCACCGAGAAGGCCAAGGCCGTTGATGACACCACGTTCCAGTTCACGGTCGACAAGGCCTATGCGCCGAGCTTCGTGCTGAACTGCCTGTCGGCGACGGTCGCCTCGGTCGTCGACGCCAAGCTGGTCAAGGAGCATGTCGCCGCGGTCACGCCGAGCGCCGACTACAAATGGGACAATGATTTCGGCAATGCCTGGCTGAAGACCGGCTATGCCGGCTCCGGTGCCTTCAAAATGCGCGAATGGCGGGCCAACGAGGCCGTCGTCCTTGAGCGCAACGACAATTACTACGGCGAAAAAGCCAAGCTTGCCCGCGTCATCTATCGCAATATGAAGGAAAGCTCGGGCCAGCGCCTGGCGCTGGAAGCCGGCGACATCGACGTCGCCCGCAATCTCGAGCCGAACGACCTTGATGCCATTGCCAAGAATGCCGACCTCACCACCACCAGCGCGCCGAAGGGCACGGTCTTTTATATCAGCCTCAACCAGAAGAACCCGAACCTCGCCAAGCCCGAGGTTCGCCAGGCGTTCAAATATCTCGTCGACTACGACGCATTGGGCTCGACCATCCTCAAGGGCATCGGCGAGATCCATCAGACCTTCCTGCCCAAGGGCGTGCTCGGCGAGCTGGACGAAAACCCCTTTAAGCTCGACGTCGCCAAGGCCAAGGAACTGCTTGCCAAGGCCGGCCTCGCCGACGGCTTCAGTGTCACCATGGACGTACGCAGCACCCAGCCGATTACCGGGATGGCGGAATCGATCCAGCAGACGCTGGGACAGGCCGGCATCAAGCTGGAGATCATCCCCGGCGACGGCAAGCAGACGCTGACCAAATACCGCGCCCGCAACCACGACATCTATATCGGCCAGTGGGGCCAGGATTATTTCGATCCGAACTCCAATGCCCAGACCTTTGCCAGCAACCCGGACAATTCGGATGAAGGCAAGACCAAGACGCTGGCCTGGCGCAACGCCTGGGACATTCCGGACCTGACCAAGCAGACCGAAGCCGCCCTGCTCGAGAAGGACGCGGCCAAGCGCGCCGCAATGTACCAGGATCTCGAGAAGAAGATCCTCGATACCAGCCCCTTCGTCATCATCCACCAGCAGCTGGAAGTGGCCGGCCTGCGCAAGAACCTCAAGGGTTTTGCGCTCGGCCCGAGCTTCGACACCAACTTCGTCGGCCCCGTCTCGAAAGAGTGATGCCGGGGAGTGACGCCGGCGGACGCGCCGTATGAGCGTAGTTGAAAGCGAAGTGACGGCAGGGCGCGGCGGCGCCCGCGCCGTTGCCGTGGCCTCATCGATCGCCCGGTTCCTGGTCATCGCGATAACGACTTATCTCGGTCTGCTCGCGGTGACCTTCTTCATCGGCCGCGTGATCCCAATCGACCCGGTGCTGGCGGTGCTCGGCGACCGGGCGCCGGCCAACGTCGTCGAGCGAACGCGCCGCGAGATGGGCCTCGACCTGCCGCTGGTCGAGCAGTTCTACATCTATGTCAAACATGCCCTGAACGGTGATTTCGGCACCTCGGTGCTGACCACCAATCCGGTGATGACCGATATCCGCCGCGCCTTTCCGGCGACGCTCGAACTGGCGACGTTAGGAACATTGATCGGTTCGGTGATCGGCGTGCCGCTTGGCGTGCTTGCCGCCGTGCGGCGCGGCAGCGTTATCGACCAGATCGTGCGCATCATCGGCCTTGTCGGCTATTCCGTGCCGATCTTCTGGCTGGGGCTGCTGGCGCTGGTGCTGTTCTACGCCAAGCTGCAATGGGTCGCCTTTCCCGGCCGGCTCGACGTCGTCTACGAATACACCTTCACGCCGATTACCGGCTTTTACCTGCTCGATGCGCCCTGGCAGCGGCAGTGGGACGTATTTGCCGATGCCTTCCGCCACATCATCCTGCCGGCCTCGCTGCTCGGCTATTTCTCGCTCGCCTACATCAGCCGCATGACGCGCTCGTTCATGCTGAACGAACTCACCCAGGAATATATCGTCGCAGCGCGCGCCAAGGGCCTGTCGGAAACGCGCATCATCTGGGGTCACGCGCTGCGCAACGCCGCGGTGCCGATGGTCACGGTGATCGCTCTGTCCTATGCCGGGCTGCTCGAAGGCTCGGTGCTGACCGAGACAGTGTTTTCGTGGCCGGGCATCGGCCTCTACATCACCAACTCGCTGCAGAACGCCGACATGAATGCCGTGCTTGGCGGCACGATCATCATCGGCTCGGTCTTCATCGCCATCAATCTATTCTCCGACCTGCTCTACCGGCTGCTCGATCCAAGGACCAAGGCAGGATGAGGACCAAGGCAGGATGAGCACGGAAGCGATTCAAACCCGCCGCGACTGGCTGCTCAGCGAGCGGCCGGCGTCGCGCGTGCAGGCGAGGCTCGGCCGCGCCTATGTGGCCTGGCGGCGCTTTTCGGCCAACCGGCTGGCGTTTGCCGGCCTGCTCATCATCATCGCCTTGTTGTTGGTCGCAGCCTTCGCCGATGTGCTGGCGCCCTATTCGCCGACGTTCGGCGACCTCAAGGGCTCGCGGCTCCTGGCGCCGAGTGCGGCGCACTGGTTCGGCACCGACGATCTCGGCCGCGATATCTATTCGCGCATCATCTTCGGCTCGCGCTGGACACTCTACGTCGTCATTCTGGTTGCCATTATCGCCGCGCCCATCGGCTTGCTGGTCGGCACCGTCGCCGGTTACGCCGGCGGCTGGACCGATGCGATCCTGATGCGCATCACCGACATCTTTCTCGCCTTTCCGAAGCTGATCCTGGCGCTGGCCTTTGTCGCCGCGCTCGGCCCCGGCATCGAAAATGCCGTGCTTGCCATCGCCATCACCTCGTGGCCGCCCTATGCCCGCATTGCCCGCGCCGAAACGCTGACGGTGCGCAATTCCGATTACATCAAGGCGGTGCAATTGATGGGCGCCTCGCCGTTTCGCATCGTGCTTCGCCACATCATGCCGCTCTGCATCTCCTCGCTGATCATCAGGGTGACGCTCGACATGGCCGGCATCATCCTGACCGCGGCCGGCCTCGGCTTCCTCGGCCTCGGCGCGCAGCCGCCGCTGCCCGAATGGGGCGCGATGATCGCGTCGGGCCGCCGCTTCGTGCTCGATCAGTGGTGGGTGGCGGGCGCGCCGGGCTTTGCCATCCTCATCGTCAGCCTCGGCTTCAACCTGCTCGGCGACGGCCTGCGCGACGCGCTCGATCCCCGAAGCGGTGACCAATGAGTGGCGACCAATGAGCACGCTTCTCGAAGTCGACGACCTGCGCGTTACCTTCCCGACGCGCACCGGCCTGATCGAGGCGGTGCGCGGCGTTTCCTTCTCGCTCGGCCGCGAGCGGCTCGGCATCGTCGGCGAGAGCGGTTCGGGCAAGTCGCAGACCGGCCGCGCCATCATGGGCGTCACCCCGCCGCAGGCCGAGGTGACCGCGACGACGCTCGCTTTTGACGGCATCGACCTGCTGGCCGCCTCGCCGCGCGAGCGCCGCGCGCTGCGCGGCAAGCGTATCGCCATGATCCTGCAGGATCCGAAATATTCGCTCGACCCGGTGATGAGCATCGGCCGCCAGATCGTCGAGACGCTGCGCACGCATGAGAAGGTCTCCAAGGCCGAAGCCCGCGACCGCGCGCTGGCCATGCTGGAGGCTGTGCAGATCCGCGATCCGGCCCGTGTCTTCGACCTGCATCCGCACGAGGTTTCCGGCGGCATGGGCCAGCGCGCCATGATCGCCATGATGCTGATCGCCGGGCCAGAAATGATGATCGCCGACGAGCCGACCTCGGCACTCGACGTCACTGTCCAGCTCGACGTGCTCGGCATCCTCGACCGGCTGGTCAGCGAGCGCGGCATGGGGCTGATCTTCATCTCGCACGATCTGCGCCTGGTCTCGTCCTTCTGTGATCGTGTCATCGTTATGTATGCCGGCAAGGTGGTCGAACAGCTCAAAGCCTCGGAGCTCGGCCGCGCCCAGCATCCCTATACGCGCGGCCTGCTCAACTGCATGCCCAAGATCGGCGCCGACCGTCACCCGCTGCCGGTGCTCGACCGCAAGCCGGAGTGGGCAGCATGACGGCAGCGCTTTCCGTCGACAGGCTGGAGGTGGTCTTCGACCGCTTCCGCGCGTTGAAAGGCGTCAGCCTCGAGGTCGAATCCGGTGAATCCTTCGGCCTGGTCGGCGAGTCCGGCTCCGGCAAGTCGACGTTGCTCAGGGCAATCGCCGGCCTGGCGCCGGCCGCTTCGGGCACCATCGCGGTCAACGGCAAAACGCTCGGCGCGCGCCGCGACAAGGCGTTCTACCGCGAGGTGCAGATGGTCTTCCAGGACCCGTACGGTTCGCTGCACCCGCGCCAGACCGTCGACCGCCTGCTGCAGGAGCCGCTCGCCATTCACGGCTTCACCGACAGCGAAAAGCGCATCCAGCGGGCACTCGACGAGGTCGGCCTCGGCACCGGGTTCCGTTTTCGCTATTCGCATCAATTGTCCGGCGGTCAACGCCAGCGCGTGGCGATCGCCCGCGCCCTGATTCTGGAACCGTCGATCCTGCTGCTCGACGAGCCGACCTCGGCGCTCGACGCTTCGGTGCAGGCGGAGGTGCTGAACCTGCTGGAAGAGATCAGGCGCCGCCGCAAGCTGACCTTCCTGATGGTCAGCCACGACCTAGCCATCATCACCCACATGTGCGAACGGCTGATGGTGATGCAGAACGGCGAGGCGATGGAGAATCTGACCGCGGACGATCTTGTCGAACGCCGTGTCACCAAGGATTATACGCGCAATCTGCTGAGGGCCAGCGAGGGGTTCGTGCGGACGGCGTGAGTAGGCTTGCTTTCAATTCCCCGCGTCGTGTTCTTTCGCGCCCCCCTCTGGCCTGCCGGCCATCTCCCCCACGGGTGGGGAGATTGGCTGTCACCACTGATTTCGCCAATCGCCAACGTTATAGAAGGAACGCTGCCGACGAAGCTGCCAATCTCCCTCCTTGTGGGGGAGATGTCCGGCAGGACAGAGGGGGGCGCGAAGGAACGGGACTTGGCAACTTTGTGTCAGGTCGCCCGCCGGACGGGCAGGCCCAATCGCCCGCCGCCAGTGCCAACTTGAGGAAAACCTGAAATAAGCCCAGAAGAGTCTCAACAGCCATCAACGAGAGCGGGCGCCGGCCCGGTGAGGGATACGATGACAAATTCAGCCATTTCCGAACGCAAGAGCCAGTCGATTTCGCGCGGCGTCGGCATGACCACTCAGATCTATGCCGATCGCGCCGAAAACTCGGAGATCTGGGATGTGGAAGGCCGCCGCTATATCGATTTTTCGTCCGGCATCGCCGTCGTCAACACCGGCCACCGTCACCCCAGGGTGATCGAAGCGGTCAAGGCGCAGCTCGACCGCTTCACCCACACCTGCTATCAGGTCGTGCCCTATGAGAGCTATATCAGGCTGGCCGAACGGCTGAATGGCATGCTGCCCGGCAAGTTCGACAAGAAGACGATCTTCGTCACCACCGGCGCCGAGGCGGTCGAGAACGCGATCAAGATTGCGCGCAACGCCACCGGCCGGCCGGCGGTCATCGCTTTTTCCGGCGGCTTTCACGGCCGCACCTTCATGGGCATGGCACTCACCGGCAAGGTCGTGCCCTACAAGGTCGGCTTCGGCGCCATGCCGGCGGATGTCTTCCATGCGCCGTTCCCGGTTGCACTGCACGGCGTGTCGGTCGCCGATTCGCTGGCTGCGCTCGACCGGCTGTTCAAGGCCGATGTAGATCCGGCCCGCGTTGCCGCGATCATCGTCGAGCCGGTGCAGGGCGAGGGCGGCTTCTACGAGGCGCCGCGCGACTTCATGACCGCATTGCGCAAGATCTGCGATCAGCACGGCATGCTGCTGATCGCCGACGAGGTGCAGACCGGCTTTGCCCGCACCGGCAAGATGTTTGCCATGGACCACCACGAGGTGGCGGCCGACATCACCACCATGGCCAAGAGCCTGGCCGGCGGCTTCCCGTTGGCGGCGGTCACCGGGCGCGCCGAGGTCATGGATGCGCCGAACCCCGGCGGACTCGGCGGCACCTATGGCGGCAGCCCGATCGGCGTCGCCGCGGCGCATGCCGTGCTCGACGTCATCGACGAGGAGAAGCTCTGCGACCGGGCCAACACGCTGGGCAACCGGCTGAAGCAGCGCCTGCAAGCGATCCGCGACGAAGCCCCGGAGATCGTCGATATCAGAGGCCCCGGCTTCATGAACGCGGTCGAGTTCAACGATGTAACGAAGGGCCTGCCGTCGCCGGAACTCGCCAATGCGGTCCGGCTGAAGGCGCTCGACAAGGGCCTGATCCTGCTGACCTGCGGCGTCTACGGCAACGTCATCCGCTTCCTCGCGCCGATCACCATCCAGGATGGCGTCATGAACGAGGCGCTCGACATTCTGGAAAGTTCGATCCGCGAGGCCCGCGCCGCCTGAGCGGCGAGGATATCGCCTAGATTCAACTGCGCGAAGGCCGAGATAGGTGGCAAGCCGCCGTTCAACGCCCTATGCGAGCACGAAATTCGGCAGTCGAATTGGTGCGTGGAAACGGTTCGGAAGGCAACTGTACACCGAGAAAGGCACAAAGCGGCTCCCACCCTTCGGAGGCCTGATAAGTAAGAAGGCGTTCAGGTGGCAGCGTTGATTTCACGGAAGCGTTATGTGCTTCATAGACAGCGATTGCGTGATCACGGTTATCAAATCGACCGCCAAAGACAGTGTTTCCAACCACCGCCACACCAAAGGACTGTGGATCATTGGTAGCAGCATCCATCGTGAGCCCTATTGTTTGCGCCATGCTGTCATACCAGGCTTCCGGGTCACGAACTGTCAGGATAACCTTTGCATGAGGGTAGTGGTCACTCACTTCGCGCCAAAAATGCGCCGTTGGCCAATCGACCGCGGAAAGATAGCCGGCATATGCCGCATCCCAGGTCGGGAGTTGTCCCTGGCCGGCGGCGCGCCACAGCGCCTTCTGCTCGGGATTGGCGTGGACATCTGCCATGTGATGACACGGCCCGAACCCAAGATGCTCCAACGCGAGCTTCAGCGAATATGTGCCAGTGCGACCCATGCCCGCGCCAATGACATATAAAGCCATGAGCACCCCCGCGACGAATTTCAATTGGTCAAAATACCGCTGTTTCCTTTACTTCGCTATATGTTTTGAAGGTCAGCTCCCGGTCGAACTCGGTCATTCAGGGTGATTGGGTTTGATCTTATCCTGCCGCGCGGGCCGGCTCTGCCTGCTGGAAGGCGGCGAGCGCGGCCTTCAGCCCGTCGGGCCCGGTCGCGACAATCTGCGGCGACGGCGAAAAGCCGGCGCCGAGCATCTTGCGGCCAAGCATATGGTCGCCCGGCCGGTTGACCGACTCGATGCCGAGCAGCCGGCTTCCGGCATAGTGGTAGATGGAGAATTTGTTCTCGGCCACGTCGCCCAGCACGACATGGCTGTCGCCGCCCGCAATCAGGCCGACCATCTGCAGCTTCATGTCACCGATATCGGACCAGAACCACGGCACTGCCGAGTAATTGTCGGTGTGGCCGGCGATGGTGCGTGCGGCGAGCCGCGCCTGGTCAGTGGCGTTCTGCACCGATTCCAGCCGCACGTCGCCGCCGGTGAACCAGTGCCGGTAAGACGCCGCGTCGCCGATGGCGAGGATTTCCGGCACCGACGTACGCATCTGCTGGTCGCCGCGGATGCCGTTGGCGATGACAATGCCGGCGGCTTCGGCCAGTTCGACATTCGGCACGACGCCGATACCGATGACGACCATCTGCGCCGGCAATCTTTCGCCGGATGAGGTGATTGCAGCCGAAACACGGCCGTTCTCGTCCTCCAGCCGTTCGATGGTGGTGCCGGTAAGGATGCGCACACCGGTGGCCTCCAGCCGCTGGCGCACATGGCCGGCGATGACCGGTGCCACGGCGCGGCCGAGCAACCGGTCGACCGCCTCGACCACCGTGACCTTGCGGCCTGCCGCGGTGAGCGTCGCGGCAATCTCCAGGCCGATGAAGCCGCCGCCGAGGATGACGACCTCCTCGCTTTGCGCGCTCAATTCGCGGATCAGGCGGGCATCGCCGAGCGAGCGCAGCGACACAACGCCGGAAAGCTCCGAACCCGGCAGCGGCAGCAGGCGCGGCCGCGCGCCGGTGGCGAGGATCAGCCGGTCAAACGGCAACACACCGCCGCCCGATATCTCCAGCCTGCGGCCGCCTACGTCGATCCGCTCGACCCGGATGCCTGGCCGGAAGTCGATGGCGCTGCCGGTATAAAAAGCCTCGCCGCGCAACGGCTGCGGCTTTGCTTGCTGATCCTTGATGAAGGTCTTCGACAGCGGCGGCTTGTGGTAGGGCAATTCGTTTTCGTCGCCGACCAGGATCACCGGGCCGTCATAGCCTTCTTCGCGCAGGCTGGCGGCCGCTTGCACGCCCGCATGACCCGCACCGACAATGACGACCCCGTTCTTCATAACAGCCCGATTCCTCATCCAAATCTAGGACGTCTCGCCAGGTGGCGATTGTCCGGCGCCGCCGCAAGAGCGCCGATCCGGGTCGCACCCGGAACGGCCGCCTGTCAACTGCGTCATGCGCCGGCATTCCTCATACGTCGGTGTTAAAGTTGACAGTTCTAGTTTAGAATAATTCTAAACTATTGTTTCAATTGAATTTTTTCTACGCCACCAGTTGACATCCGGCGTCTTCGCCGTTTTATGGAAGCTCGCGCGTCAGCGCATCCCTTTGATGTCTGGGCCTTGAACCCTTTCGATTGGAGGCATTTCGGTGTCTTTCTTCCGCGAACCGCGCGATGGCGCGACCCTTCTTTGCCCGCTGGCAGCTGCCCGCCGAGGCGCCGGCATTTCATTGATTCCCGAGGAGAGACAATCATGAGAACGATGATCACGGCACGGTATGGCGGCAGGCTTGCGGCGATCGGCGCCACCGCAATGCTGACGGCGGCCGTGTTCGTGCTGCCGGCCAAGGCGCAAACCGATGCCAAGGCGGTCATCAAGACCTATTCCGACATTGCGCTCGCCAAATACGAGGATTCGCTGATCGCGGCCGAGGCGCTCGACAAGGCTGTCGATGCGCTGCTCGCCAAGCCATCTGCCGAAACGCTGAACGCCGCCCGCGAGGCCTGGAAGGCATCGCGCGTTCCCTATCAGCAGACCGAGGTCTATCGCTTCGGCAATGCCATCGTCGACGACTGGGAAGGCAAGGTGAACTCCTGGCCGCTCGACGAAGGCTTGATCGACTATGTCGCCAAGAGCTACGGCACTGAGTCGGACGCCAACGCGCTCTACACCGCCAATGTGATCGCCAACAAGTCGATCGAGATCAACGGCAAGAAGGTCGACGCCACGGACCTGACGCCGGAGTTCCTCTCCGGCACCCTGCAGGAGGCCGGCGGTATCGAGGCCAATGTGGCGACCGGCTATCACGCGATCGAATTCCTGCTTTGGGGTCAGGACTTACACGGCACCGGTCCGGGCGCCGGCGAACGGCCCTACACCGATTACGACCTCGCCAATTGCACCGGCGGCAATTGCGACCGCCGCGGACAGTATCTGAAATCGGCGAGCGACCTTCTGGTTTCCGATCTAAAGGATATGGCCGACGACTGGAAGGAAGGCGGCGCCGCCCGCAAGAACCTTGTCGATGGCGAGCCGAACGCCGCCATTTCGACCATCTTCACCGGCATGGGTTCGCTGTCCTATGGCGAGCTCGCCGGAGAGCGGATGAAGCTCGGCCTCTTGTTGCACGACCCGGAAGAGGAGCACGATTGCTTCTCCGACAATACCTACAACTCCCATCTTTACGATGCGATCGGCATCCGTGCCGCGTATCACGGCAGCTACAAGCGGCTCGACGGCACTGTCGTCGAGGGGCCGTCGGTCGCCGACATGGTCAAGGCGGCCGACCCGGCGGTTGACAAGGAATTGTCGGACAAACTGGACGTCACCGTCGCCAAGATGGAGGCCATCAAGGCACGGGCGCTTGCCGGCGAGGCCTATGACCAGCAGATCGGAGAAGGCAACACGGAAGGCAATGCCACTGTGCAGGCGGCGATCGACGCGCTGGTCGATCAGACCAAGTCGATCGAACGCGCCGTCGGTACCCTGAAGCTCAATGCGATAGCCTTCGAGGGCTCGGACAGCCTCGATTCACCGGACAAGGTGTTCCAATAGACTATCGAAACCACCAGCCACGCGACGCAACGAAGCGCCGTTAGCCAGAGCGACAAATGCTGATCTGCCATTGCAACATCATCACCGAAAAGGAGATAGAGCAGACGATCGTCGGACTGCTGGATGAGGACCCCTGGCAGCTGATCGTGCCGGCGAAGGTCTATCACGCCATGCACAAGCGCGGTCGCTGTTGCGGCTGCTTCCCAAATGTGGTCGAAACGATCATTCGGGTCACCGAAAATTACCATGCCCGCTCGGCGGCGAGTGGCGTGGACATCGTTTCACACCTGGATCGCGTCAGAGGCCTGCGCGTCCAATACGGGAGCAGAACCCATGAAAGGCGAACAGCAGATCATAGAGCGGCTTAACGAGGCTCTGTTTCTGGAACTTGGGGCGGTCAATCAATACTGGGTGCATTTCCGGCTGCTGGAAGACTGGGGATACGCCAAGCTAGCGAAGAAGGAACGCGCTGAATCGATCGAGGAAATGCACCATGCCGACCGGCTCGTGGCGCGCATCATCTTCCTCGAGGGCCATCCGAACCTGCAGTCCGTGGCGCCGCTGCGCATCGGGCAGAATGTCAAGGAAGTGCTCGAATCCGATCTTGCCGGCGAATACGACGCGCGCACCGCCTACAAGCGTTCGCGCGAGGTTTGTAACGAAGCAGGCGACTACGTGACGATGAAGCTGTTCGAGGAATTGCTGGCTGACGAGGAAGGTCACATCGACTTTCTCGAGACGCAACTCGACCTGCTCGCCTCGATCGGCGAAGAAAAGTACGGTCAACTCAACGCAGCGTCGGCCGACGAGGCGGAATAAGGACATGCCGGAATGCGGCGCCCCCTAGATTTCATGCGCCGCTTGCGGCCGGCCGAGCATTGTGGCCTGCCGCCTCAGAAGAAGCCGCGGTACGGTATCCTTCGCGGCGCCTTTCTTGCCGTGGTGGCGACGCTCACAGCCTCGGCGCTGGCCGGGGCGCCGCAACCGGCGGGGCTTGCCACCAGCCGCACGGATCTGACGCCGAAGGATCTGGCGCGCGTCATCGCCATCACCAGGCCGACCAGCGATTTCTCCAAGCCCGAGCAATTCGAGCTGATGCAGGGCGGCGCCGGCACCTCGAAGAAGGACGTCAACAAGGACGCCTTCTCGCAATCCTCCGCCAACATCAGCTTCGAGGAAGAGGGCACCTTCAAGCTCGGCAACGCCATTTTCCGCAAGAACTGGGTGTCCTCGCCATCCTCGACACAAGCCTCGGATGGGCTCGGTCCGTTGTTCAACGAGCGCGCCTGCCAGAACTGTCATCTGAAGGACGGTCGCGGCCATCCGCCCCAAGGCGACAGCGGCACCACCTCGATGTTCCTGCGCCTGGCAAGGGAAGCCAGTACCGAGGAGGAGAAAGCCGCGCTCGCCGATCACAAGGTGCTCAACTTTCCCGACCCGGTCTATGGCACACAACTTCAGGAGCTAGCCGTTCCCGGCCTGCAGGGCGAAGGCAGGATGCATGTCGATTATCAGGAGCAAAAAGTAAAACTGGCGGACGGCAGCGTCGTGTCGCTGCGTAAGCCGAGCTATTCGGTCGAGGGTCTCGCCTACGGGCCGCTCGATCCGCACACCACGCTGTCGCCGCGCATGACACCGCCGATGATCGGCCTTGGCCTGGTCGAGCAGATCGCTCCCGCCGACATCCTTACGCGTGCCGATGCGGCCGACCGCGATGGTGACGGGATTGCCGGCAGGCCAAACATAATACGCGACGCCAGCAGCGGTGAACTGACGCTCGGCCGTTTCGGCTGGAAGGCGCAGGCGGCATCGATCCGCCAGCAATCGGCGGACGCTTTTGCCGGCGATATTGGCATTTCGACGCCCGAAGTGCCGAAGCACTGGGGCGATTGCAGCGCCGCGGAAAAGACCTGCCTTGGCCTACCTAACGGTGTACAGGAGCGCCTCGGTCCGGTCGAAGCGCCGCCGCCGGTCATGGACCTCGTGACCTTCTATTCGCAAAACCTTGCCGTGCCGGCCCGGCGCGATCTCGACAGACCGGACGTGCTCGCCGGCAAAAAACTATTCTACGATATGGGCTGCATCTCCTGCCATACGCCGAAATTCGTCACCCGTCGCGACACCCCGAACAAGGCGCAGGCCTTCCAGCTGATCTGGCCCTATTCCGATTTCCTGCTGCATGAAATGGGACCCGGTCTTGCCGACGGACAGGCGGTGGGCGAGGCCACGGGAAGCGAATGGCGCACGCCGCCACTGTGGGGCATCGGGCTCACCCAGACCGTCAGCGGCAACACCTTCTTCCTGCATGACGGGCGCGCACGAAGCCTGGCCGAGGCGATTCTGTGGCATGGCGGCGAGGGTCAGAAGGCGCGTGACCGCTTTGCCGCTGCCGATGCGGCCGACCGCGCCGCGCTGATCAAGTTTCTGGAGTCGCTCTGATGCGGAAGCGTCTTGCATTCGCTCTGATGCTGGTCCTCGCCGGTGCGCTGCCGGCATCCGCGACGGTGAAGGCTTCGGATGTGATCCAGCGGGCGATCGACGGCTTCGTCCGCCCGGCCTATGCCAGACTGCATGACCATGCGGACAGCTTGGCCAAGACCATGCACGCGCTTTGCCAAGCGCCCTCGCGAGACAATCTCGATGCGGCACGCGCCGAGTTCGCCGGTGTCGTGGATGCCTGGTCGGTGGTGGAAATCATCCGTTTCGGGCCGATCGCGGAAAACAACCGGCTTGAGCGCATGCTGTTTTGGCCGGACCGCAAGAGCATCGGCCTGAAGCAGGTGCAGGCGGCACTTGCCGGCAAGGATCCGACAGCCGCCGATCCGGCCCAGCTGGCTACAAAGAGCGTCGCCATGCAAGGGCTCGGCGCACTGGAATTCGTCCTCTACGGCGACGGAGCCGGTCAATTGGTCGGCAGGGACGACGCCTATCGCTGCGCCTACGGTGCGGCCATTGCCGGCAATGTCGAGACGATTGCCGGCGAGGTTGGCGATGCCTGGAACGAGCCCAACGGCTTTGCCGCGCTCTGGGCCAATCCGGGTCCGCAGAACGCGCTCTACCACGACGGAACTGAAGCGGTGACCGAACTGGTCGGCGTCTTCATCAACGAGCTGGAAATGGTCCGCGACGTACGCCTGAAAGGCTTCCTGGGCGCCAAGCCGGAGGCCGACAAACCGAAACAGGCGATCTATTGGCGCTCGCAAAACACCGCCCGCTCGCTGACCGGGAATCTGGCGGGCATGGACACGCTGTTCCAGGCCTCGCAGCTTGGCGACGCGCTGCCGGCCGATGCGCGCTGGATGGCAGAATCGGTCCACATCCAGCTCACCAACGGGATCGAGGCGGCCAAGGCGATCAGGGGACCGATCGACAAGGCACTTGCCGATCCGGCGCTGCGCCAGAAGCTCGACTATTTCTCGCTGGTGACATCCAGCCTGACGACCCTGATCGGCACCAGGCTGACCGCCGAATTCGGCCTGACCGCCGGGTTCTCGTCATTGGATGGCGACTGATCATGAGGACGCCGCTGATCGATCGGCGCGATTTCCTGAGGGCCGCAGGCGCTGGTTTCGTAGCGGCGATGGCGCCGTCGGCCTGGGCAAAGACACTCGACGCCGACTCGGTCTTCGCCACCGCTTTCGTCAAGCGCGACGGCAGCTATGGCGCGGCCGTCCTGTCCGAGGCCGGCAAGTTGTTGCACACGATCGATCTGCCCGATCGGGGCCACGACGTTACCTTCGACCCGGTGTCCAATCGTTCGGTGGTGTTTGCCAGGCAGCCGGGCACCTTTGCTGTCGTCTTCGACCATACCGGCCGCTATAAACCGCACACCATTGCCAGCGTTGCCGGCCGGCATTTCTTCGGCCATGGTGTGTTCTCGGCCGATGGCACGCTGCTCTACGCAACCGAGAACGATTTCGACAATGCCGCCGGCGTCGTCGGCGTCTATGACGCGCATGCGAAATTCAAGCGCATCGGCGAGTTCCCGACCTACGGCGTGGGCCCGCACGAACTTCTGCTTCTCTCCGACGGCAGGACAATCGCTGTCGCCAATGGCGGCATCGAAACGCATCCGGATTATGGCCGCGCCGAGCTCAATATCGCAACGATGAAGCCTTCCTATGTTCTGGTCGACCGCCTTACCGGCGATCTCACCGAAAAGCACGAATTACCGCCGGCGCTACACCAACTGTCGATCCGCCATATGGATGCCGACCGCTCCGGCACCGTCTGGTTCGGCTGTCAATACAGGGGGCCCGGTACCGATCGTCCCCCACTGCTCGGCCGCGCGGCGCGCGGCATGGACCTGAAATTACTCGACATGTCGCAGGACGTGCTCTCCGCCTTCAGGAACTATATCGGCTCGGTCGCCGCCAACCCTGCCGCCGGCACCATCGCGGTGTCTTCGCCTGAGGGCAATTCGCTTGCCGTGATCGACGCGGCCAGCGGCCGTATCGTCGCCACCAAGGCGCTGGTCGAGGTTTGCGGCGTTGCAGCCGATGGGGAAAGCTTCATGGCGACGACCGGCGCCGGCGATATCGTCGAGTCCGGTGGCTCGATACATTCCGAGCCTGACTATGTCTGGGACAATCACGTGCTGCGTATCGAGCAGGTCGGCTAGTCCCGATACCTATGTGGCGATTGCGTGCGTTGGAACTTACATTCTTGGACCCGCGCCGAAGCCAAGTCGCCTGACGATTTATCCATTATTCCCTTGCGGGGATCAGCCCTGGCGGGCAGAGGGAAGCTGTTTTCGAAACTGTCTCAACCGGCCGCTTCATGAAATTGCTTGCCATCGACTGTGCCGCCAATCTCTGCGCCGCCTGCGTCTACGACGCGGCGGCCGGGAAAGAACTCGGCCGTTCGGTGCTCGATCTCGGTAAGGGTCATGCCGAGCATCTGATGGGTGTCATCGAAAAGGCGTTGGGGACCAGCAGAACCGACTATTCCGGCCTCGGCGCCATTGCCGTTTCGACGGGTCCGGGCTCCTTCACCGGTCTGCGCGTCGGCGTCTCGGCGGCGCGCGGCCTTGCGCTGGCGCTGAAAATCCCGGCGATCGGCGTGACGACTCTGGAGGCCCTGGCGGCGCAAGCGAGAGCGGCATTTCCCGGTCGCACCGTGCTCGCCGCGCTCGATGCAGGTCGCGAGGAGATCCATGCGGCACTTTACGATGAGAGGTCGGTTCTGATCTTTGGTCCGGCCGTGACCACGCTCTCGCAAGCAGCCGCCATCGCGGTCGACAGATCTGCGGTTCTCGCCGGCACGGCGGCAACCCAAATTGCCGCGGCGGCCGGGCGCAGCTTCGATCTCGGCGGGACGGCGGCCACCGCCGACATCGCCGTCTATGCCCGGCTGGCCGCCGCCCAACGTGCCGGTAAAAAGGGCGAGGGCGAAAAGCCGAAACCGCTCTATCTGCGCGGCGCCGACGCCAAGCCGCAGGCCGGCTTTATTCTATCTAGGCAAAAAAACTGATGCGCATTCCATTCCTCCAGCCGCGTCGCAGGGACTATGCGATCGAGCCGCTGACGGTTGCCGACAGCGCGGCCATGTCGGTGCTGCATCGCGAGGATTTCGCGCGGCCGTGGACCGACGACGAATTCGCCGCGCTGCTCGAGCAGGACACGGTGTTCGGCTATGCCGCGCGCGAGACCGGACAGGGTGCCAAGCCGCCGGTCGGCTTCGTGCTGGCTCGGCTGGCGGCCGGCGAGGGGGAGATCCTGACGGTCGCGGTGGCACGCTCGCATCGGCGCCGGGGGCTCGGCTGGCAATTGATGGATGCGGTGCTGCGTGAACTGCACGCACAGCGCGCCGAGGCACTTTTCCTCGAGGTCGACGAGACCAATGTCGCCGCGATCGCGCTCTACCGGCGGTTCGGCTTCCGCGAGGTCGGCAAGCGCGCCAACTATTACAAGTCGCCGGAGCACGGCCCGACCGGCGCGCTTGTCATGCGCCGCGATCTTCGCTAGCCAAACGCCGGGGTGGTGCGGATGATCGGAAAAATCAGGATTTTCCTGGCCCTGGGGCTGGTTGTCGTCGGCTCATTGGTGCTTGTGCCTTTGCAGATACTGTCGATGAGGACCGGACTCTGGCGCGAGACCTTCATCCTGAAGATCTGGCACAGAATGATCGTCAGGGCGCTGGGGCTGCGCATCCATGTCAAGGGAGCGCTGTCCGGCCAGCGCCCATTGCTGATTGCTGCCAACCACATCTCCTGGACCGACATCATGGTGCTGGGGTCGATGGTCGACGTGACGTTCATCGCCAGGGCCGATATGGCAGGCTGGCCGCTGATCGGCATGCTGTCGAAGCTGCAACGCACCGTCTTCATTGAACGTGAGCGCAAACGCTCGTCGGGCGACCAGGCGAGCGAGATCGCCGGCCGGATGGCCAAGGGCGACGCCATGGTGCTGTTCGCCGAAGGCTCGACCGGCGACGGGAACATGATCCTGCCGTTCAAGAGCACGCTGTTCGGCGCCGCTACAATGGCGATTGCGGAAGGGGCGACCGAACAGGTCTTCATCCAACCGGTGGCGATCGTCTATACGCGCCTGCATGGCGTGCCGCTCGGCCGCCGGCATCGGCCGGTTGCCGCCTGGATCGGCGATGAGGAGCTGATGCCGCACCTCAAGGTGCTGATGGCCGAGGGCGCCCTCGACGTCGAGGTGCATTTTGGCGAGGCGATTGCTTTCTCCAGGGGCTCGAGCCGCAAGGAGACGGCAAAGCAGATGGAACGCCAGGTTCGCGAGATGGTACAAGCGGCGCTCGCCGAACCGCGTCCGAGCCGGTAGGCTGAGCAGGTTCCGGCCAGATTCGTCTGTTTTTTGTCGGGGAAAGGCGCTAGAAGCCGCGAAATGGAATTGAACACGATAGAACGTGACGACATCGGCGCTGCCGCCGAAAACCTGGTCGTTCCGCCTGCCGCGACCAGAAAGGTCTTCGTCAAGACCTATGGCTGCCAGATGAACGTCTACGATTCGCAGCGCATGACCGATGCTCTGGCGGCCGACGGCTATGCCGCGACAGACGCCATCGGCGAGGCCGATCTGGTGCTGCTCAACACCTGTCACATTCGCGAGAAAGCGGCGGAAAAGGTCTATTCCGAACTTGGGCGCATCCGTGAGCTGAAGGCGGAACGTGCCAAGGCCGGGCGCGAAATGCTGGTCGGCGTCGCCGGCTGCGTGGCGCAGGCCGAGGGTGCCGAGATCATCCGCCGCTCGCCGGCTGTCGATCTGGTCATCGGTCCGCAGACCTACCACCGGCTGCCCGGGGTGCTGGCGAGGGCGCGGAGCGGCGAAAAGATCGTCGAGACCGATTATGCCGTCGAAGACAAGTTCGAGCATCTGCCGCAGCCGAAGCGCGCCGAACTGATCAGGCGCGGCGTGACGGCGTTCTTGACCGTTCAGGAAGGCTGCGACAAGTTCTGCACCTTCTGTGTCGTGCCCTATACGCGCGGCTCGGAAGTCTCGCGGCCGGTGGCACAGATCGTCGCCGAAGCCGAGCGCCTGGCGGATGCCGGCGTGCGCGAGGTGACGCTGCTCGGCCAGAATGTCAACGCCTGGCACGGAAGAGGTGAAGACGGCGAGGAATGGGGCCTTGGCCGGCTGCTGTTCAGGCTGGCAGAGATTCCAGGTCTGGCGCGGCTGCGCTACACGACCAGCCATCCGCGCGACATGGACGATGAATTGATCGCCGCCCATCGTGATTTGCCTACGCTGATGCCCTATCTACATTTACCGGTGCAATCCGGCTCCGACCGCATACTCAAGGCGATGAACCGCAGGCATATGGCCAAGGACTATCTGACGTTGATCGACCGCATCCGTGCCGCACGGAACGACATCGCACTGTCCGGCGATTTTATTGTCGGCTTTCCCGGTGAGACGGGAGCGGATTTCGAGGCGACGATGCAGTTGGTCGAAGACGTCAACTATGCCTCGGCCTTCTCGTTCAAATATTCTCCGCGCCCCGGCACGCCGGGCGCGGAGATGGGCGATCACGTGCCGGAGGCCGTCAAGGACGAGCGCCTGCAGCGGCTGCAGGCGCTGCTTCTGAAACAGCAGCAGCATTTCGGCGCAAGCCTGGTCGGCAGGACTATCGACACGCTGATCGAAAAGCCTGGCCGCCAGGCCGGCCAGAAGGTTGGCCGCTCGCCGTGGCTGCAGCCGGTTATTGTTGATGAAAACGCCGGCGAAATCGGTGACATTATCCAGGTACGAATCACGAAGACGGGCTACAACAGCCTGTTCGCCGAATTGGCCTGAAGGCCTCGGCAGATGAGGAGAGACGGTTGAGCGCTGCTGAAGTCAAGAACCTGCCCCAGAATCTACCCTCCGGGGCCTCGGATATCGCGCACATCGTACTGACTTTCGACAATAACAAGCTTGCCAGCGCCCTTTACGGCCAGTTCGACGAGAATCTGGCCAGGCTCGAGCAGAAGCTCGGCGTCGATATCCGCTCGCGTGGCAACCAATTGACCATCAAGGGCTCTTCCTCGGCCGCCGAGCAGGCGCGCCGCGCCTTGGACAATCTTTACGGCATTCTGCAGAAAGGCACCGATATCGGCCAGTCCGATGTCGACGGCGCCGTGCGCATGGCGATCGCCACCGACGACCAGCTGACGCTGCCGACGCTGGAGCGCAAGGGCAAGGTGTCCGCCGCCCAGATATCGACGCGCAAGAAGACCATCTATGCCCGCTCGCTCAACCAGGACGCCTATATGCGCGCGCTGGAGCGGTCGGAACTCGTCTTCGGCATCGGCCCGGCCGGCACCGGAAAGACCTATCTGGCGGTGGCGCATGCGGCAATGCTGCTCGAACGTGGCATGGTCGAACGGATCGTGCTGTCGCGCCCCGCGGTCGAGGCCGGTGAACGGCTTGGCTTTCTGCCGGGTGACATGAAGGAGAAGGTCGATCCCTATCTGCGGCCGCTCTATGACGCGCTCTACGACATGATGCCGGCCGACAAGGTCGAGCGGGCGATTGCTGCTGAGGTCATCGAGATCGCGCCGCTGGCATTCATGCGCGGCCGTACGCTGGCGCACGCTGCCGTCATCCTCGACGAGGCGCAGAACACCACGCCGATGCAGATGAAGATGTTCCTGACCCGGCTCGGCGAGAACTCGCGCATGATCGTCACCGGCGATCCGACCCAGATCGATCTGCCGCCAAACACCAAATCCGGCCTGGTCGAGGCGCTGAGAATCCTCGACGGCGTCACCGGCATGGTGACCGTACGCTTCAATGAAGGCGACGTCGTCAGGCATCCGCTGGTCGCCGAGATCGTCAAGGCCTACGACCGTGACGGCAAGCTGGCCAGGGGTTTGGGTGTCGAAAGCTGATACGATTATGCGGCCGCATGGCTGAGGAGCAAAAGGCGGGGGGACCGCTTCCCGTCGAAATCGATATCGCGATCGAGGCGGGCGACTGGCCCGACGAGGCGGTGCTGATGCGGCTGGTCGACCACGCCGTCTCGGCCGCCTTTGCCGAAACCGGTGCCGACGGCCGTTCCGAGCTCAGCATCGTCTTTTCCGACGATGCCCGTATCCGCACGCTCAATGCCGGCTGGCGCGGCAAGGACAAGCCGACCAACGTCCTGTCTTTTCCAGCTTTTCCGTTTGCCAGGGGAGGGCCTCTGCCGCCGATGCTCGGCGACATCGTGCTGGCCGCCGAGACTGTCGCGCGCGAGGCGGCACTGGAAGACAAGCCCATCGAGGACCATATCTCCCATCTCGTCATCCATGGCCTGCTGCATTTGCTGGGCTATGATCACGAAACGGATGCCGAAGCGGAACTGATGGAAGCGACAGAGCGCGCAGCACTTGCGAGGCTTGCCATTCCCGATCCCTACACGTAATTACAAAAGACCAATTGACCGGACGATGATGAACGACAAACCAGAGACTGCCGCCCGCTCCGACGCCGGCAGTGTGATCAAGCCTTCCGAAACGACGGAAGAGGGCTCGAGTCCGAGTACCACGACCGGCAGCTTCGCCAGCGAGGCATCGCCTGCCGGTCCTTCCCTGTTCGATCGCGTGCTCGGGCTTTTCAGGCACCGCAACGGCACCAGCCTGCGCGAGGAGATTGCCGGTGCGCTTGCCGAAACGGCGAGCGATGCAGAATCCTTCTCGCCCGGCGAACGCGCCATGCTCAACAACATCCTGCGCCTGCGCGAAGTGCGGGTCGAGGACGTCATGGTGCCGCGCGCCGACATCGAGGCGGTCGAGATCACCACGAAGCTCGGCGACCTTCTGGGGTTGTTCGAGCAGTCCGGCCATTCCCGCATGCCGGTCTATTCGGAGACGCTCGACGATCCGCGCGGCATGGTCCATATCCGCGACGTGCTGGCGCATATCACCAAGGTCGCCCGCGTCAGAAAGGGCAGGACGACCAGGAAAACTCCGGTCGCGACGGTTCTCGATCTCGCCCAGGTCGATCTGGCGCGCACCATCGGCGATCTCAGCCTGATCCGACCGGTGCTGTTCGTGCCGCCGTCGATGCTCGCCTCCGACCTGATGGGGCGAATGCAGACGACGCGCACCCAGATGGCGCTGGTCATCGACGAATATGGCGGCACTGACGGTCTCGTCTCGCTCGAGGATATCGTCGAGATGGTGGTCGGCGACATCGAGGACGAGCATGACGAGGACGAGCCGATGATTACCCAGGCCGGCGAAGGCGTCTTCATCGTCGACGGCAAGGCCGAGATCGACGACGTCGCCAAGATGATCGGCGAGGATTTCGCCGCCGGCGAGCACGGCGAATATGTCGACACGATCGGCGGCATGATCTTCAACACGCTTGGCCGGGTGCCGGCGCGCGGCGAAGTGGTGCAGGCCATACCCGGCTTCGAGTTCCATGTGCTCGACGCCGATCCGCGCCGCGTCAAGCGCGTGCGCATCGTCGAGACCCTGAAGGGCGAGCGCCGCCGCCGCGCCGTCCGCACCGAGCAGGCTTAGACGCTGCGTTTCGGCAAGCGGTGGAAACCGTTTAGCGTCTTAGCTGGCCGTTAGAGCCAACCCTGGACCATGGCTTGCAGCGAATGCGGTCCAAAGATCCGACACCGAAAGGGTTCCTTTCCAAGGCCGAGCCAGCGCGAACAGCAGGACTGCACTTGGGACGGAAACCATGAGCATGGCCAGAACGCTATTGAGCAGCGAATGTCGCTTCAAGTGAATTGTGCTCCCGTGACGACCAGCATCATCGCATCGCTGGGCAAGGTCTGCCAAGGTCGAGGCCGAAGTTAATGCTCGGCAGCCCCAGCTGGGCGCCATTTGGAGCCAAGGCCGCGGCCTGATAAATCTTGCTTCCTGATTCGCACGACTCGGAAGCATAGATGGAGCGCCAGGCCGGCCGGATAATTCTGCTTTGGGGCTGGCGGCGCGCGTTGGTGGCGTTTCTTGCCGGCGCGCTGGCGGTTCTTGCCCAGGCGCCTTACGATTTCTTCGCCGTCTGTTTCGTTTCGTTTCCCCTGCTGGTGTGGCTCCTCGACGGCGCGACCGGCGAAGCCTCGGACGGTTTTCTGCGGCGCTTGCGTCCGGCTTTCGCCATCGGCTGGTGGTTCGGTTTCGGCTACTTTCTTGCCGGTCTCTGGTGGGTCGGCTCGGCGCTTCTGGTCGAGGCCGACAGCTTTGCCTGGGCCTTGCCGTTCGCGGTGGTCGGCATCCCCCTCGCGCTCGCCTTCTTCTATGGTTTCGCCGCCGTGGTCGCCCGGCTGTTGTGGAGCAACGACATCGGACGCATCGCCGCGCTCGCCTTCGGCTTTGCGCTGGCGGAATGGCTGCGCGGCTTCCTGTTCACCGGCTTTCCGTGGAATGCCGTCGGCTATGCGGCGATGCCGGTACCTTTGCTGATGCAGAGCGTCTCGGTGACCGGCATGGTCGGCATGGACGCGCTTGCGGTCTTCGTCTTTGCGCTGCCGGCGCTGCTTGCGGCGCGCCGGCATCTCCGCCTCGGCGCGGCATTGCTTGTCGTGCTCGTCGCCGCCCATGCCGGCTTCGGCTATATCCGGCTCGCCGCCCCCGAAAAGCCGGCCGCCCGCAGCCTTGACGTCCGTATCGTGCAGCCTGCCGTCGACCTTACGGAAAAATGGGATACCTCGGTGCGTGACCGCATCTTCGCCACCATGATGGGGCTTTCGGCCAAGGCGCCGGAACCCGGCCATGACAGGCCGCAATTGATCCTGTGGCCGGAGACCTCCGTGCCGTTTCTGTTCACCGAACGTCCGGATGCCCTGCCTGCGATCGGAGAGATGCTCGGCGATGGCCAGATGCTGGTCGCCGGCGTCGTTCGCGAAGAAGGCGGCTCGGCGGCCGGCAGCCGTTACTACAACTCTGTGGTGGCGATCGACGAAAAAGGCGAAATCGTCGATGCCGTCGACAAGGTCCACCTGGTACCCTTCGGCGAATACCTGCCTTTTGCCGATCTGCTCGGCCGCTTCGGGCTTGAGCAGCTTGTTGCCGGTCCAATGACCTTCGCGGCGGGCAATGAGCGGCATCCGATCGCGCTGCCCGGCGGTATCCGGGCGCTGCCGTTTATTTGCTATGAGGTCATCTTTCCCGATCTGGTCGCAGTTGACGCAACGTCAGCCGAGCTTATTGTGAACGTCACCAATGACGCCTGGTTCGGCGACACGCCGGGGCCGTACCAGCACTTCAGGCAGGCGCAGATCCGGGCGGTGGAGAATGGGGTGCCCCTGTTGCGCGCGGCTAATAACGGCATTTCGGCCGTTGTCGACCCGCGCGGTCGCATCGTCGACGCGCTGGCAATCGATGCACGCGGCGCGATCGATGTGCGTGTGCCGATCTCCGACCAAGCCATCGTTTCATCCGGCCAACGACGCATTAACGGAATGCTGATCATGTTTTTGCTTGCCGTTGCGGCATGCATTTTGAACGTAAGGCAAAGGCTACGGGCGAATTGACAGCCGACACATTAGAAACTCATACTGTAAGCGCCTGAAAATTTTCGAAGTCGATAAGGTCGTTCTGTTGGGGCACGGGCCGCGGCGTCGTTTGGGCAGCAAAATAGAAAAAGCCGGAAAAATTCGGCGAGGAAAAAATGACAGAAGAAAACAAGAAAAAGCCGAATCCGATCGACATCCACGTCGGAAGCCGCATCCGGCTTCGCCGCAATATGCTGGGAATGAGCCAGGAAAAACTGGGTGAAAACCTCGGCATAACGTTCCAGCAGATCCAAAAGTACGAAAAGGGCACCAATCGCGTCGGCGCCAGCCGTTTGCAGGCAATCGCCTCCATACTCGGCGTCCCCGTCGCCTTCTTTTTCGAGGATGCGCCCGGTCAGGAGCCCGTGGGCAACCGTGGATTTGCCGAGGATGCTTCGATGACCTCCGCCGTCGAATTCTGCGGCAGCCCGGAAGGCCTCCAGCTGAATCGCGCCTTCGTCAAGATCGCCGATGTGAAAGTGCGCCGCAAGATCATCGAGTTGGTGAAGTCGCTTTCCACCGACGAAGTCGATTGACTGGCCCGTGAAGAGTTCAACAAGGAAGGGCTCGTCCTAGCTGGGCATGCAATTTCTCGCGGCTGCGCGCATTGAGGGATGTTCATTCCGCAGATGCGCTAAAGCGCAGATCGATTTCGCTCGACTCGCTTCCTGGAAGCCGTTTTCCTCAGTCTGTTGCGCAAGGGCTGATCGCAGTGCGCCCTGCCGCCGTCTCGGGATGCAAGGATAATAACGTCAAAATTCATGCCAGAACGGCTGCATGGCTTGACTAGCGACGCCCGGCACCGTTAACAACTGGCGCGCCAAAATCGGCGGCCTGCCGATATTTTTTTCAAGAGGGGACACCCGTGACGCGGCACAATTACTTCTTCACCTCGGAATCCGTTGCCGAGGGCCATCCCGACAAGGTCTGCGACCGCATCTCCGACGAGATTGTCGATCTCGTCTATCGCGAAGCCAGAAAGACCGGCATGGACCCGTGGAAGGTCCGCGTTGCCTGCGAGACGCTTGCGACGACCAATCGCGTTGTCATCGCCGGCGAGGTGCGCGTCCCCGAGACGCTGCTCAAGAAGGACAAGGAGGGCAACGTCCTGAAGGATGCGGCCGGCCATCCGATCGTCAACCCGGCCAAGTTCAAGTCGGTCGCTCGCAAGGCGATCCGCGAAATCGGCTACGAGCAGGCCGGCTTCCACTGGAAGACAGCCAAGATCGAGGTCCTGCTGCACGGCCAGTCGCCGGATATCGGCCAAGGCGTCGACAACGCCTCCGACCGGCAAGGCGAGGAGGGAGCCGGCGACCAGGGCATCATGTTTGGCTATGCCTGCCGCGAAACCCCGGACTTGATGCCGGCGCCGATCTATTACAGCCACAAGATCCTCGAATTGCTGGCGGCTGCGCGCCATGAAGGCAGCGGTGATGCCGGCAGGCTCGGGCCGGATGCCAAGAGCCAGGTCACCGTCCGCTATGTCGACGGCAAAGCGGCGGAAGTGACGCAGATCGTGCTGTCGACCCAGCATCTCGATGAGACGTGGGATTCGAAGAAGGTGCGCAACGTCGTCGAGCCCTATATTCGCGAAGCACTGGGCGACCTGAAGATTGCCGACAATTGCAACTGGTACATCAATCCGACCGGCAAGTTCGTCATCGGCGGGCCTGATGGCGACGCCGGCCTGACCGGCCGCAAGATCATCGTCGACACTTATGGCGGGGCTGCGCCTCATGGCGGCGGCGCTTTTTCTGGCAAGGACACCACCAAGGTCGACCGCTCGGCGGCCTATGCGGCGCGTTATCTCGCCAAGAACGTGGTTGCCGCAAAGCTCGCCGATCGCTGCACCATCCAGCTTTCCTATGCGATCGGTGTCGCCCAGCCGCTGTCGATCTACGTCGACCTGCACGGCACCGGCAAGGTCGACGAGGCAAAACTCGAGCGTGCACTGCGCGCCGTGATGGACCTGTCGCCGTCCGGCATCCGCCGCCACCTCGATCTCAACAAGCCGATCTATGCCAAGACGTCGTCCTACGGCCATTTTGGCCGCAAGGCCGGCCGCGACGGATCCTTCTCCTGGGAGAAGACCGATCTCGCCAAGGCGCTCAAGGACGCTCTCGCCGAACCGGTCGCCGAAGCAGTCGCCGCCTAACCGCGGCGCCTATGGATCCGAAGGACCGGCCAAGCCGTGCGACCGAGGCCTTTTTCGGTCGCCGGCGCGGCAAGGCCATTCGACCACAACAGGCAGCGGCGCTGGAGAGCGGCTTCGCCGCCTACAGGCTCGATCTGACGGTTGAACCGCCGGCCGACTTGCGGAGCCTTTTCGAAGCCGAAGTTTCGGCTGTCCAGCTCGAAATCGGTTTTGGCGGCGGCGAACATCTTCTGCACCGTGCTACGGCCAGCCAGGCGACCGGCTTTATCGGCGTCGAGCCTTTCGTCAACGGCATGGCCAAGATGATGATGGCGGTCCGGGAGCGGCCGCTTGCCAATCTGCGCGTCTACGACGACGACGCCACACGTCTGCTGGACTGGCTGCCGCAGGCTTCGCTTGACGGCATTGACCTTCTCTATCCGGATCCGTGGCCGAAGAAGAAGCACTGGAAGCGGCGCTTCGTCAGCCCGGTCAATCTCAACCGCTTCGCGCGCGTCCTGAAGCACGGCGGAAAGTTCCACTTTGCGTCCGATATCGATAGCTATGTGAACTGGACGCTCCTGCATTGCCGGGCGCACGACGCCTTCACGTGGCAGGCAAGCGAACCAGCCGACTGGCACCGGCCCTATGATGGCTGGCCGGGGACGCGCTATGAGGCCAAGGCCATTCGCGAAGGCCGACGGCCCGCCTATCTCACCTTCGTGCGGAAATAAGCGGGAGATTAGAGCTGAGCACAAGGCGAGCGGGCCGAAGGCTCTCGGCGGCCACCTGGCTCAGAAGCGACGGATCTTGTTGAAGGCTGCCGGCTCCATGCCGAGATTGCGCAGATCATGCGCACGCGGCTTGCGACCGCGTTCCACAGCCCGCGACGCGGCTACGGCGCTGCCGAACACGCTAAAGACATCGCCTATGGCTGAAAAAAATCCACGATTGTTCATGATGGGACCCTTTCGAGCGCAGTGAGCGCTCCAATTGTGCAATGCAACGTAGATAGTCGTGCGTGGCCGGTGCTCAAACGGTGATCACTGCATGGGCGCCATGCATTTGGAGCAGCGCTGCGGACTCGGAGCCTTGCCGTCATGCAGGACGGGCTTGAAACGAGGACCACGATCGTCTATATCAGCTTCAAATTCTTGGTCGGTATGACGAAGAGTGGGTCCACCCGGTCCCGCTCTTTTTTATTACCTGCCGACCGACAGAAATCGAGTGACAGGACCGAATGACAGTGACGGCAAGCGAAGGCGACGACCGCATCATCCGCGAAAGCGGCATCGATGCGCGCATCGCGCTGATCGTTCAGCCGGTACTGCGCGCCATTGGCTTCCGCTTGGTACGTGTGCACCTGTCGGGCCAGAACGGGCTGACGCTGCAGATCATGGCCGAGCGCGAGGACGGCACGATGACGGTCGAGGATTGTGAAGAGGTCAGCCGGGCGGTATCGCCGGCGCTCGATGTCGATGATCCGATCGAGAAGGCTTATCATCTCGAAGTGTCGTCGCCGGGCATCGACCGGCCGCTGGTCCGCAAATCGGACTTTGCAGCCTGGACCGGCCATCTGGTGAAGATGGAAACGTCGGTTCTCGTCGCCGACCGTAAGCGCTTCAAGGGCAAGATCGCCGAAAGCGACGCGGACGGTGTGCTGATCGAGCGTGACAAGGCCGCTTACGGCGAGGAGCCGACGGTACGTGTTCCCTACGATGCGATTGCCGAAGCGCGGCTGATTCTGACCGACGACCTTATCCGCGATGCGCTGTCGAAGGACAATCGGGCGCGCAAGGAAGCCAGGAAACGCCGCGGCGAACCCGAAGACGCACCAGAGGGTGCGGAAGACGAAACCGAACAGGAAATGTGATTGGGCTGCCGGCCGTAAAGGTCGGCAACAAGCTCGGGAGAAAGAAGATGGTTGTAAGCGCCAACAGGCTTGAACTGCTGCAGATCGCCGATGCGGTCGCGCGTGAAAAGTCGATCGACAAGTCGATCGTCATCGCCGCCATGGCCGATGCGATCCAGAAGGCCGCGCGCTCGCGCTACGGCCAGGAAACCAATATCCGCGCCGACATCAATGCCAACACCGGCGAGATGAAGCTGCAGCGGCTGATGGAAGTGGTCGAGAAGGTCGATGACTACGCGACGCAGATTGCCATTTCCTCGGCGCGCGAGCGCAATCCGGACGCCCAGCTCGGCGATTTCATTGCCGAACAGCTACCGCCGATGGATTTTGGCCGCATCGCCGCCCAGTCGGCCAAGCAGGTCATCGTGCAGAAGGTGCGCGAGGCCGAGCGCGACCGGCAATATGACGAATACAAGGACCGTATCGGCGAGATCGTCAACGGTACCGTCAAGCGCGTCGAATACGGCAACGTCATCGTCGATCTCGGCCGCGGCGAAGCGATCATCCGCCGCGACGAGCTGATTCCGCGCGAAAACTACAAGTATGGCGATCGCGTCCGTGCCTATGTCTATGACGTGCGCCGCGAACAGCGCGGCCCGCAGATATTCCTGTCGCGCACCCATCCGCAGTTCATGGCGAAGCTGTTCACCATGGAAGTGCCGGAAATCTACGACGGCATCATCGAGATCAAGTCGGTCGCCCGCGATCCGGGTTCGCGCGCCAAGATCGCTGTCATCTCGCGCGACAGCTCCATCGATCCGGTCGGTGCCTGCGTCGGTATGCGCGGCAGCCGCGTCCAGGCGGTCGTCGGTGAATTGCAGGGCGAGAAGATCGACATCATTCCTTGGTCGCCTTCGGCGGCGTCCTTCATTGTCAATGCATTGCAGCCGGCGGAAGTCGCCAAGGTCGTGCTCGACGAGGATGCCGAGCGCATCGAGGTCGTCGTTCCCGACGATCAGCTGTCGCTGGCCATCGGCCGCCGCGGCCAGAACGTCCGTCTTGCCTCGCAGCTCACCGGCTGGGATATCGACATCCTGACCGAGCAGGAAGAGAGCGAACGCCGCCAGAAGGAATTCGTCGAACGGTCGTCGCTGTTCATGGAAGCCCTCGACGTCGACGAGATGGTCGGCCAGGTGCTCGCTTCCGAAGGCTTCACCAGCGTCGAAGAGGTCGCGTATGTCGACTCCGGCGAAATCGCGTCGATCGACGGCTTCGACGAGGACACGGCTTCGGAAATCCAGACCCGCGCCCGCGAATATCTGGAGAAGATCGAAGCCGAGCATGACGAGAAGCGCAAGGCGCTCGGCGTCAAGGACGAGCTGCGCGAGATTCCCGGCATCACCACCGCCATGATGGTGACGCTCGGCGAGGACGGCGTGAAGACGATCGAGGATTTCGCCGGCTACGCCGCCGACGACCTGACCGGTTGGAAGGAACGCAAGGACGGCGAGACGAAGGTATTCCCGGGTGTGCTCGCCAACCACGGCGTATCACGCGCCGATGCCGAGCAGATGGTCCTGGCGGCTCGCCTGAAGGCTGGCTGGATCACCGAAGACGAGCTTGCCGCCGAGGGCGTGCCGGCTGACGAAACCGTCGGTGCGTGAGGTGAAACCGCATCGCACCGAACCCGCCCTTGGACGAGATGAACGATCGCACCTGCATCGTCACCCGCAGGCAAGCCGAACCGGATGAACTGATCCGTTTCGTCGTCGGCCCGGATTCGGCCGTCGTTCCGGACATCAAGAGAAACCTGCCCGGCCGCGGTTGCTGGGTGACGGCCGACCGCCTACATATAGAAAAGGCAGCGGCCAAAAACCTGTTTGCCCGTGCTTTTAAGGCGCAGGTGAGCGTGCCGGCCGATCTTGGCGGCATGGTCGACGCGCTGCTTTCCAGGTCCGCTCTGGGCATGCTTGGCCTGGCCCGCAAGGCGGGCGCCATAGCGCTCGGAGCGACCAAGGTCGAGAGCGCCGTGCGCGGCGGACTTGCACTTTTCGTGCTCCACGCGACCGAGGCTTCCGACGATGGCGTCCGCAAGATAAGCCAGGCGCGACGGGCAACCGTCCACCTTGGCGGGCCTGCGATCCGCGCTTACAAACTTTTCTCCGAGGCCGAGTTGAGCTTGGCATTGGGGGGTACAAATGTGATACATGCTGCCGTTCTCGCGGGAGACGCGGGCAGGGCGGTCCAGAAGCGCATGGTTGCGCTCGACCGATATCGGGGCGGTTCCCCGGACGATCTGGCAATGCTTGCGGCCGTTGCTGACGAAGATGATGCCGCAGAGGATATGGAATGAGCGATACGAAATCGGGCGACGACAAGACGCTGAGTGTTACGCCGAAGAAGACCTTGACGCTGAAGCGCCCCGGTATGGAACAGGGCACGGTGCGCCAGAACTTCTCGCACGGCCGCACCAAGTCGGTGGTCGTCGAGACCAAGAAGCGCAAGTTCTCGCTGCCCGGCGACAAGCCGGAGCCGGCGGCAGCGCCTGTTTCCGTCTTCACGCCGAAGCCGGTCGCGGCAGCGCCTGCCGTGCAGGAAGCTCCCAAGGCGCCTCCCCCTCCGCCGCCGGTCGAACGCGGCGGCATGGTGCTGAACGAGTTGTCGCGCCAGGAAATGGAAGCGCGCCGCCGGGCTCTCGAGGGCTCGAAGGTCCGCGATGTCGAGGATCGCCAGCGCGCCATCGAGGAAGCCAAGCGCCGCAGCGAGGACGAAGAGCGCCGCCGCCGCGAGCGCGAGGAATCGGCTCGCCGTCAGGCCGAGGAAGAGGCACGGCTGCAAGCCGAGGCCGAATCCCGCCGCCGTGCCGAGGAAGAGGCGCGCCGCCGTGCGCCGCTCGCCGCCGAACTGGCAACAGTCGATGACGAGGAAGAGGTCAAACCGAAGCGGACCGGTGCCGGCGCACCAGTGCGCCGTCTGGTCACGCCGGAAGTGGCGCGTCCGGCCAAACCGACCAAGGGCGAGGAAGACCGCCGCCGCGGCAAGCTGACGCTGAATTCGGCGCTTTCCGACGAGGATGCGCGCGCCCGCTCGCTCTCGTCGATGCGCCGCCGTCAGGAGAAATTCAAGCGCGCGTTGCATAACGAGCCACGCGAGAAAGTCATGCGTGAAGTGATCCTGCCCGAAACCATCACCATCCAGGAGCTGGCGCAGCGCATGTCCGAGCGCGCTGTCGACGTGGTCAAGTTCTTCATGAAGCAGGGCCAGATCCTGAAGCCTGGTGACGTCATCGACGCCGACACGGCCGAACTCGTCGCCACCGAATTTGGCCACACGGTCCGCCGCGTCGCCGAGTCCGACATCGAAGAGGGCTTGTTCAACATCGCCGATCGTCCCGAGGACCTGCGGCCGCGTCCGCCGGTGGTAACGATCATGGGCCATGTCGATCACGGCAAGACCTCGTTGCTCGATGCCATCCGCAATGCCAACGTCGTCTCCGGCGAGGCCGGCGGCATTACCCAGCATATCGGCGCCTATCAGGTCGAGAAGAACGGTCACAAGGTTACCTTCATCGACACGCCCGGCCACGCCGCCTTCACGGCGATGCGTGCCCGCGGTGCCCAGGCGACCGATATCGCCATCCTCGTGGTGGCAGCCGACGACAGCGTCATGCCGCAGACGATCGAATCGATCAATCACGCCAAGGCGGCCGGCGTTCCGATCATTGTGGCGATCAACAAGATCGACAAGCATGACGCCGACCCGCAGAAGGTGCGTTCGGAACTGCTGCGCCACGAGGTGTTCGTCGAATCCATGGGCGGCGAGGTGCTGGATGTCGAGGTGTCGGCGACCAAGGGCATCAATCTCGACAAGTTGCTCGAAGCGATCCTGCTGCAGGCCGAAATCCTCGACCTGAAGGCCAATCCGGACCGCACCGCCGAAGGCGTGGTCATCGAAGCCCAGCTCGACAAGGGCCGCGGCCCAGTCGCTACCGTGCTGGTGCAGACCGGCACGTTGATGCCGGGCGACATTCTCGTCGCCGGCAACGAATGGGGCCGGGTACGCGCGCTCGTCAATGATCGCGGCGAGCAGGTCAAGGAAGCGCCGCCGGCAATGCCGGTGGAGGTGCTCGGCCTGCAAGGCACGCCGCAGGCCGGCGACCGCTTCGCCGTGGTCAACAACGAAGCCCGCGCCCGCGAGATCACCGAATATCGCCAGCGTCTGGCGCGTGAGAAGGCGGTGGCCAGGCATGCCGGCCAGCGCGGCTCGCTTGAACAGATGATGTCGCAGTTGCAGACCAGCGGATTGAAGGAATTCCCGCTGGTCATCAAGGGCGACGTGCAGGGCTCGATCGAGGCGATCAACGCCGCGCTCGACAATCTCGGCACCGACGAGGTGCGCGCCCGCATCGTCCATGCGGGGGCTGGCGGCATTACCGAAAGCGACGTGTCGCTGGCGGAAACTTCGGGGGCTGCGATCATCGGCTTCAACGTTCGCGCCAATGCGCAGGCCCGCGCAGCCGCGGCTGCGGCAGGCATCGAGATCCGCTACTATTCGATCATCTACAATCTGGTCGATGATGTGAAAGCGGCGCTCTCCGGCCTGCTCTCGCCGGAGCGTCGCGAGACCTTCATCGGCAATGCCGAGATCCTCGAGATCTTCGACATCACCAAGGTCGGCAAGATCGCCGGCTGCCGTGTCACCGAAGGCAAGGTCGAGCGTGGTGCGGGCGTGCGCCTGATCCGCGACAACGTCGTCATCCACGAAGGCACGCTGAAGACCCTGAAGCGCTTCAAGGACGAGGTTTCGGAAGTTCCGGGCGGCCAGGAATGCGGCATGGCCTTCCAGAACTACGAGGACATGCGCGTCGGTGACGTCATCGAGTGCTTCCGCGTCGAGATGGTGACCAGGACACTATAAAGCGCTTGGCACCGATATGGGCCAGGACGTTCCAAATTTGGAAGGTATGTTCCCTCTATGGGAGTATACCTTCCAGACAAATGATACGCAGCTTAAACGTGCTGCGCGTTCGTTTTCCGATCTGAGGTATGGTCGATCCAGGCGTTGGATTCTTACAGGGCTTGCTTGGCTGATTTTGATAGCCGCAATTCTTTTGATTATCTGGACATCTGCGTTGGCCGTCGCTCTGCTGGAGTACCTTGCAAAGGGCGTGGTTTCCAGTGAGACAATTTACGCTCTGGCCCCCAATTGCTATGGGGACAATATATATAATAATAGCTCGTAGTTTTTTGGTTCCTTTAAAAAGGAAGGCAGGTAATAAGAAGCTTGGCAATATCGCTGAATCAGTTAAGATTTTCGACGGGTATATTATCCAGTTTTTGGACGAGAGCTCGATAAAGAATCGAAAGATAGAACGGATGCATCTCAGCCACGATTATTTATTCTTCGTTATTGACGACGGCACCCGTTTCGTTTTTGTCCCGAGAGATGTCGTTACCGCCGATGCGCTTGCGAAAATAAAAATCTGGGTAGCTGACGCTCGGTCATAGAATGAGGACCAATTAACGCAGGTTCCCAAGGGTAGCCAAGCCAGTTCAACAGCGCTAAGTGGGCGGCTTGAGGCGGTTCGAACCCGCGCGAAGGAAGAATTTTCATGCCTAGACCATCAACGGCTGGCCCATCCCAGCGCATGCTGCGCGTCGGCGAGCAGGTGCGCCATGCGCTGTCCGAGACCTTGCAGCGCGGCGAGATCCTCGATCCGCTGATCGAGAACACGGTGGTTTCGGTCTCGGAAGTGCGCATGTCGCCCGATCTCAAGATCGCCACCGCCTTCGTTTCGCCGCTCGGCGCCAAGGATGCCGGGGCGGTGATCGAGGCGCTCAACAAGCATGCGAAGTTCGTGCGCGGCCGCGTCTCCGGCGCGCTGCGGCAGATGAAGTACATGCCGGAATTCCGCTTCCGGCTCGACACCAGCTACGACAATTTCCAGAAGATCAACGAATTGCTGCACTCGCCCGAAGTGGCGCGCGATCTCAGCGCCGACGACAAAGACAAAGACGACCGGAAGGACAGCGAATAGTGGCGCGTCGCGGTAAGAAGAAGGGCCGCCCGATCTCGGGCTGGCTGGTACTGGACAAGCCGGTCGGCATGGGCTCGACTGAAGCCGTCTCCAAGATCAAATGGCTGTTCCAGGCGGAAAAGGCCGGCCATGCCGGCACGCTCGACCCGCTGGCGTCCGGCATGCTGCCGATCGCGCTCGGCGAAGCGACCAAGACCGTGCCATACGTCCAGGACGGCGCCAAGGTCTACCGCTTCACGGTTGCCTGGGGCGAGGAGCGTTCGACCGACGACCTCGAAGGCCCGGCGACCAAAAGCTCGGACCGCCGTCCGGCGGAAGCCGACGTACGGGCGCTGCTTTCGAAATATACCGGCGTCATCATGCAGACGCCGCCGCAATTTTCGGCGATCAAGATCGCCGGCGAGCGCGCCTACGACCTTGCCCGCGATGGCGAGACGATCGACATTCCGGCACGCGAGGTCGAGATCGGCCGGCTCGATCTGGTCGAGCACATGGCCGATCGCACCATCTTCGAGGTCGAATGCGGCAAGGGCACCTATGTCCGCTCGCTGGCGCGCGACATGGGGCGCGACCTTGGCTGCTTTGGTCACATCGCCGAGCTGCGGCGGGTCGAGGTCGAGCCGTTCACGCAGGAAGATTTCGTCACCTTGGCCGAGTTGGAGGCCGCCCGCTTCGGCGAGCAGGGCGAGCCGCAAGCAGCAGACGCGCCGATCGACTTCGGTACCATCGATGCACTTCTGGTCGACACCGCCGCGGCGCTCGAATGCTTGCCGCAGGTTGCGATCAGCGATGATGCGGCAACCAAAATCCGCCTCGGCAATCCGGTCATCATTCGCGGCCGTGACGCGCCGGTTGAAGCTGAGGAGGCCTGCGCCACCGCGCGCGGCAAGCTGGTCGCCATCGGCGCCATCGAGCAAGGCATGTTCAAGCCAAAGCGGGTCTTTGTCGGGTAACAGCTGTCGCCCGGCGCATGATCTCCAAACCGGATTCTATTTTGGGAAAGGATCATGCGCTAAATCAACAGGCCTACGGCGTCGTTTGCCGTCCGAAAGGATGCGCTGCGCTGTAGTGCCGTTCGACGCTGCACTCGAGGGGGCACATGGCAAAGGCTGACACGGTCAACAAACGAGCGGCGCTCAAAACACGGAGGCCGCCGGTCGGGGCTTCGCCGGGCACGCTGATCGCCGACCCGGCGGCGCGCCGCTCCGAGCTCAGGCTGACGTTGATCTCGCCCGAAAAGTTCAAGACCATCGACAATGCCAGCATCGACGACGTCAACACCCATTGCCACAATTGGCCGGTTATCTGGCTCGATTGCACAGGCCTCGCCAACATCCAGCTGATCGAGGAGATCGGCCGGATCTTCAACCTGCATCCGCTGGCGCTGGAAGATGTCGTCAACACCGGCCAGCGGCCGAAGGTGGATTTCTTCGAGGACCATGCCTTTGTCGTCGTCAGGATGATCGACGATGTCACCGCGCATCGCTACGAACAGATCGCCGTCTTCTTCGGCAGGAACTTCGTCGTCACCTTCCAGGAGCGCGAAGGCGACCCGTTCGATCCCGTGCGCAAGCGGATCGCAAGCTCGGTGCCCAACCGCTTGCGCTCGCGCGGCGCCGACTATCTCGCCTATGCTTTGATCGACGCCATCGTCGACAGCTATTTCCCGCCGATCGAGGCTGCCGGCGAATTGGTCGACAGCATTGAGGACCAAATGCTGAACCAGGCGCACAAGCATCAGATGCGGCAGCTTCACGAATTGCGGCGCGATGCCAATGTGCTGAAGGGCGTGCTTTGGCCGATGCGCGACGCGCTGGCGACCATGATCCGCAACGACGTCTCTTATGTGAAGGCCGAAACCAAGATATTTCTGAACGACACGCTCGATCATTCGCTGCGATTGATCGAACTGGTCGAAACCCAGCGCGACATGCTGACCGGCCTGATCGAGATGCACTTGTCGCTCAGCCAGGCGCGCACCAACGACGTCATCAGCTATCTGACGATCGTCTCGGTGATCTTCATGCCGCTTACCTTTCTCGTCGGCGTATGGGGCATGAATTTCGACCCCGACACCTCGCCCTGGAACATGCCGGAGCTGAAGGCCTATTACGGCTATCCGCTGTCGCTCGCCTTCATGGCGCTTGTGGCGGTCGGGCTCTTTGCGTACTTCAAATGGAAGAAATGGCTCTGACTAGGCGGAAGTGCCCGTTTACGCAGCAAAAGCCGGCTTGTGAATTAGGCTGGCCTTTTTGTCGGAATTGCACTATATGCGCCGCAGCCTCGCGCTTTGACGCGTTGCTTGCACCGGCCCCTGCTGGACGACATCCCGGCTGAGGGCGTCCCGTTTCCTCAAACAGACAAGGAAAAACACGATGTCGATTACTGCCGAACGCAAGAAGGAATTGATGGGCGAATTCGCAACCGCCAAGGGCGATACCGGGTCTCCGGAAGTCCAGGTGGCCATCCTTTCCGAGCGCATCAAGAACCTGACCGATCATTTCAAGGACCACAAGAAGGATAACCATTCCCGCCGTGGTCTGCTCGCTCTCGTTTCCCAGCGCCGCAGCCTGCTTGATTATCTCAAGCGCAAGGACGACGCGCGCTATCAGACGCTGATCGAGAAGCTCGGTCTGCGCCGTTGACGAATTGACCGGCGGGTTCTTTCGAGAGCCCGCCGGTCGCGCATTGGAGCATCGGATCATCCGAGGCTCCAATGAAGAAAGCAGAGCGCCGCGCACCGGTTTGGACGCGCAAAGGACGCTCTGAAGTTTAGATTTGCGCAGGATACTTTCCGAAAACCTGGTTTTCGGGTTCACGCGCAAGGCCAGTCGGATCGATTGGCCAACCCGGTTTCGAAACAGCAGAGGGCTACTCGAAACCGCCCATGGACGGTCATGGGGCAGGATTGCAGGACGCTCGTGCGGCACCGCGCCGAATAAGCCGAGCCTCCCGTTGTCTTGCCCGTGGCTGCCCGAGAAAGGAAGCCAAGGGAAAGGGGCATCCGCGCACGCTGAAACGGCGCGGCCCTTTCCGCATACGAAGGACAAGACATGTTCAATTACCACAAAGTCGAAATCGAATGGGGCGGCCGTCCGCTCATTCTCGAAACCGGCAAGATCGCGCGTCAGGCTGATGGCGCGGTGCTGGCCACCTACGGCGAAACCAAGGTTCTCGCCACCGTAGTCTCAATGAAAGAGCCGAAACCCGGCCTCGATTTCTTCCCGCTGACGGTCAACTACCAGGAGAAGACTTACGCCGCCGGCAAGATCCCGGGTGGCTATTTCAAGCGTGAAGGCCGTCCGAGCGAGAAGGAAACGCTGGTTTCCCGCCTGATCGACCGCCCGATCCGGCCGCTCTTCGCCGAAGGCTACAAGAACGACACCCAGATCGTCGTCACCGTCGTCCAGCACGATCTCGAAAATGACCCGGACATCCTGTCGATCGTCGCCACCTCCGCCGCCCTGACCTTGTCCGGCGTGCCGTTCATGGGTCCGGTTGGCGGCGCCCGCGTCGGCTACATCAACGGCGAATACGTGCTCAACCCGCATGTCGACGAGATGCAGGAATCGAAGCTCGACCTGGTCGTCGCCGGCACCGCCGACGCCGTGCTGATGGTCGAGTCCGAAGCCAAGGAACTCGGCGAGGACCTTATGCTCGGCGCCGTCATGTTCGGCCACAGGGGCTTCCAGCCGGTGATCGACGCGATCATCAAGCTGGCTGAAGTCGCGGCAAAGGACCCGCGCGACTTCAACGCGCCGGACTATTCCGCACTTGAAGCCGAGATGCTCAAGATCGTCGAAGGCGAGCTTCGCGACGCCTACAAGATCACCGACAAGCAGAAGCGCTATGCCGCCGTCGACGCCGTCAAGGCGAAGGTCAAGGCCGCGTTCGCGCCGGCAGAAGGCGAAGAGGCCAAATACACGTCCGAACAGATCGGCACCGTGTTCAAGGAGCTCCAGGCCAAGGTCGTGCGCTGGAACATCCTCGACACCGGCTCGCGCATCGACGGCCGCGACCTGAAGACGGTCCGCAAGATCGTCTCGGAAGTCGGCGTCCTGCCGCGCACGCACGGCTCGGCGCTGTTCACTCGCGGCGAGACCCAGGCGCTGGTCGTCGCCACGCTCGGCACCGGCGAGGACGAGCAGTATGTCGATTCGTTGACCGGCATGTACAAGGAGAAGTTTCTCCTGCACTACAACTTCCCTCCCTATTCGGTCGGTGAAACCGGCCGCATGGGTTCGCCGGGCCGCCGCGAAATCGGCCATGGCAAGCTCGCCTGGCGCGCCATCCGGCCGATGCTGCCGACCGCCGACCAGTTCCCCTATACGTTGCGCGTCGTTTCGGAGATCACCGAGTCCAACGGCTCGTCGTCGATGGCTACCGTCTGCGGCACCTCGCTGGCTCTGATGGACGCGGGCGTGCCGCTTGCCAAGCCGGTCGCCGGCATTGCGATGGGCCTGATCAAGGAAGGCGAGCGCTTCGCCGTGCTCTCCGACATCCTTGGCGACGAGGACCACCTCGGCGACATGGACTTCAAGGTTGCCGGCACCGCCTACGGCATCACCTCGCTGCAGATGGACATCAAGATCGAGGGCATCACCGAGGAGATCATGAAGATCGCCCTCGACCAGGCCAAGGATGGCCGTCAGTACATTCTCGGCGAAATGGCCCACGCTCTGTCCGGCGCACGTGCCGAGCTCGGCGAGTTCGCGCCGCGCATCGAGGTCATGCACATCCCGACCGACAAGATCCGCGACGTGATCGGCTCGGGCGGCAAGGTCATCCGCGAGATCGTCGAAAAGACCGGCGCCAAGATCAACATCGAGGACGACGGCACCGTCAAGATCGCCTCGGCCAATGCCAAGGAGATCGAGGCGGCGAAGAAGTGGATACACACCATCGTCGCCGAGCCGGAAGTCGGTGAAATCTACGAAGGCACGGTCGTCAAGACCGCCGACTTCGGCGCTTTCGTCAATTTCTTCGGTCCGCGTGACGGCCTCGTCCACATCTCGCAACTCGCCAATGACCGCGTCGCCAAGACCTCCGATGTGGTCAAGGAAGGCGACAAGGTCTGGGTCAAGCTGATGGGTTTCGACGAGCGCGGCAAGGTCCGCCTGTCGATGAAGGTCGTCGACCAGGCCACCGGCAAGGAAATCGTGCGCGACAAGAAGAGCGAAGGCGAAGAAAACGCCGCCTAAGCTGATCTAACTATGCAATCGAAGCGGGCGCGCCGGAAGGTCGCGCCCGTTTGCGTTTCAACAACAGCCTTGCAGTTCAAGAGTGGTGAATGTCCGCCGAGCCGCTGAAAACGCTTTTCCATCCGTTCGAGGCCGGTGCTGTCTCCCTGCCACGAAAGGTTCAACGCATACTCTTTCTCGGTGCCGAGCCCGGCTTTCGCTTGCCGGAAAGTTTTGATGCCAAGCTTCATCTTGTCCAAGGCTTCAGGCCGCACTTTCGCGCCTTGCAGGCGTCCGGCTTCGCGGTCACGCCGCAGGTCGAAGGCGAGGCTTTCGACGCGGCATTTGTGCTCGCTGGCCGCCATCGCGGCCAAAACGAGTTGCGCGTTGCCGAAGCGGTCGAACGCGCAGCACCAGGCGGGTTGATCGTCGTCGCCGGCAGCAAGGACGATGGAATCGCCAGCCTGCGCAAGCATGTCGGCGCCCTTGTGCCGCTCGAAGGCCACCTGCCGAAGCATCACGGCATTGCCTTCTGGTTTCGCCGGCCGGCCGATACCGTTGCCGCGGCAACGCTTCGCGCCGCCAATCCGGACTTGGTGGTCGAGGACCGCTTCCGCACGGCCCCAGGCATGTTTTCCTTCGACAAGATCGATGCCGGATCGAAGCTGCTAGTCGAAAATCTGCCCAACGATCTGCGTGGCAGCGTTGCGGACTTCTGTGCCGGTTGGGGCTATGTCGCCGCCGAAGTCGCCGCCCGCTCACCCGGCATATCGGCGCTTGACCTTTACGAAGCGGATTTCGAGGCGCTGGAGGCGGCCAAGGCCAATGTCGGCAACACAGGCGTGGAGCCACGTTTCTTCTGGATAGATCTGTTGAGCGAACCGGTCGAGCGCCGCTACGACGTGGTCGTCATGAACCCGCCCTTTCACCGCAGCCGGGCGACTGAGCCGGAAATCGGTGCCGGCATGATCCGCGCGGCAGGCAAGGCGCTGAAGCCCGGCGGCCGGCTGTTCATGGTGGCAAACCGCCAGCTTCCCTACGAACCGGTGCTGGCGGCCGCCTTCTCCAGCCATGCGGAGCTCGCCCGCGACGGCATGTTCAAGGTCTTATCGGCGCGACGCTGAAATCCTGCGGGGCAAGCCGGCGATACGTCGCTCGCGCTATTCCCGCCCGCCGTCGGTCTGCTTCAATTCGTCAAGCGTCGGCATGGAAACGATGTGATAGCCGGAATCGACATAATGGATTTCGCCGGTGACGCCGGAGGACAGGTCGGACAGCAAATAGAGCGCGGAGCCGCCGACTTCATCGATCGTCACTGTACGGCGTAGCGGCGAGTTGCGCTGCTGGTAGGAGAACATGTGGCGTGCGTCGGAAATCCCGGCGCCCGCAAGCGTCCGTACCGGTCCCGCCGATATGCCGTTCACCCTGATGCCGCGCGGGCCGTAGTCGTTGGCGAGATAGCGGACGCTGGCCTCCAGCCCCGCCTTGGCGACACCCATAACGTTGTAGTTCGGCATGACACGGACCGAACCGGCATAGGTCAGCGTGACCATCGAACCGCTATCCTTCATCAATGTGGCGGCGTGACGGGCGATCTCGGTGAAGGAGTAGCAGGAGATCACCATGGTGCGGATGAAGTTGTCGCGGCTCGTGTCGGCGTAGAGGCCTTTCAGCTCGTTCTTGTCGGAAAAGCCGATGGCATGGACGACGAAATCCAGCCCGCCCCACGCCTTCCCCAAAGTCTCGAAAGTCGCGGCGACCGACACGCTGTCCTCGACGTCGCAAGGCACCACCAGGGATGCGCCCAATTTCTCGGCGAGCGGCTTGACCCGGCGCCCGAAGGCCTCGCCCTGATAGGTGAAGGCGAGGTCCGCGCCATGTTCGGACAGTTTGCGGGCGATACCCCAGGCGATCGAATGATCGTTGGCAACACCCATGACAAGCCCGCGCTTGCCCTTCATCAATCCGTCCATGGTCGGCAAATCCTTATGCGGAATAGCGCTGGAAAATCAGCGTTGCGTTGGTGCCACCGAAACCGAACGAATTGGACAAAACGGTGTCGATCCTTGCATCGTCGATGCGCTTGCGCACGATCGGCATGCCCTCGAATTCCGGATCGAGGTTCTCAATGTGGGCGCTCTCGCCGATGAAGCCGCCTTGCATCATCAGGATCGAGTAGATCGATTCCTGCACGCCGGCGGCGCCCAGAGAATGGCCGGTTAACGATTTGGTCGACGTGATGAAAGGCATCTTCTCGCCGAACACCTCGCGGATGGCGCCCATTTCCTTGGAGTCGCCGACCGGCGTCGAGGTGCCGTGCGTATTGATGTAGTCGACCGGCGAGGACACCGTTGCGAGCGCCTGCTTCATGCAGCGCGCCGCGCCTTCGCCCGACGGCGCCACCATGTCGTAGCCGTCCGATGTCGCGCCATAGCCGACGATCTCGGCATAGATCTTGGCGCCGCGTGCCTTGGCATGCTCGAGCTCTTCAAGAATCAGCACGCCGGCGCCGCCGGCAATGACGAAACCGTCGCGATCGACGTCGTAGGCGCGTGAGGCGACCGACGCCCTGTCGTTGAACTTGGACGACATGGCGCCCATGGCATCGAAGAGATCCGACATCGTCCAGTCGAGATCCTCATGGCCGCCGGCGAAGACGATGTCCTGCTTGCCCCACTGAATCAGCTCGTAGCCATTGCCGATGCAATGCGCAGACGTCGAGCAGGCCGATGAGATCGAATAGTTGACGCCGTGGATCTTGAACCAGGTGGCAAGCGTCGCCGACGCGGTCGACGACATCGCTTTTGGCACCGCGAACGGCCCGATCCGCTTGGGGCTGCCGTTTTTGATCGTGGTCTCGGCCGCCTCGACGATTGCACGGGTCGACGGTCCGCCGGAGCCCATCACGATACCGGTGCGCTCATTGGTGATGTCGGCCTCGTCGAGGCCGGCGTCTGCGATCGCCTGGTCCATTGCGACATGGTTCCAGGCAGCACCCTGCGACAGGAAGCGCATGGCGCGACGGTCGATCATGCCCGATGGGTCCAGCGTCGGCGCACCCCACACCCGGCAACGGAAGCCATGCTCGGCGAAAGAGTCGGAGAAGCTGATGCCGGATCTGGCATCGTGCAGCGAGGTCTGCACCTCGTTGGCATTGTTGCCTATCGACGACACGATGCCGAGACCTGTGACTACGACCCGTCTCATTCGCAACTCCTTCCAGCGGACCCCGAACCTGAAATCAATTTCCGGAATGGAACCATGCGCAAAATTAAAGTGCTACAGCGTTCATCAGACGTCCAAGACGTCGTACTGCAGGGTCTTCGTTCAGACGGCGGCCGATTGCTTGGACAGACCGACCTTCAGATCCGTTGCCGCGTATATGGGCTCGCCATCTGCCTTCAGCCAGCCATCGGCGATGCCAAGCACAAGCCGACCGCGCATCACGCGCTTGAAGTCGACGCCATACTCCACCTTCTTGACCGAAGGCGTGACCATGCCTTTGAACCTCACCTCACCGGTCGACAGCGCCATCCCCTTGCCGGGTTCACCGAGCCATCCGAGATAGAACCCCGTCAACTGCCACATGGCGTCCAGGCCCAGGCATCCCGGCATGATCGGATTACCGATGAAATGGCAGGCGAAAAACCACAAATCCGGCTTGATGTCGAATTCCGCGCGGATGAAACCCTTGTCGAACGCACCGCCGGTCTCGCTGATCTCGGTGATGCGGTCGAACATCAGCATCGGCGGATAGGGCAACTGCGCATTTCCCGGTCCGAACAGCTCGCCGCGGGCGCAGGCAAGCAATTCCTCGTAACCGTAGCTGGATTTCGGATCCGCCATCAATCTCGTCCCCGTGATCGTCCCGCGCGAAAGGAGCCCTTGTCGGTGGTTTCCTAACACAATCTGTTTCAGGCCGGAAACCGGCGTTTGCGCTTAACCTGCCCGTCTGCCCGGGTCAATGCGCGCTATTGATCGCATTCGGTCGACAGAATATATCTCAGGACACGTCCAGTTTCGGCAGATGCTCAATTTCTGCCATTTTGGACCTGTCTGAGGCGGAACTGTGAGCGCGACGGATAGATGGATCTGGGTTGCCGGAAGGATAATGTCGCTGTGGACAAGCGGGTTCGTGAGGCCGGTCTGAGGCCGACACGCCAGCGCATCGCGCTGGCCGATCTGCTTTTCGCCAAGGGCGACCGCCATCTTTCGGCCGAGGAACTGCACGAGGAGGCGCTTGCCGCCGGCGTGCCGGTGTCTCTGGCCACCGTCTACAATGCTCTGCACCAGTTTACCCAGGCCGGTCTTCTGCGCATCCTTGCCGTCGAGGGATCGAAGACTTATTTCGACACCAACACCTCCGATCACCATCATTTCTATATCGAGGGCGAAAACAGGATCTTCGATATCGACAGCGGCCCGGTGACGGTTTCCAACCTGCCGGAGCCGCCGGAGGGCATGGAGATCGCCAATGTCGATATCGTGGTGAGACTGCGTCCGAAACGCTGCGACTGACCGGCATCTTATGAAATTCCTGGATTTGACGCTCCGGCTCGAATGGGTCGCCGTCGCGGTGGCGGCTCTTGTCTTCTATGCAATCGCCGGTGTTTCCTGGTGGCTGTTTGCCGTGCTCATTCTGGCGCCCGACCTGTCGATGCTGGGTTACATCGCCGGGCCGCGCGTCGGGGCCGTCGCCTACAACGCCTTGCACACACTGATCTTGCCCGTTCTGCTGGCGCTTCTCGGCAGCGTCTTTGACAATGCAATGGCGATAGCTGTCGCGCTGATCTGGATCGCCCACATCGCCATCGACCGCGCTCTGGGCTACGGTTTGAAGCTGTCAAGCAGTTTCCAGGATACCCATCTCGGCCGCATCGGCCGCTAAACCATCCCCGAACCGAAGATCAGCGAAACAAATGCCGGATCCGGTGCTTCCAGCGCTGGCCCGACCTGCGGTTCGGAAAAGTCAGTTCTTGACCTTTTCGCCGGGATAGGCACCCCAGACCAGCGACTGCGCGAGCCAGCCGGTATGGCCGTCGAAGGTCATTTCGCACCACTGGCCATCGCAGGACTTGATCGTGCCCATCACCCCCGGTTCGAGGATCGCGATGACGCCTGCGTCTTTTGCCGGGTCGTCAAGGAGGTTGACGCGAGCGTCCTTGCCGCGCTGCCAGGGGGCGACGATCGCCGTGCGACGGCCCGAAAGCAGCGACTGATTGATCCAGCCTTCCGAGCCGTCGGCATCACGCACACGGCGCCACGTATCGAACTCCTGGATGATCTCCATCGGCAGGCCTGGCTTCATATACATCCAGTCGACGGAATAATTGACGCCCGGCCCAACGCGCGAGTTGACGCGGCCGGATTTCAGGCTGACGAAGCGCGGCAGCGGCAAGCCGCTTGGTCCGAGCGTGATGCTCTGGGCGGGTGCGGCGGCACTTTGCGCCATCACCAGTGGGCTATGGATGAGAGCGCCGAGGAATGCTGCACTGAGGGTCAGGCGGAGCGACGCGAAACCAGACACTTTCGTTCCTTTCGGCACCGGCCCATCGGCCTTCGCCCCTTTTTCTTTGTCTTCGGCGGAACCGCTTGTTACATGAATGACCGGTACCGCGATCGGCTCTCAGTTTCGCCGTTCTTGGTTAAAGAGGTCTCAACGAGATCGGGTTCGAGGAAAACAATGGCAGGCAAAAAGAAGCCCCTCGTCGTCATCACGCGCAAATTGCCCGACCCGGTCGAGACCCGCATGCGCGAGTTGTTCGACGCCCGCTTGAATGTGGAGGACAGGCCGATGACGCAGCCGGAACTGGTGGCTGCGGTCAAGGAGGCCGATGTGCTGGTGCCGACCGTCACCGATAATATCGACGCGGCGCTGATTGCCCAGGCCGGCGACAACCTCAAGCTGATCGCCAATTTCGGCAATGGGGTAGACAAGATCGACGTTGCGGCAGCGGCCAAGAAAGGCATCACCGTGACCAACACGCCGAACGTGCTGACCGAAGATACGGCCGACATGACCATGGCGCTGATGCTGGCCGTACCGCGGCGGCTGGCCGAAGGCGCCAACGTGCTGACCGGCGATAAGAAATGGGCGGGCTGGTCGCCGACCTGGATGCTCGGCCGGCGCATTTGGGGCAAACGGCTCGGCATTGTCGGCATGGGTCGCATCGGCACCGCCGTCGCCAGGCGTGCCAAGGCGTTTGGCCTCTCGATCCACTACCACAACCGCCACCGCGTACTGCCGGCAATCGAGGACGAGTTGGAAGCCACGTATTGGGAAAGCCTTGACCAGATGCTCGCCCGCATGGACATTATCTCGGTCAATTGTCCATCGACACCGGCAACCTTCCACCTGCTTTCGGCGCGGCGGCTGGCGCTTCTGCAACCGTCAGCTTACATAGTCAACACCGCGCGCGGCGATATCATCGATGAGGAATCGCTGGTCAAGCTCATCCATGACGGCAAGATCGCCGGCGCCGGCCTCGACGTCTACGAGCACGAGCCGGCGCTGAACAGCAAGCTGCTGAAACTCGCCCACAAAGGCAAGGTCGTGCTGTTGCCGCATATGGGCTCGGCGACGCTCGAAGGCCGTATCGACATGGGCGAGAAGGTAATCATCAACATCCGCGCCTTCTTCGACGGTCATCGCCCGCCCGACCGCGTGCTGCCGCTGCGGGCGTGACCGGCCATCGTGGCAGCGAATTCTGGTCGCGGCAGCTGCCTGCTCGCTTTTGGATAGCGTTTGCTTACAAAAGCACCTTGCGCATGGTGATTGAGGTCGGCCGGTCGTAACCTTTGTGTGCTGTCCGTTCGGTTTCGCGAAAGCCGAGGCGGGCGAAGGCAGCGTGGTTTCCAGTCAGTTCGACCCGGGTCTGGAGCTCGATGGCGGTCCTGTTGCGGCTGCGGGCAAGATCTTCGACGGCCTGCATCAGCTGTTTTCCAATGCCTTGTCCCTGAAGCGTCGGCTCGACCGCGAGCTTTCCAATATAGAGGTCGTCTGCGCGCTTCAGGACGAAGACGCAACCGACGATCTCGTTTCCCTTCAGTGCCAGGAATGCTGTCTCCTCCAGCGCTCTAGCCCTGAGATTTTCAACGGTGAGCCGATGCGCCGAGGACGGCGGGTCAATAACCTCGTCCATAAAGGCGAAGGCGCGCATGACCAGCGCCAGCACCTCGTCCCAACGGTCGAAATCGGCCGCAAGCTGCACGATGGAAACGTCGGCAGGCAGGCTCATGGGCTGGTTCGCTTGTAGCGGATCGTGTCGAAGCGTGCCGCCAGCGCATCGTAGAGCAGCAGTCGTCCGACCAGCGGCTCGCCAATCCCGGTGATCAGCTTGATCGCTTCCATGGCTTGCAGCGTGCCGATGACCCCGGTCAGCGCCCCGACAATGCCGGCCACCGCGCAGGATGGCACAAGTCCCGGCGGCGGCGCCTCGGGAAAGAGATCGCGGTAGCTTGGGTTCAACTTGCCGTCCGGGCCGGTTTCGAATGGCTTCAGTACGGTGACCGAGCCGTCGAAGCGGCCAACGGCGGCATGCACGAGCGGCCGGCTTTCCGCGGCGCAGGCGTCGGCCACCGCGTAGCGTGTCTCGAAATTGTCGGAGCCGTCAACGACGATGTCATAACGGGCAATGAGGGTAGGGGCGTTGTCGACGGTCAGCCTGAAATTGTGCTCTTCCACGACGACGTTTGGATTGATGCGGATGATCGCCGCTCTGGCACTGTCGGTTTTTGCCATGCCGACCATGTCCGTGCCGTGGATCACTTGTCGTTGCAGGTTGGAAAGCGAAACGATGTCGTCGTCGACGATACCGAGAGTGCCAATCCCTGCGGCGGCGAGATATTCGAGCACAGGCGCTCCCAATCCGCCGGCGCCAATGACGAGCACCCGCGCCCGCTTCAGCCGCTGCTGGCCGGCGCCGCCGATCTCGGGCAGCACGATGTGGCGGGCGTAGCGTTCGAGCTCTTCATCGGTGAGGGCGGCTGTGATCATCGCCGGACCATATAGCGGAGGAAAAAGCTTGTCAGGTATCAATGCATGCCGCTCAGAAGTGCGCCATGAACCAAGTTCAAATGGTCGGCCTGACCGTGCCGTGATCGACGGTCAGGAATTGCGCGCGTCCCTTGAGGCTGTCAAACAACGCGGCATCGGTCCCGGTCATGAAGGCCTGGCAGTTTAGTTCCTCCAGGATCGAGAACAAGGCCGCCCGTCGACCGCCGTCGAGATGGGCGGCGATCTCGTCGAGCAGCAGGATCGGTGTCATGCCCGACATCTCACCGGTTAGCCGCGCATGCGACAAGACAATGCCGACCAGCAGCGCCTTCTGCTCGCCGGTCGAACAGAGCTCGGCCGGCATCGCCTTGGGCCGGTGGCGCACCACGAGGTCGGAACGGTGCGGGCCGTCGAGCGTGCGTCCGGCGGTGCGGTCGCGGTCGCGCCCCTGGACAAGCGCACGACGGAACCGTTCCTCTACGTCGACGGCCGGCAAAATACCGAGTTCGCCTTCCAGTTCGCCAGAGATGCCGATGTCGGCTTGCGGAAACGGTCCGTCGCCGGGCAGCCGGTCGATCATGGCGGCGAGCAGGCGCACCAGTTCGGCACGCGCCGCGGCAATCGCCACGCCGGTCTCGGCCATTTGCATCTCGATCGCATCGAACCAGGCACCGTCGCGTGAACCGTCGGCGAGCAGTCTGTTGCGGCCGCGCATTGCCTTTTCGTAGTCAAGCGCGCGCTGGCCGTGGCCAGGATCGATCGCCAGCACCAGCCGGTCTAGGAAGCGCCGGCGGTCGGCAGCCGGCCCGGGGAACAGGCCGTCCATGGCCGGTGTCAGCCAGACCACGCGCAGCCATTCCAGCATGTCTTCGGCTGAGCGTGCCGTCGCGCCGTTGATCCGCACCCGCCGGCCGGCTTCGCCGTCGCTGCCCGATATTCCGGTACCGATCTCGACCTGGCCTTCCGGCCCGTCAAGCCGGGCATGCAGCGCAAAGCCACCGTCGCCGCCTTCGCGCGCCACCTCGGAATAGGGTGCGCGGCGCAGGCCGCGGCCCGGCGTGAGCAGCGAGATCGCTTCAAGCAGATTGGTCTTGCCGGCGCCATTGTCGCCGGAGAAAACGACAGCGCCGGGATCAAGGTCGATTGCCAACGCCGCATAGTTGCGGAAATTCGTAAGTATGAGCTTACTTATGTACGTCTGCTGCGGTTTTGCAGATCTGGTCACGACAGCAAGATGGCCCCGTTCGGGCCCTACACCCGCATCGGCATCAGCACGTAGAGCGCGGTCTCGTCGGCCATATCGTGGATCAGTGTCGGGGAACCGGCATCCGCCAGCATGAACTTCGCCTCCGTGCCGGTCAGTTGCGCGGCAACGTCGAGCAGGTATTTGGCGTTGAAGCCGATTTCAATCGGATCGGACGAATAGTCGGCCGCCAGTTCCTCGGTGGCACTGCCCGAATCCGGGTTGTTGACCGCAAGCGTGACCTGCCCTTCGGCGATCGAAAGCTTCACCGCCCGGCCGCGTTCGGACGAAATGGTCGAAACGCGATCGACGGCAGCGGCGAAACTCTGGCGATCGATAATCAGCTTCTTGTCGTTGCCGGTCGGAATGACGCGCTGGTAGTCCGGGAAAGTGCCGTCGATCAGCTTGGAGGTCAAGATAACGCTGCCGATGGTGAAACGGATCTTGGTGTCGGACAACTCGGTGGTGACTGCAACATCGGGATCGTCGACCAGCTTTTGCAGCTCGCTGACCGTCTTTCGCGGGATTATGACGCCAGGCATGCCCTCAGAGCCTGCCGGCGCATCGATCTCGGCGCGCGCCAGCCGGTGGCCGTCGGTCGCGACAGAGCGCAGCTTCAGCTTGCCGCCGGCCTCGTGCGTGTGCAGATAAATGCCGTTCAGATAATAGCGCGTCTCCTCGGTGGAAATGGCGAACTGGGTCTTTTCGATGAGGCCCTTTAGTCCGAAGGAATCGAGCCGGAAAATATGCGAGAACGACCCGGCTGAAAGCTCGGGAAAGTCGGACTGCGGCAGGCATTGCAGGCGGAAGCTCGAGCGCCCCGACGTCACCGTCATGGCGTTGCCGTCTTCGTCGGTCTTCAGCGCCACCTCCGCGCCGTCGGCAAGCTTGCGCACGATGTCGTAGAGCAGATGTGCCGGGACCGTCGTCGCCCCGCCACGTTCGACCTTTGCCGGCGTTGCTTCGGTCACCTCCAGGTCGAGGTCGGTCGCCTTCATTTCAAGGCTGGCCCCCTCGGCGCTGAGCAGCACGTTCGACAGGATCGGAATGGTATTGCGCCGCTCGACCACGCGGTGAACATGGTTGAGCGACTTCAGGAGATTTGACCGTTCCAGGATAACACGCATGACAAAACAGGCTCGCTTGAATGAATGAACGGGTCTCCGGCAAGCGGCGCCCCGCGAAAGGTCTGAACAGGCTCAGAATCTGCGTAAACTGACAGGAAAAACCCGGCAAACGCAAGCCCGCGCCACCGGTTCGGACCGGCTGCACGGGCTTTCTGGGGATAAAAAGGCCGGAGTCCGCGAGCCGGCGTTTTTCGGGCCGTCAGGCCTGGTCGTTGATCAGCCTTCTCAGCAATTCGAGTTCCTGCGCCAGTGTGTTGTCGGCACCGGAAAGATCCTCGATCTTGCGCACCGCATGCAGCACGGTCGTATGGTCACGACCGCCGAACCGCCGCCCGATCTCCGGCAGCGAGCGCGGCGTCATCACCTTCGACAGATACATGGCGACCTGCCGTGGCTTGACGATGGTGCGTGTGCGCCGGTTGGACAGAAGTTCGGTCTTCGACACGTTGTAGTGGCGCGCGACGATGCGCTGGATGTCCTCGATACGCACCCGCTTGGGTTCGCCCGAACGATAGATGTGGCCAAGGATCTCGTCGATGCGGTCGATGGTGATCTGCGGTTCGAAGGATTGACGAAACAAAAGCTGGTTGAAGGCACCTTCGAGCTCGCGTCCGCTGCCGGTCACCGTGCGGGCGACGTGGTTGAGGATCTCTTCGGAAATATCGAGCGACGCATCGTCGAGCTTGGCGGTGGCAAGCCTGAGCTTGAGCATACCGATACGCATGGCGAAATCCGGGGCTGACATTTCCAGCGCGACGCCGCCGTTGAGGCGCGAGCGGACGCGTGGCTCCAGCGACTCCAATTCCGACGGCGGCCGGTCGGCAGCGACCACCACTTGCTTGGCGCTGTCGAGCAGCATGTTGATTAAATGGCAGAATTCGTGCTGGATCGACTTGCCCTGCAGGAACTGCATGTCGTCGATGATGAGGAGGTCGATGTCGCGCAGCTGTTCTTTCAGCGTCAGTGCGTTGTTGTCGCGGATCGCGGTGGCGAACCGCCACATGAAATACTCAGCCGTCAGATAGACGACCCGCGATTTCGGATTCTGCTTCAGCGATTCTGCGGCGATCGCCTGCAACAGGTGCGTTTTGCCCAGCCCGACCGTCGCGTGAAGAAAGAGCGGATTGAAACGCACCGCGCTCGACTGCGATTCCGCGACCGCCTTGGCGGCGGCAAAAGCCACTCGGTTCGATGGTCCTTCGATGAAGGAGGTGAAAGTATAGCGTGGATCGAGTGGCGAACCGAGAACATTGTGCCGGAACTCGGTTTCTGCCGGCATCCCCGGGCGGGGTACCGGGACCCGTTCGACCCTGCTGGGGCTCGCCGTGCCCGCAGAGAGCGCGGTTTGCGTCTGCCTGGTCATCTTGCGCGCCGGGGCCACTTCTGGCTCGACGCTGTTGCGGCCCTGCCGTGTGGCGGTGCGAACCACGATCTCGATCTTGAGGATTTCCGGATCCTCGTGCTTCCACAACTCGGTGATGAGATCGAGATAGTGGCCGTTGATCCATGAACGCAGGAATGCGGTTGGCACTGAGATGCGGACAATGCCCTTAGAGGATTCAGCGACCTTCATGCGCCCGAACCAGCTCGAATAGACCTCGGTTCCCAGACGCGCCTTCAACTGGGCCTTGACCCGATCGAACTTCTGTTCAGCTTCATTGGAAGCCGCCATGTCGTTCCTTCCGATTAACGTTCCAGGAAATGGGAGGTCGCCTGTAAGCTCCCTTTCGATGCCGCCGCTCTGCATGATCGAGTTCCTTGTCTCTTGTACCTGTTTTCCGCCGGGGATGCGCCTCCTGCATCCATGTTTCCGGCGACCGTGTCTTCGCTGCGACACCATCGCCGCCGCCGGGCTGATGAATCGCCTCGTTGTCGGTCCGGCGCCGAAGAGCCGATCCGCTTTGGTCATGTCAGGGCAACAAAATGCCGTCCGGCGAAAAACCGCCGGCGCACCGTCGACCTGCCATGTACAATTACGCCAGTCCCCTACCGTATCGAAAAGACAAACCAACCCCGTCCGCGGAGTTGAATCCGCGCTGTAAACTCTGCCAATTTGAGCTGGCCGGTTTCAGGCTGGTCAAGGGCCAAGGGCCCGTCCCTTCGATGGACAGACATTACCGAAATCGCTGTGGATAGGGCAAGGCCACCCCTAACGGATTTTTAAGGAATCTGACTAGCAAGGGACGTTTCGAACGCCATGCCGCAACAGTTGATTTTGACAAAGCCATTGTGATTCAAACCCTTTTCCGGCGAATGTGAAAAAGGCCACACAACGCGAAATTTTCTGAAATAATTCACTTGACAGCCAATTGCCGCCTATCGGCCACAGCCGATGTGAACAAGCTGTGGATCACCATCGGTAAGCCTCTGAAAAAAAACAGTAATCTGTGACGCTCGGAAATTTTCGCATTGGCGGTTTCGAAGGCTGCGAATATCAGCGGGTATGTATACGCCGGCAAAGCATTTCGAACTTTGAAATGCATGCGGAGCGCCATTTTGCGGGCTTTCTTTTAAGTACTTGCCGGCAAACGAAAAAAACCCGGCGCGATTGGCCGGGTTTGAAGAAGCGCAGTTCAGGAAAAGATATATTAGGCCGACAGCACCTTGACCCGTTGGGCCAGCCGCGACACCTTGCGCGATGCCGTGTTCTTGTGCACCACGCCCTTGGTCGCGGCGCGCATCAATTCCGGCTCGGCCACCTTGAAGGCAGCCTGTGCGGCCGCCTTGTCGCCGGCCGCGAGCGCCTCTTCGACCTGGCGGATGTAGGTCCGGACGCGGGAGCGGCGGTTCTTGTTGATCGCTGCGCGACGGGCGATCTTGCGCGTTGCCTTTTTGGCCGAGGAGGTATTGGCCATGGTGCCTCTCTTCTGATCTGGTGGGCGCTTGCGGGATACCGCAGGGCGCAAAAAACAAACGGGCAGCCACAGGGCCGCCTCGGTTGGTGCGGCTTATAGTTCAGCTTTTCCGGCGCGTCAACGCTGCAGCGCTTTCTTTTTGACCGGCGCCTTCGTCATCTCATCGGTTCGTGAAATTCGGCTTCCGCTTGCCGCTGAAGGCCGCCATGCCTTCCTTCTGGTCATCCAGCGCAAACAGCGAATGAAATAGCCGGCGCTCGAACCGCAGACCCTCGGTGAGCGTCGTCTCATAGGCGCGGTTGACGGCCTCCTTTGCCATCATCACCGACGGCAAGGAAAAACCAGCGATCTTGGACGCTGCCTTAAGCGCTTCCTCGATCAACTCGCCGGCTGGCACCACGCGCGAGACAAGGCCGGAACGCTCGGCCTCGGATGCGTCCATCATTCGACCCGTCAGGCACATATCCATCGCCTTCGACTTGCCGACAAAGCGGGTCAGGCGCTGCGATCCGCCCATGCCGGGCATGACGCCCAGCGTGATCTCGGGTTGGCCAAACTTGGCGGTGTCGGCGGCGATGATGAAGTCGCACATCATCGCCAGTTCGCAGCCGCCCCCCAGCGCATAGCCCGCCACTGCCGCGATGATCGGCTTTCGTGCCCGCGTAAATTCCTCCCAGCCGACGAAGAAATCCTGCAGATAGGCATCCACATAGGAGATGGACTGCATTTCCTTGATATCGGCACCTGCCGCGAAAGCCTTTTCCGAACCAGTGATGACCATGGCGCCGATGTCGGCATTGGCGCCCATGCTATTCACCGACGCGACCAGTTCCGCCAGCACTTGTGAATTCAGCGCGTTGAGCGCCTGCGGCCGGTTCAGCGTAATCAGCCCGACCTTGCCGCGGGTTTCGACGATGATGGTTTCATAGCCCATGCTTTGCTCCTCCTCGGTTCTGGTTCAAGCCTGACAGGCCCGGCAGTGGAAGGTCGAACGACCGCTTTGCACGATACGCTCGATGTGGCCGCCACAACCAGGCTTGGAGCAGCCTTCCCCCTCGCGATCGTAAACCGCGAAGGAATGCTGGAAGTAGCCCAGTGATCCATCGGTCTGCATATGATCGCGCAACGACGAGCCGCCGGCGGCGATCGCATCGGCGACGACCGAGCGGATTGCTTCGGCCAGGCGTTCGCTTTGCTCTTTGGCTTTCTTGCCGGCTCTCGCGAGGGTGCCCGCTTCGCGCAGCGGCGACAGGCCGGCCCGCCAAAGCGCTTCCGAGACGTAGATATTGCCTAGCCCGGCAATCAGCCTCTGGTCCAGAAGTGCCGCTTTCAGCGGTGACTTGCGACCTTTCAGCAACGAAGCGAGCAGCGCGCCGTCCAGTGCGTTGCCTGTAGGCTCGACGCCTAATCCCGCCAGCATCGGATGCATGTCGGGCTCGCCTTCCGAAAACAGCATGAACCCGAAGCGGCGCGGGTCGTTGAAGATCACGCGAGAGCGGACGCCGGAAGGGGATGCGATGTCGAAGACGACGTGATCGTGAGCAGTGTTTTTCGAGCGTTCGTGGTGGAACGCGCCGGGCGTTGCGCTCTCGTCGGCCGTTTCGATGCGAAACGAACCCGACATGCCGAGATGGCAGATCAGAACCGGGCCGTTGTCCATGTGCATTGTCAGATATTTGGCACGGCGGCCGAGCGCCGCAATCGTCTTGCCGGTCAGCCGCTCCGAAAATCTCTCGGGGAACGGAAACCGCAAATCCGGCCGGCGTGCCTCGACACCGACAATGCGGGCACCTTCAAGGGCCGGCTGCAGACCGCGCCTGACTGTCTCTACCTCCGGCAGCTCAGGCATGGCCACCTATCGTGGCATGGAAGGAGGTGCCGTGACGGCCGCGCGCCAGCCCGAGATGTTCGGCCACGGTTTCGCCGATGTCGGCAAATGTTGTCCTCAGTCCGATGTCTGCGCCTTTGAAACCCGGCCGTGTCCCGATAATCGGAATACGCTCGCGCGTGTGGTCGGTGCCGCGCCACGTCGGATCATTGCCGTGATCGGCGGTCAAGATGAGCAGATCGCCTGGCCTCAGCCGTGCGAATGCCTCGGGCAGGCGCCGGTCGAAAGCTTCGAGTGCGGCGGCATATCCCGCAACGTCGCGCCGATGCCCGAACTCGGTGTCGAAGTCGACAAAGTTTGCGAAGACGAGGTCGCCGTCGCGGGCGTCTTCCATGGCACCAAGCGTTTTGTCGAACATCGCCATGTTGCCGGCAGCCTTGCGGACTTCCGAGATCCCCCGATGGGCGAAAATGTCGCCGATCTTGCCGATCGCGATAACCCGGCTGCCGCGCGCCGTCAGCCGGTCGAGCAGCGTCGGTTCCGGTGGCGGTACGGCATAGTCGCGACGATTATGCGTTCGCTCGAACGTGGCGGCGGTTTCACCGATAAACGGCCGCGCGATGACGCGGCCGATATTCAGCGGATCGACGAGCCTGCGCACCAGTTTGCAGAACTCGTAAAGCCGTTCCAGGCCGAAATGAACCTCATGCGCGGCGATCTGCAGGACGGAGTCGATCGAAGTGTAGCAGATCGGCTTGCCGGTGCGGATATGGTCTTCGCCGAACCGTTCGATAATCTCGGTGCCCGGAGCATGGCAATTGCCGAGGATGCCAGGCACCTTCCCTTCACGCACCATTGCTTCGGTCAACTCGGCCGGAAAGGCAGGAATCTTGTCTGGGAAGTAACCCCAGTCGAAACGGACCGGCAGGCCGGCTATTTCCCAATGGCCCGATGGCGTATCCTTGCCGCTCGAAACCTCTTGGGCCGCGCCGTGAAAGGCGGCGGCAAGCGGTGCACTGCCGGCATTCTCAAACCTGAAACCCGTTGCCGTTGCCGCGGCCTGGCCGAGACCGAGCGCGAGCATGTTTGGTACAAGAAGGGGTCCGGCACGCAGGCCTTCGCGGTCGGCGCGGCCTTCTGCGCAGGCCCGCGCGATGTGTGCGAACGTATTGGAGCCGGTGTCGCCATAACGTTCGGCATCGGCCGCGCCGCCGATGCCGAAGGAGTCGAGGACAAAAAGGAAGGCGCGTGCCATCGAAAGGTTCATCATTGCCTGTGTGTTGGCTCAGACATAGGGTTCCGCGCCGCCATTGGCAATTCGGAAACCCAAACAGCACGGCTTGGCGTGCTGGTCCCGGAGAGACGAATCGCGGCATGGTCGATCTGCGGATGGAAATGCGCGGCGCGGAGCTCGCATGAGGCTTGCCCTGACAGCATTCGCCACCGTACTGGCTTTGCTGCTGGATGCGTCTTGCACAAACCTGGCGCGAGCCGATTGGCGCGATGTTATCAGAACGTTCCGTATCGGTATCGTCGCCGAACCGTTGCCGGTCGAGGGACTATGTGCTGGCTGCAGCCATCGTGCGTCTAGTCTCGGCCCGCGGTCGCAAGCAATAGCAACAGACCGGTTAGCGGGCTTCAGGCGTCAGCAATCGCTGCACGGAATGGTCGGGCTCCTGCGCGGCCGCAGATAATAAGTTTCCGCCATCGATATCGAATTGAAGACCGAGCTCAACCCGAACCGGCTTTGGCCGTCCGCCGACCAGGTAATGATTGGCTTGTAGGCGAGATCGCTTTCGACCCGGATGAGGAACGTGCCTTTGATCTTGAGCGCGCTAGGGACCGTTGTGGTGGAATCCTTGACCGCGTCGACGCTAGAGACGCCATCGACCAGTTTGCGCGACCACACGACCAGGACTTTCGGCGTCGTCTCGTTCGTCACCTGTATCGCCGTGATAATGATCTTCGGTTTCGAGCGGTTGTAGGGCTGGAGCGTGGAACTGCCGATCGCCATGATGGCATCGACATCGGCCGCCTTGACGGTCTGCTGCTGCGTGACGAGGTCCGCTACCATGCTGCCGATGCGGCTGACCTTCTTGCTGGTCTCGATGGCTTGCGAGGCCTCCATTGTCATAAAGTACATGATCAACAGGATAGGCACGATGAGGGCAAACTCGACAGCCGCAATACCGCGGCGGTCCGAGCAAAGTCGGACTGCTCTTGTACAAATCCCTGCGATGCCCAGCTGTGCCCCCGCACGAATCATGGCTTTGCCCTTTTCAAGCGACTACGTGGTTCAGTTGTCGAACGGCTCGTTCTGCCAAGTGATCGAAGCAAAATGCAGCGTTTTGCCGTCCTTCAGGTTGGCCATCGATTTGGCCATGAAGTCGGTCATCACCGGCCATTTGTAAAAAACACGCAGCATGTTTCTCGACTCCGCCAGGCCAGGTGCGACGGTGAAGGTCTGTGTGCTCGTGCCTTTGGTCAGCACGACGTCGCCATCCTGGACCTTGAAACCGGCCAGCGCCGCATCGGCGAAGGTCGGATATTCGCGCAAGTCCACCAGCAATCCGGGACAGGTCTTGGCGACCATGATCTCCAATTTGGTGCAGATCATATCCCGCAGCTTGGTGCCGGACACATCGGTCGGTCTTAATTGGCCGGTACGCAGCTGGCGCGCGATGTCGTCGGTTGCGTTTGCCATCACTTCCTGTGCGGCAAAAGAAATGCAGCTCTCCAGGATGGCGAAGACAAGAAGCGCGAAAGGAATTGCAAGCATGGCGAATTCGATCGCCGTGCTTCCGCGGCGGTCGCCCAAAAACCGTCTTGGAGAACCTGCTCGTCCTGCCTTGCTCATGTCCGCTGCCCGCCGATGCCGCTTCTGTATCGGTCCACCCTTAGTCGGAACCGATTGAAGTCCGGTTGGAATGACCGTTAAATTCAACGGGAAGGCCTTAACCCGGCGATAACCGAAGCACGTTCCCGCCAAAGACGGAGACGTCGGCTAGCTAATGCACGGCGCTCATTTCGGCTTCAGAGGCCTTCTCGGCATCGCTCTTATACGAGCTTTCGCAATATGGCGCACAGGACATGGTCTGTACTTCGGAACGCCGATAGATGCGCACCGACGACGCTGCCTGGCGCACGACGGTTATTTGCTCATCGACGATCGGATTGCCCTGCTGGTCGAGGACGACGAGATTGGTGACGCCAAATCCCTTGCCGGTCAGTACGATCGTCGATGCGTCCTGCACGGAGGCGTCGGCGATCGCCGGATTGCCGACGACAATCGTATCGGCGGCGCGCGACAATTTGATGATCTTTGCCTGGTTCATCGTCACCTCGATGCCGGCGCCGGCCTTGGCTGGAAAGGCGAAAGCCGCTGCGGCAAAAAGCACGGCAACTGGAAATGATGATCTCGGCCCGGCCATTGAGGCGCCCCCTGGCAAACTGTTCAACGGAACATGAACGAGATTGGTGAACCAACCGTTAAGCGGCTGGAATTCAGAATCAAGCCGGAACCGGCATTGGGTCTAGCCGGCACGGCTGAAACGTCTTTGCCGAATTGCGCCTGTTGCGCCTTTTGTCGGCCGGGGCCCTGGCGGCGGGTATTTTAGTTCTGGGTTAACCACGCAATGTCGTCGAAGCGGGAAAGGAATCGGTAAGCCTGTTTATTAAGCCGATTGAAACAGCTTCTCCTTAGATTCGCAGTATCCGATCAGCCACCAAGAGAAGTTGACGGAAGTGCTGTAACAATTGGAGTAGGAGCTCGAATGTCTAACCTCATCGCACGTTTTGTGAAGGACGAATCCGGCGCGACCGCTATCGAATACGGTCTGATCGCCGCTCTTATCGCACTCGCCATCATGGTCGGCGCCGGCCAGCTCGGCAACTCGCTGAACGCCAAGTTCACCGCCATCTCCACTAAGGTGAACGGTAGCTGACCGTAACGGGTTCGCTTGTTCTGAAATAAGGGCCGCCGCACTGGCGGCCCTTATTTAGTCCTGGTATGAATTGAAATTTGCGCCTCATCAGTCGTTAGTCGAATAGGATTGGGTTGGGGGCCAGATGCAATTGGGTCATAGGCGCGCCGATGCTTGAAGCCGTGATCTTCGTCGTATTTCCGTTCTGCATGCTTTTTGCCGCGATCTCCGACATGCTTTCGATGACGATCGCCAATCGCGTGCCGGTGTTGCTTGTGGTCGTCTTCGCCTTGGTTGCGCCTTTGACCGGTATGGACTGGGCCACCTATGGCTGGCATTTCGCCGCCGCCGGCCTGGTTCTCGCGGTGACGTTCGGCCTGTTCGCGCTGGGCGGCATGGGCGGCGGCGACGCCAAGCTTCTGGCTGCCACTGGCATGTGGATGGGACTGAACATCCATCTCATCGAATACCTCGTCGCCTCGACATTCATCGGCGGCCTGCTGACGCTAGCCATCCTCGCCTATCGAAAATCGCCGCTTGCCGCCGTCACAAGCCATAATCCGTTCCTGCGCCATTTCGCCGATGAGGCGACCGGCGTTCCGTACGGCATCGCGCTTGGCATTGGCGGTCTGCTCACCTATTCCGACTCGCCATTGATGGCCTGGGCACTCACCAGGCTGGCGGGCTGAATTTCACTTTACGCGGTTGGCGCCGAGCAGGCGAGTTGGCCACGTTTTCCTTCGGGCCGGGCTTGTCGGTCCAATTTATATAAACGTTAAATTAATCACGATCGTAAGTATAACATTAACCTTGTTTTGACGATTGCCGCTGCAAAGTCCCGCTTGGCTACGTGGTTTGCCAAGGCGAGGTTCGGACAGATGCCAGCATCCCGATTGATTATTCTGAGCGTGGCGATAGCCGCGGCCGGTGGTGCAGGCTATGTCGCGAAGAACATGGTCGTGGCTCCGCCGCCTCCGGTTGTCGATTCCGGTCCTCAGGCGCCGGCGATCGCGCTGCAGGATGTGCTTGTTCTTTCCGGCGACGTTCCGATGGGCAGTCCGCTTGAAAACAACATTTCCTGGGAGTCATGGCCGTCCGCAGGCATCAACGCAAATTTCATCACCCGCGCCGCCGAGCCTGAAGCGCTGGACAAGCTGAAGGGCGCCGTCGCTCGCGTGGCGCTCTACGCCGGCGAGCCGCTGCGGCGCTCGAAGCTGATCGGTGAAGGGCAAAGCTTCATGTCGTCGATCCTGCCCTCCGGCATGCGGGCCGTTGCCACAAGCATCTCGGCCGACACCTCGGCCGGTGGCTTTATTCTTCCCAACGATTTCGTCGACGTCATCATGACCCGCCGAGCCGATCCCGCCAATGGCGGTGGTCCGGGCTTCACGACCGAAACTATCCTGAAGAACATTCGCGTCCTGGCGATCGACCAGACCATTCAGGAGGACGAGGAAGGTAAGAAGACCAGGGTTGGCCAGACCGCCACCCTGGAACTGACGCCGCAGCAGTCCGAGATCATCACCGTCGCACAGCAGATGGCGGATCGCCTGACATTGGCGCTGCGCTCGATCAAGGACAGCCAGGACAAGAATGTGGGCGAAGCCGATTACCTGGTTTCCGGCAATGGCCGGCGCGGAACAGTGCGGTTGATCAAGTCGGGCGAAGTTTCCGAAGTGGGGGCAAGGAAATGAGGCTAAAAACCAAACTGCCGCTCATCCTGGCTGCGGCGATCGGCCTGTTTCTCCTTGGAACGAATGCATATGGCATTGTCGATGCCAGTGCGGCGGGCAATGCCAGGGTGACGGCTTCGACCGCCACCCAGCGGGTTAAGCTCGGACTGAACAAGTCGGTGGTCATCGACCTCCCGAGCGATGCCTACGACATTCTCGTCGCCAACCCCGCTGTAGCCGACGCGGTGACCCGCACCGCCAGGCGCATCTATCTGTTTGGAAAGGCGGTCGGCGAGACAAATATCTTCGTCTTTGGCTCGAATGGCGAGCAGATCGTCAGCCTTGACCTAGCGGTCGAACGTGACGTCGCCGGGCTGGAGGATTATATCAAGCGCTTCATCCCGTCATCGGAGGTCAAGGTCGAGTTGCTGAACGACAACGTCGTTCTGACCGGAACCGTGGACACTCCTCTGGACGCCAAGCGCGCGGCCGATCTGGCAACTATTTTCGTGTCCGGCGGCGAGGCAACCACGGGTCAATACTCGCAGACCGCTGCCGGCGGTTCGGCTGAAGCCGGCGTCGCGATCGATAACCCGGATGCCGAGCGCCGCGTCAGCAAGATCGTCAACCTGCTGCAGATCATCGGCGACGACCAGGTGACGCTGAAGGTGACGGTCGCGGAAGTCAGCCGCTCGGTGATGAAGCAGCTCGGCGTCAACATGGTGGGCAACGGCAGCAGCAACGGCATCAGCTGGGGCGCGGTAAGCGACAATTTCACTGGTTTGGGCAAGTCGCTGTCGAACTCGGGCCTCTCTATCGGGAGCTCGACGCTGCAGGCCTACATCAATGCCATGGAACAGTCCGGTGTCATGAAAACCCTCGCCGAACCAACATTGACGGCCGTATCCGGCGAGAAGGCGACCTTCAAGGTTGGCGGCGAATACAACATGGTGACCAGCGTTTCCCAAGCCGTATCAAACGATAACCAGACCGGTCTGAAGACGTATTCGGTCGAGAAGATCGAATACGGCATTGGCCTGGAATTCCAGCCGGTGGTGCTGTCTCCCGGCCGTATCAGCCTGAAAGTCAGAACCTCGGTTTCCGAGCCGACAACGGAGGGATCTGTGTCTTTGTCCGAAGGCGTAACGAGCCCGGGCATGAATGCCCTGTCGCTCCGCAAGCGCTTGGCCGACACAACAGTGGAACTGCCTTCGGGCGGCTCGATGATGATTGCCGGCCTTGTCCGCGATGATCTCAGGCAAGCTGTCAACGGCTTGCCCGGTCTGACAAAGATTCCAGTGCTTGGCGCGCTGTTCCGCAGCAGGGATTTCGTTCGCAACGAGACCGAGCTCGTCATCATCATTACGCCCTATCTGGTGAAGCCGGTGGCGCGCAACGATCTTGCCAAGCCGGATGACAATTTCAACGCCGCCAGCGATGGCGCCGGCATTTTCCTTGGCCGCGTCAACCGTGTCTACGGCACCATGCAGACCAACAAGCCCAACGGCCGTTACCACGGCGTTGTCGGCTTTATCTACAAGTAAGCGGGGAAGCGGTCATGTCTAAGGCAACATCGAAGGCACGGGCGATCACCGCGACGCGGTCAGTCCATTCGCGAATCTGGCGGCCGGCCGTTCCCATTATGGCGATCGCGGTGGCGGCATTGCTGGCCGGCTGCGCCAATCGCGACAGCGTCACGGTGGGTGCCATACCGGACGATTATCGCACCACCCATCCGATCGTCATAGCTGAGAAGATACAGAAGATCGACCTTCCGGTCGGCGCCGGCGACCGTGGCATGACCAGATCCCAGCGTGACACGCTCCTGGGCTTCCTGGACGGATACGACAGGAGCGCGGCTCCGGTGCTGACGATCGAGATTCCGAGCGGCTCAGCCAACGAAATCGCAGCGGCCGCGGCCGGCCGCGATTTCGCCAGGCTGGCCATAGCCAGCGGCATCAGCCGGAAGCGGATCGACATGCGGTCCTATCAGTCTGTTTCGGCCGAAGCGTCCGCACCGGTTCGTGTTGCCTACGTCTCGGTGAAGGCTCAGACGGATAAATGCGGGCGCTGGCCCGAAGACCTGCTGCAGACTTCGGAAAACAAGCACTATGCCGATTTCGGCTGTTCGTATCAGAACAACCTGGCTGCCCAGATGGCCAATCCGTCCGATCTGATCGGGCCACGCAAGCCGACGCCGATCGACGCGGAAAATCGCGGCGCGGTGATCGACGTCTATCGTGACAGAGGTATTTCGGACGAATTCCTCGGCAATTCGGAAGTCGAATATTAACGAGTGTTGAGGCTCAACAAACCCTAAGCCGCGCAAGTCACGGAAAGTGATGACAATGAGCAATCTTGCCTATGACACAGAGGTACCGGGCGGCGAAACCTCGGAGCAGGATATTGCCGCGATGCAGGCGTTGCGGCCGATCCCGCGCATTTCGATCCAGGCATTTTGCGAGACCGAAGGCGTAGCCAATCCGGTCGAGCGCGCCGGCGAGGATCGCCGCATGGCCAAGGCCCATTTGAAGGTGCATATGGGGGGCATCCCCACCGCTATCGAATTCTATCAGTCGGCGCCGACGCCGAACCTGATCCTGCTTGAATCGCGCAGCGAGCCGAAGCTGTTGCTGGAACAACTCGCCCAGCTCTCCGAGCATTGCGACCCGACCTCCAAGGTGGTGGTTGTCGGCCACTACAACGATGTCGGCCTGTACCGCGAACTCATCCGTTCGGGCATTTCCGAGTATGTCATCGCGCCCGTATCGATGGCCGACATCGTCAGCGTGGTGTCTTCGATCTTCGTTGATCCGGAAGCTGAGCCGATCGGCCGCTCGATTGCCTTCATCGGCGCCAAAGGCGGCGTCGGCTCCTCGACCATAGCCCATAATGTGGCCTGGGCCATGTCGTCCCTTTTCAAATCCGAAGTGGTTGTCGCCGATCTCGACCTCGCCTTCGGAACGGCCAATATCAATTTCGACCAGGATCCGGCGCAAGGCATTGCCGAGGCAGTCTTCTCGCCGGAACGCGTCGACGAGGTCTATCTCGACCGGCTGCTCGCCCAATGCGCCGAGCACCTGTCGCTGCTTGCGGCCCCTTCGACCCTGGAGCGGGTCTACGATTTCGATCCAGACGCCTTCACCCAGCTTATCGACATAGCCCAGCGTAGCGCGCCGCTCCTCGTGCTCGATGTTCCCCACGTGTGGGCCGGCTGGACCAAGAACACGCTGGTCAAGGCCGACGAGATCGTCATCACGGCGACGCCCGAACTTGCCAATCTGCGCAACACGAAGAACCTGGTCGACATGCTGAAGCGGCTTCGTCCGAACGACCCCGCGCCAAAGCTTGTGATCAACCAGGCCGGTGTGCCGAAACGTCCTGAGATTACGCCGTCCGACTTCTCCGAATCGCTCGGCCTTTCGCCGATGTCGGTCATCCCGTTCGAGCCGCTTTTGTTCGGAAATGCTGCCAACAACGGACGTATGCTCGGTGAGATGGATGCCAAGAGTCCGGTTGTCGCCACGATCAACGAGATCGCCCATGTGCTGACAGGGCGCAGCGAAATCAAGGTGAAGAAAAAGGCTGGCCTCGGCAATCTGATCGGCAAGCTTTCGCGCAACAAGAAGTGATGCCTCAGCGGTGGAATTGGTAAGCGATCATGTTTGGTAAAAGAGGCAGCGACGACGGCAACCGGACCATTCCGGAATTCCGTCAGCCAGCACCCGCGCCTGCCGCGCCGGCGGCCGCGAACCCTGTGGAAGCGGCTGTAGCTGCCAGGCCGGCGGCGCTGCCGCCATCCGGCGCGCCTGCCGCGCCGGCGGTTCGCCGTGCGGTCGAGCCGCCGCCATTGGCGCCGGAGCCGAAAAGTATCCAGCGCCAAAAGAGCGAAACCTACTACGACACCAAAAGCCAGGTCTTCGCCGCACTCATCGATACGATAGATCTGTCGCAGCTCGCCAAACTCGATCCCGAAAGCGCGCGCGAGGAAATCCGCGATATTGTCAACGACATCATCGCGATCAAGAATTTCGCGATGTCCATCGCCGAGCAGGAAGAGCTTCTCGAGGATATCTGCAACGACGTTTTGGGCTACGGGCCGCTGGAGCCACTGCTTGCCCGCGACGATATTGCCGACATCATGGTCAATGGCTCCAAGAACGTCTACATCGAAGTCAACGGCAAGGTCGAGCAGACCGGCATCCGTTTCCGCGACAACCAGCAGCTCCTCAACATCTGCCAGCGTATCGTCAGCCAGGTTGGCCGCCGCGTCGATGAATCAAGCCCGATCTGCGATGCGCGTCTTCCTGATGGCTCCCGTGTCAACGTCATCGCACCGCCCCTGGCTATCGACGGCACCGCACTTACCATCCGCAAGTTCAAGAAGGACAAGCTGACGCTCGACCAGCTGGTCAAGTTCGGTTCGATTTCTCCGCAAGGGGCCGAGATTCTCAAGATCATCGGGCGTGTCCGCTGCAACATTGTCATCTCGGGCGGTACCGGCTCAGGCAAGACGACGCTGCTCAATTGCCTGACCAACTATATCGACCGCGAAGAACGCGTCATCACCTGCGAGGACTCAGCTGAGCTGCAATTGCAGCAGCCGCATGTGGTGCGTCTCGAAACCCGTCCGCCCAACCTCGAAGGCGAGGGCGAAGTGACCATGCGCGACCTGGTCAAGAACTGTCTGCGCATGCGCCCCGAACGTATTATCGTCGGCGAAGTGCGCGGACCCGAAGTGTTCGACCTGCTGCAGGCGATGAACACCGGCCATGACGGCTCGATGGGAACGATCCACTCGAACAGCCCGCGCGAATGCCTCAACCGCATAGAGTCGATGATCGCCATGGGCGGCTACACGCTGCCGCAAAAAACCGTGCGCGAGATCGTCGTCGGCTCCGTCGACGTGATCATACAGGCTGCACGCCTGCGCGACGGATCGCGGCGTATCACCCACATCACCGAGGTAATCGGCATGGAAGGCGACGTCATCATCACCCAGGACATCGTTCTCTATAACATCAAGGGCGAGGACGCGAACGGCAGGCTGCTGGGCGAGCACGTGTCGACTGGCATCGGCCGTCCGCATTTCTGGGAGCGCGCCCGCTACTACGGTGAGGAGCAGCGCCTCGCGGTCGCGCTCGAGGCGATGGAGAAACGCGCTGATTGATCCGTCTGGAAGCGTGGGGGCCAGGGTCGATGTTCGGAATTGACGGCACCGTATTGGCATTCGTCGTGCTCGCCGGCTTCAGCGCCGGCGCTGTGGCCTATGCTTTCCTGTTCAACCGGATCAGCACCGAGAAGCAGGTCGGCAAGCGGCTTGAATCGATCAAGACCGCCGAGACGGATCGTTCCGTCGTCAAGGCGTCGCGCGATCGCGTGGCGGAAGCGGCCAAGCGTCGCAAGTCCGTCCAGGATTCGCTGAAGGATCTCGATCAAAAGCAAAAGTCCAATCAGAGCCTGGTCAAGAAACCACCGCTGAAGATCCAAATCCGCCAGGCCGGCATGAAGATCTCGCTTGAGCGCTTCTATGTCTACTCGGCGGTCTGCGGCGTCGTATTGACGGCTCTTGTATATTTCATCGGCGCACCGTTGCTGGTCTTGCCGGCTGCGCTGCTGGTCGGCGTCTTGGGTCTGCCCCGCTGGTTCGTCTCGTTTCGCCGCGCGCACCGCGTCAAGGCGTTCCTCAACGAATTTCCGAACGCGCTCGACATCATCGTGCGTGCGGTAAAATCCGGCCTGCCGCTGAACGACGCCGTGCGTCTGATCGCCAACGAATCCCCCGAGCCGGTCAAGACCGAGTTCCGCCGCATAGTCGATTCGCAGCAAATGGGTTTGTCGATCCCTGACGCGGCCATGCGCATGCCAGAAACGATGCCGTGCACCGAGGCGAGCTTCTTCGGCATCGTCATCCAGATCCAGTCTCAGGCCGGCGGCAATCTTTCCGAAGCGCTGGGCAATCTTTCGCGCGTGCTTCGCGACCGCAAGAAAATGAAAGCCAAGGTCCAGGCATTGTCCATGGAAGCCAAGGCATCCGCCGTGATCATCGGCGCGTTGCCTTTCGTCGTCGCCTTTCTCGTCTATTTGACGAGCCCGAACTACATCATGCCCCTCTTCATCACCAGCACCGGCCATCTGATCCTCGGTTGTTCCGGCATCTGGATGTCGATGGGCGTCCTGGTAATGCGCAAGATGATGAATTTCGAAGTCTAGGACCCGTTATGACCGATCACGTCATCAGAACTCTCACCGACCCGTCCCTGCTGATCGCACTGCTGGTCGGCATCGCGGTGTTTGCGACCGTCTTCACGCTGCTGCCCGCTTTTGGCGGGAACCAGCTCAAGGCGCGCATGAAATCCGTAGCGCTGGAGCGCGATGAGCTGCGCGCCAAGCAGCGCGCGCGGCTGGCAGTCGAAGCCGACCGCCGCCGCAAGGGCCTGCGCGAAGAACAGTCGGTCGGCATGCGCAATATTGTCGATCGCCTGGATCTCAGGCGTGCGCTGGCGGATGAAGGTACCTTGCAGAAATTGAAAGTGGCGGGTTTTCGCGGGCAAAATCCGCTGACGCGCTTCCTTTTCTTCCGTCTCGTCCTGCCCTTCATCGGCTTTGCATTGGCGGCGATGTATCTGTTCGTGCTCGGCGGATTGCCCGAGCAGCCGCTTTTCGTGAAGCTGTTCGTGTGCATCGTGGTAGCCTATGCGGGATTCTACGCGCCGGTGCTCTACGTCAACAACCGCGCTACCAAGCGCAAGCAATCGATTCAGATGGCGTGGCCGGACGCGCTCGACCTGTTGCTGATATGCGTCGAGTCCGGCATGTCGGTGGAAGCGGCGCTTCGCAAGGTCGCCGATGAGATCGGCGCGCAATCGGTGGCATTGGCGGAAGAATTCATCCTGACAAACGCCGAGCTTTCCTATCTGCAGGAGCGCAAGCAGGCCTACGAGAACCTTGCAAGCCGAACTGGCCTGGAATCCGTCAGGTCGGTGTCCCAGGCGTTGGTTCAGGCCGAGCGCTACGGCACGCCCGTGGCGCATGCATTGCGGGTGCTTGCCAGTGAGAGCCGCGACATGCGCATGAATGCCGCCGAGAAGAAGGCGGCCGCGCTGCCGCCGAAGCTCACCGTGCCGATGATCCTGTTCTTCCTGCCGGTGCTGTTCGCCATCATTCTGGGTCCCGCCGGCATCCAGGTGAGCCAGCGCGGCATCTTTGGCGACCAGCCGAAATCAAGCAGCGAGTAGCGCCAGCGGCGTTGCCAGAAACGCTGATACGATTCAGAGCCACGCTGCCGGTGCAGCGCGGCTCTTTGCGTTAGACATGTTGCGGAATTCGCGCGCCGGTTCGGCGCTCGAAGCGGTCAGTTGGTGGCGGGCTTTGCCTTGTCCTGGTCCTTGAGCTGGCTCCAGGCATTCTGCTGCGCCAGCATCTGGCGAAGGTAAGCGACGTTAGCCTGCGCCTGATCCGGCGACAGCTCTTGCGAGGCGATCTTCTCTGCCTCGTCGAAACGGCCTTGCAGACCGACGACCAGCGCAAGGTTCTGGCGGACGCGGCTGTCTGCATTCGGCTGCTGGGCGGCTGAGCGCATATAGGTTTCGGCTGTGCGCAAATCACCTTCCAGCACGTACGACATGCCGAGATTGGAAAGGATCGACGGTTCGTTCGGCCTGAGGTCAAGCGCCTTGCGATAGCCTTGGCGAGCCTCGTCCTTCTGGCCGAGCTGGTCGAGAATAGCAGCTTCCGCCGATACCAGTTTCCAGTCAGGATATTCGGGCGTCTGGGCGCGGCGCACGGCATCGAGTGCCGGCTCGAACTGTCCGTTGGCGGCAAGCGCCTTGCCATAGGCGGCGAGCACGTCGCGATCCTTCGGCAAGGCGATCGCCAGCTTGCGCATCACCGCAAGCGATTGGTCTGCGTCGCCGTCCATCTGCAGCGCCGCGGCATAATTTGTCGCGATCCGCTTGTCGCTGGGGTTTTTCGAATAGGACTGGCCGAGCGCCATCGTAGCGTTGTGCAGTTCGCCCGCCGACATTGTTTCCAGCGGCTTGCCGCTTGGACGAGAAATCGAGCCAGTCGTCAATTTGCTGGTTCCGCAGCCGGCGACGCCTGCAGCAAGCACCATCATCAACGCCGTGGTGATCAGCCTATTTGCGCTGGCGTTCATCCTGCGGTTGGTCGGCATCGGCACCAGGGCTCCGTTCATGCGCGTGACCATTTGCGAGGTCATCTTTCCTCCCGCAGAAATATTCTGTTAACCCTAACGGAGAGTTAAGAAACGCCGACTCGGAAGCCGGAGGCCAGCGAATGCCTGTCGAACTCGTCGAGAAAGAATTGAGCAATGCGCTGCCGGTCCATCTGGTGGCGAAGGATGCTCTGGCGGCGGCGGGCCTTGCGCCATCCTCGGTCGCCTGGGCCAAGGCCAACGGCTTTTCCGGCGAGGCCGGCAGGACGCTGATCATGCCTGGCGACAACGGCGCGATTGCCGGAGCCCTGTTCGGCACCGGTGATGGCGAGGGCGCACTGGCCATCGGCGCACTAGCGAGAGCCTTGCCCGCAGGCGAGTGGCATTTTGCGTCCGCACCGGCCAAGCCGGAGCTTACGGCACTCGCCGTGGCGCTCGGCGGCTATGTCTTCACCCGCTACGGCAAGAAGCCAGGCAAGACGCTTCGCCTCGCGCTGCCGGCAGGCACCGACGCCGCCCGCATCCGCCGCCTCGCCGATGGCATTTTCCTGGCGCGCGATCTGGTTAACACGCCGACCAGCGATATGGGCCCCGGGCAGTTGGAAAAGGCCGCCCGGACCTTGGCCGCGACGCACAAGGCCGAAATATCGGTGACCAAAGGCGACGATCTTCTTACCGCCAACTTTCCGATGATCCACGCCGTCGGTCGGGCTTCTGCCGACGCGCCACGCCTGATCGACATGATTTGGGGGCCGAACAATGCCCCCAAGATAACGCTGGTCGGCAAGGGCGTCTGCTTCGATACAGGCGGTCTCGACATCAAGCCGTCCTCGGGCATGCTTTTGATGAAGAAGGACATGGGTGGCGCTGCCAACGTGCTGGGTCTCGCTTCCATGATCATGGCCACCGGGTTGAAGGTTCGGCTGCGCGTGCTCATCCCGGCTGTCGAGAATTCGATAGCCGGCAACGCCTTCCGGCCAGGCGACGTGCTGGTGAGCCGCAAGGGCATTACCGTCGAAATCGGCAACACCGACGCCGAAGGACGGCTGGTGCTCGCCGATGCCCTGGCCTTGGCCGATGACGAAGAGCCGCAGATGCTGGTCGATATGGCAACGCTGACAGGCGCTGCCCGTGTTGCGCTCGGTCCCGACTTGCCGCCGTTCTATACCGGTGACGAGACGCTTGCATCCGAGCTGGCGGACGCCTCCGTTGCGGTCGAGGATCCGCTATGGCGGATGCCGTTGTGGAAGCCCTATGACGCCAAGCTGGCGTCGAAGGTGGCCGACGTCAACAACGTCACGCCGGACGGTTTCGCCGGCTCGATCACCGCGGCGCTTTTCCTGAAGCGCTTCGTGGAAAAGACCGCCGGCTGGGGGCATGTCGACATCTTCGCCTGGAACCCGTTCGACCGCCCGCACGGCCTTGCCGGTGGCGAAGCGCAAGGCATCCGGGCGCTGGAGCAGGTCATTTCGAACCGCTACGGCTGATTCTCGGGCATAGCCGACGAAGGTTATTGACTGAAACGGAACCGAAACAATTTTCCGTCATGCTGGACGGATGTCGATTATCATGCGTCCAAGCCAAGCGTTGCGACTATGGCAACAGGTGGTGCTGTCGGAGGTGCGCGACGACGCGCCCGATCTCACCATGCGCCAGACGGCGATCCTGTTCACCATCTATCTCGATCCGCCGCCCCACACGGTACGGGGGTTAGCCGCCCGCCTCAACGTCACCAAGCCGGTGATCACCCGTGCGCTCGATACGATGGGGGCGCTGAAACTGGTGTCGCGCCACCGCGACGAGCTCGACAAGCGCAACGTGCTGGTCAGGCGCACAGTCGAAGGCGCGCTCTTTGTCGAGCGCTTTGGCGATGTTATCATTGCCAGAGCCCAAGAGTTGCCCATTTGAACGAGTTGCCGATTTGACCGCCAGGGATGCCCGCCTCCATGCCTTCCGCTCCGATCTCGCCGACGCCAGGCTGCGAGGCGAGGTCGCCGCCGACCGTTTCGTCGCCGGCCGGCCGGCTCGCATATCAGCCTGCGTCGCCGACATCCGCAAGGCGCCGCGCCCGGACGCCGGCGTCGATACCCAGCTTCTGTTCGGCGAAGACGTCCTCGTCTTCGAGGACGTTGAGGGCTGGGCCTGGATACAGGCCGAGCGCGACGGCTATGTCGGCTATGTCGCCGACACCGTGCTGGGCGGTCGGGAGCATGCGCCCACCCATGTTGTCTCGGTGCCGCGCACTTTCCTCTATCCGGGACCGGATTTGCGGTTCCCGGTGAGCGGGGAGCTCTCGATGGGGTCATTGGTGGCGGTGACGGGCTCAGCGGAAACGCGCGGCACGCATTATGCTCTGCTGCCGTCCGGCCAGGCGGTCATCTCGAGTCATCTCAGGCCGGTCGCCGAGGTTCATCCCGACTACGTCGCGGTCGCCGAGGCGTTTCTCGGCACGCCCTATCTGTGGGGCGGCGTCTCCGGCTTCGGCATCGATTGTTCCGGTCTCGTGCAACTTGCAATGCACATGGCTGGCAGGCAAGTGCTGCGCGACACCGACATGCAGGCGGCGACCGTCGGCGAGCCGCTCGAACCCGGGCCGGATTTTGCCGGGTTGCGGCGCGGCGACCTGGTCTTCTGGAAAGGCCACGTCGCGATCATGACAGATCCGGAGACCATGATCCACGCCAACGGCCACACCATGCTGGTGTCGCGTGAAGGACTGAGGGAGGCGGTCGCCCGTATCGGCTATCTCTATGGCGGACCGACCGGGTTTCGCCGGCCGTAGCGCGAATCGATCACCTTTTGTTCTGATTCTGCTTGGCGATTGCGCGCCGCCGCGCTACGTCTGGCGCGTGACAGAGCAGCCGCGCCTTGCCGAACAGAATGCCGCCGTCGTCCTGCCCGAGCCATTTGTCAAATGGTTTGCGGAAAAGGGCTGGTCGCCGCGCGCCCACCAGATCGATTTGCTGGCCAAAGCCCAGGGCGGCCGGTCGGTATTGCTGATCGCCCCGACCGGCGCCGGCAAGACGCTGGCCGGGTTCTTGCCATCGCTGACCGAACTGGCCGGCCGGCCGAGGAGAAGGCCGGGGCAGGCGCATCGAGGCATCCACACACTCTACATCTCGCCGCTGAAGGCGCTGGCCGTCGACATCGAGCGCAATCTCGGCAAACCCGTCGAAGAAATCGGGCTGCCGGTCACCGTCGAGACGCGCACCGGCGACACGCCCGCACACAAGCGCCAGCGGCAGAAGCTGGCGCCCCCCGACATTCTCCTGACCACGCCCGAGCAATTGGCGCTGCTGATTGCCGCGCCCGATGCCAGGCGCTTCTTCGAGGACCTGCGCTATGTCGTGCTCGACGAATTGCATTCGCTGGTGACCTCGAAGCGCGGGCATCTCCTGTCGCTCGGGCTGGCCCGGCTGCGCTCGTTTGTGCCCGCCCTGCAGACGATAGGCCTGTCGGCGACGGTCGCCGAGCCTGACGAATTGCGGCGCTGGCTGGTCAGCCAGAATCCACCGGGGCCGATGGCCGAACTGATCGTCGTCACTGGCGGCGCCAAGCCCGACATCTCCATTCTCGATTCGGAGGAGCGCGTGCCGTGGGCGGGACATTCGGCCCGCTACGCAACGCCGGAAATCTACAACGAGATCAAGCGCCACAAGACAACCCTGCTGTTCGTCAACACGCGCAGCCAGGCGGAGTTGCTATTCCAGGAGTTGTGGCGGGTCAACGAGGAGATCTTGCCGATCGCGCTGCATCACGGATCGCTCGACGTCGCGCAGCGCCGGCGTGTCGAAAAGGCAATGGGCGAGAACGCCCTGCGCGCCATCGTCGCCACGTCGACGCTTGACCTCGGCATCGACTGGGGCGACGTCGACCTGGTCGTCCATGTCGGCGCGCCGAAAGGTGCCAGCCGGCTGGCACAGCGCATCGGCCGCGCCAACCACCGTATGGACGAGCCGTCCAAGGCGATCCTGATACCGGCCAACCGCTTCGAGGTGCTGGAATGCAGGGCGGCGCTCGACGCCAATTATCTCGGTGCCCAGGATACGCCGCCGCTGGTCGATGGCGGGCTCGACGTCCTGGCGCAGCACGTGCTGGGCTGTGCCTGCGGTGCGCCGTTCCATGCCGATGCGCTGTTCGAGGAGGTGCGGACGGCAGCACCCTATGCCGATCTCGATCGCCCGACATTCGATCGCGTCATCGATTTCGTCGCCACTGGCGGCTATGCGCTAAGGAACTACGAGCGCTATGCCCGCATCCGGTTGAACAAGGACGGGCTGTGGCGGGTCTCAAATCCTCGCGTCGCCCAGCAATACCGGCTCAATGTCGGCACCATCATCGAAGTGCCGGCGCTCAACGTCCGTTATGTTCAGGCCGGCAGCAGAGGCGCGGCTTCGCGTGGCGGCCGGGTTCTGGGCAAAATCGAGGAGGCGTTCCTCGAAACGCTGACGCATGGCGACACCTTCATGTTCGCCGGCAAGGTGCTGCGCTTCGAAGGTATCCGCGAGAATGAGTGCTTTGTCTCGAATGCACCCGGCAGCGACGCCAAGGTGCCGTATTACGGTGGTGGCAAATTCCCGCTTTCGACGTACCTGGCCGAACAGGTCCGCGCCATGCTGGACGATCCGCAGCGCTGGAAGAAGCTGCCGGAGCAGGTCGCCGACTGGCTACGCTTTCAGGCCGACAAGTCGGTGCTGCCGAAACGCGACGATCTGCTGATCGAGACCTTTCCGCGCGGCAACCGCTACTATCTGGTGGCCTATCCGTTCGAGGGCAGGCTGGCGCACCAGACGCTCGGCATGCTGCTCACCCGCCGCCTCGACAGGGCGGGAGCCAAGCCGCTCGGCTTCGTCGCCACCGACTATGCGCTTGCCATATGGTCGCTGGCCGATATGGGCCATATGTTCAGGGCGAAGAAACCGTCGCTGGCTGCGCTATTCGATCAGGACATGCTGGGCGACGACCTCGAAGCCTGGCTCGCCGGCAGTTGGTTGTTGAAGCGCACCTTTCGCAATTGCGCGCTGATCTCGGGATTGATCGAGAAACGCCACCCGGGGCAGGAGAAGAGCGGCCGCCAGGTAACCGTGTCGACGGATCTCATCTACGACGTGCTGCGCAGCCACGAGCCCGACCATATCCTTTTGCAGGCGACGCGTGCCGATGCCGCGACCGGTCTCTTGGATGTCAGCAGACTTGCCGAGATGCTCTCGCGCGTCCAAGGTCGAATCATGCATAAGAACCTCGAGCAGATATCGCCGCTCGCCGTGCCGATCATGCTCGAGATCGGCAAAATGCCGGTGCATGGCGAGGCCGATGACACGCTGCTGATGGATGCAGCCACGCTGATCGAGGAGGCCATGGGGACGAAATGACTGTCGCGCTCGCCATGGCTGCGCCTCTGGCGGATGCGGGCGCTGTCCGTATCGCCGGCGAACGCGCGATCTGCGACCGTCGCGGCGTGCTCTATTTTCCCGAATTCCGGCTTCTGACCGTATCCGACCTGCATCTGGAAAAAGGCTCATCACTGGCCAGGCGCGGCACGCTGGTCCCACCTTACGACACCGGTGCGACGTTGCTCCGGCTGCAGGCGGTGATCGCCGATTATCAGCCTGCGATCGTTATCAGCCTGGGCGACAGTTTTCACGATGGCGGCGGCGCCGCTCGTATGCACGCGAGCTTTCGCCAAAGGCTGGAAGGGTTGATGGTCGGGCGCGACTGGTTCTGGGTCGCCGGCAATCATGATCCTGAAGCGCCGGCCGACTTGCCAGGCGAGACCGTACGCGAATTGGCTATCGGCTCGCTACTCTTCCGACACGAGCCTTCGGCGGTGAGAGTGGAAGGCGAGATATCAGGCCACCTGCATCCTTGCGCCCGCATCGTGCAGCAAGGCCGTTCGGTGCGGCGTCGTTGCTTTGCCGGCGATGGCGGCCGCATGATCATGCCGGCTTTCGGCGCCTATACCGGCTCGCTCAACGTGCTCGATCGCGCCTATGCCGGGCTGTTCCGCCGCGAAACGCTGATGGCCTATATGCTTGGCACAGAGCGCATTTTCGCGATTTCCCACGCGATGCTCAGACCGGGCTGAACCTACCTGCCGTAGTACAAAGTGACCGTGTGCTTGGCCTCGGCGAAGAACAGCCAGCGCTCGACCAGCATTCCGGCGAGTTGGGCGATTGCGGCGAGTATCGACAGTGCTGCCGCATAGGGCCACGGCAAGGCGAACGCTGCGACCAGCAGCAACGCGGGCAAAGCAAATGCCAGCACCTGCGTGATCTGGCGGAGTTTAGCGCTGTGCTTGCGCGCAATGCGAAAACCCATCTCCTTGAGCAGATAGTTTTCCTCGGTATGCGGCCATTCCAGCGACCGCACCGTGCCGCCGGAAAGCCCGGTTGCGGTGTTGGCATTGGTCGGGATCTCCAGCCTGTCATTGTATCGCCAGGTCGCCAGCTTCAAACCCCAGCCGAGCGCGGTCAGCAACAGGGCACCCGCCAGAAGCATATTCGAGCCTGCGGCAAATCCCTGCAGCAGGGCGTTGAGCAGTACGCTGCCGGTCATCGCCGAAAAGACCAGGTAGGCGGGCAGGGTGAAGCGGCTGTGCCACTGGGCAATCGGCTTCAACGACGCGTAGATCATGCCGGTGGTGCAGACGGTTGCGACCGCGCCGATGGCAGCGAGCAGCCCGGCGACAGCCGCCCAGCCGCTCGTACGGCCGAGGACCACCCAGCCAATACCGAACAACCCCGCCGGCACGAAGGTGGCGACCGAGGCAACACCTTCGCGCGACAGCCATGAGCTACGCCATTGCGAGAAGGCACGCCAGGCGCGTTCGGGCCGGCCGAGATGGCCGGCCGACGACAGCAGGCCTGTCGAGATCAGGCCGAGCGCCAGCCCCATGCCGGTGAGGCCAAGCCAGAAATCGGGCGGGATAAAGCCCTGTCCAGCGAGCACGCCAAGCAGCGCGAGCAGGCCGTAACCGGCGCCCGTGGCCGTGGTGAAAAAGACGACGGAGAAGGCTGGATGCATGAAGGCACGGGTCAGTTCGAGAGCATGCGGTCGACCCAGCCGAGAAAGCCGCCTTCGGCCCGCACCGCTTCAAGCGCTGGCGCCGGCACCGATGCGGCGCGGGTGGTGTGGGCACGTGGCGGTAGATATTTGTTGGTCGGCTTATAGCCCATTTCCGGCATCAGATCGACACCGCCACGCTCGGCCACCAGTTGCGAGATAGCGGATGCCGGATCGCCCAGATCGCCAAAATGCCGCGCGCTGGTCGGGCAAGCAGCGACGCAGGCCGGCACGCGATCTTCTTCCGCCAGATTGTCGTTGTAGATGCGGTCGACGCACAACGTGCATTTCTTCATCACGCCGACATCGGTGTCGAACTCGCGCGCGCCATAGGGGCAGGCCCAGCTGCACAATTTGCAGCCGATGCATTTGTCCTCGTCGACCAGCACGATGCCATCCGACGCCCGCTTGTAGGAGGCGCCGGTCGGGCAGACCGTGACGCACGCCGGCGTCTCGCAGTGCAGGCAGGAGCGTGGGAAATTGACCGTGCGCCCACCCATCTCGGTCATGTGCTCATAACTGTGCACGCGGTTGAACCAGACGCCGTCGACATTGCCGCCATAGGGGTCGATGTCGGTTAGCGGCGCCATATGGCCGCCGGTGTTCCATTCTTTGCAGGCGGTAACGCAGGCCTGGCAGCCGACGCAGGTGTCGAGATCGATGACAAGGCCGAGCTTCTTGTCGGTATGGGCGGGAAGGCAAGTCATTCGGCGGCTTCTCTTTTCATGCGGAACTCGGCGCCGAAACTGAGCTTGTCGGGCGAGAGCTCAGAGTCCGGCAGCTGGCGGAACCGCTCGAACTGCGGTTCGGTGAAGCCCGCTTCCTCGGGCGCGCATTTGACGATGCGCACGCGCAGGTCGAACCATGCGGCCTGGCCCGTTACCGGGTCGGAATTCGAATAGCGTTTGCCGTTGGCATCGGCGGAGGTCTGGTCGCCGATGATGTGGTTGAGCAGGAAGCCGCGATTGGATTCGGCCGCGTCGTCCTTGAGCCCCCAGCTGCCGCGCCGTTTGCCGATCGCGTTCCAGGTCCACACCGTATCGGCGTTGACGCCGTCGGCCAGCTTGATCTGCCCCTTGACCTTGCCGTTGATGCTCTCGATCCAAACCCAATCGTCGTCGACAAGGCTGAGGCCGGCTGCCGTCCGGTAGTGCACGAACAGTCGGTTCTGGCTGGTGATCTGCCTTAGCCAGGCATTCTGCCCGCCCCAGGAATGGTACATGTGCATCGGCCGCTGCGTCAGCGCGTGCAGCGGATAGGCTTGGCTGTCGACCGCAGCCTCTTCGAAGGGCGCATACCAGAACGGCAGCGGATCCATATAGGTCTCGATGCGGCTGCGCTCCGCCTCCGGCGGCAGCACCCCGCCATGGCCGCGCGCCGCAAGGCGAAAGCGCTGCATCGGCTCCGAATAGAGTTGGAAGACGATCGGCTCGGCCTTCGGCATGAAGCCCATGCTCTCAGCCAATTCGAGATACGAGCGGTTGGCCATCTTGTAGTAGCGCTGATCGGCGGCGAAATCCTGGTGCCAGAAGCCGCCATTATCTATGTAGCGCTGCAACTGGTCGGGATTGACCTCGCCCTTGCCGACCGAGGCCCCGTCCTTGCCGCGCCAGCCGGCGAGCGGACCGACACCTGGCGTGCGCTCGTGATTGACGATGTAGTCGGCATAGTCGCGGTATTTGGCGCAGCCGTCGTCATGAACGAAGCCGGGCAGACCGAGCCGCGCGCCGAGTTCGATCAGCACCGTCTGGAAGGGCCTGACGTCGCGGTCCGGCTCGACGACCGGATGGCGGATGGCGTCGCCCGGACCGTCGGCATGGCTGATCGGCCGGTCGAGCAGACTGATACAGTCATGACGCTCGAGATAGGTGGTGTCCGGCAGCACCAGATCGGCAAAAGGCACGGTCTCGGCATAATAAGCGTCGGAATAGATGATGAACGGGATCTTGTACTCGCCCGACGCATCGATATCGGTCAGCATCGCCATCGTCTCGACCGTATTCATCGACGAGTTCCAGGCCATGTTGGACATGTACATAAACAGAGTGTCGATCTTGTAGGGATCGCCGGCCCAGGCGTTGCGGATAACCGTGTGCATGAGCCCGTGTGCGGCCAGCGGCGCATCCCAGGAGTAGGCCTTGTCGATACGAACAGGCTTGCCGCCTTCATCGATCAGCAGGTCCTCCGGTCCGCAGACGAAGCCGAGCGGCATGCCTTCGAGCGGTGTCATCGGCTTTACATTCTTGCCGGCGGGCATTGGACCCGGCGGCGCGGACCGCGGATAAGGCGGTTTGAAGCGGAAGCCGCCCGGCACGTCCACCGTGCCGAGAAGCACCTGAAGCAGATGAATGGCGCGGCAAGTGTGAAATCCGTTCGAATGGGCCGAGATGCCGCGCATCGCATGCATCGACACCGGGCGACCCTTGATGGTCTCGTGCCGGCGGCCGGCCCAGTCCGTCCAGGCCACCGGCAATTCGATTTGCTGTTCGAAGGCGACATGGGCGAGTTCTGCGGCAATGCGTCGGATGGTGTCGGCGGAGATGCCGCACCGGTCAGTGACGGCGTCAGGTGAATAGCTCTCGTCCAGATAACGGTCGACGACGAGTTGGAAGACCGGCACGCAGCGGCGGCCGTCGACGAGAACGCTGCCGGTCAATGCGGGCTTCGCGTCCGCATCGCTGGCATTGACAGGCGTCTTCGCCACCCTGTCCCAAGCCAGCGGATTGCCGTCGCCATTGCGCATGAACAGCCCGTCATCGACAGCTCCAGGCTCCTGAACGACCAGGATGTGGGCATTGGTGTAGCGCAAGAGGTACTCGAGATCGATGCGGCCAGCCTTCAGCAATTCATGGATGAGGGCGAATACGAACAGGCCGTCGGTGCCGGGCCGGATGCCGATCCAGTCGTCGGCAATTGCATTATAGCCGGTGCGGCAGGGATTGATTGAAACCACCTTGGCGCCGCGCGCCTTGAGCTTGCCGAGTCCGATCTTGATCGGATTGGAATCATGGTCTTCGGCAACCCCGAACAGCATGAAATATTTGGTGTTGTCCCAGTCGGGCTCGCCGAACTCCCAGAACGAGCCGCCAATCGTGTAGAGGCCGCCGGCTGCCATGTTCACCGAGCAGAAACCGCCATGGGCGGCGAAGTTCGGCGTGCCGAACTGGCTCGCCCACCAGCCGGTCAGCGATTGCGACTGGTCGCGCCCGGTGAAGAAGGCGAGTTTCTTCGGATCGGTCTGGCGGATGTTCGAAAGCCGTTCTGTCGCGATCGACAAAGCTTCCTCCCACTCAATCTCGCGGAACTCGCCCGAGCCGCGCAGTCCGGTGCGCAGCAATGGTTTCGTCAGCCGCGCCGGGCTGTAATGCTGCATGATGCCGGCGCTGCCTTTGCCGCACAGCACGCCGCGATTGACCGGATGATCCTTGTTGCCGTTGATATACCGAACCTTGCCGTCTTTGATATGGACGTCGATGCCGCAGCGGCAGGCGCACATATAGCAGGTGGTCTTGGCGATGCTGTCGGAGACATCAGGCGACGTATCGACGCCGTCGCGTTCAGCGGGCGCGCGCGTATCGGCAAGCGGCCGTTGTGATGGTGCCGAATTGGCTCCGCGCAGCAGGTTGTTGGTCATGATCCGGTGATGCTCTTGCGCTCCGCTAACTTGGCTCTCGTCTTCGGACCTGGGCCGCGCATGTAATGTTGTTCCGGACGATAGCGTTCACCGACGAGCCGCCACCGCAGGCTGCGGGTCCAGTGCGCAAACACGGATTTGAACCGCCCCACCAATTCTACCCTCGACTGCTCTGGCGCGACTTTTTTCCAATTTCGGGCCAAAATTTAGAACAAAGCGACCGATCCGTCTAACAAATTGCTCTTGTAATTCCAATCGGATTTGCTTCTTAGTATCGGAATGACCCTGGACCAGTTGCGGATCTTCGTCGCCGTCGCCGAACGGGCGCACATGACCAAAGCGGCCGAGTTGCTGGGCATCTCACAGTCGGCCGCATCCGCCGCGATCCGCTCGCTCGAACAGCAGCATGGCGTCCAGTTGTTCAACCGCGTCGGCCGCAACATCGAACTCGCCGAGACCGGACGCCGATTCTTGCCCGAAGCCAAGGCGGTCCTCGAGCGGGCTGCGGCGGCCCACAATGTGCTGGAGCATGTCTCGCAGACGATATCAGGCAGTCTCTCGATAGCTGCCAGCCAGACCATCGCCAGCTATTGGCTGCCGCGCCGGCTCGCCTCTTTCCACGAAGCCTATCCTGCCGTCAGGCTGAGCGTGAGCATTGGCAACACCAGGCAGGTCGAGACCAATGTACTTGATGGCGCAGCCGATTTTGGCCTGGTCGAGGGGCGCACCGAATCCGACATTTTGCGGCGTGCCAAGGTCGATATCGATCGCATGATGCTGGTCGTGGCGCGCACGCACCCTGAGATCGCGGAAGTTTCGCCTGGACATCCCGACCTTGGCGGGCTTCGCTGGATCATTCGCGAAGGCGGGTCGGGCACGCGCGAGGCGCTGGAGGACCTTGCCCGACGCGACGGGGTTTCGTTCGCGGACCTGCAGATATTCCTGGTATTGCCGAGCAATGAGGCTATTCGCCAGGCGGTCGAGGCCGGCGCCGGCGCCAGCATCATTTCGGAACTCGTCGTCGCGCGCGCGGTCGCCGAAGGCAGTCTGCGTTCCGTGCCGATCGATCTGCCGAAGCGCGAATTTGCCATGATCACGCATCGCGACCGGCAGCCAAGCCTGGCCCAGATGGCGCTCAAGGCGCATCTTGGCGGCAAAGCTGAGAGATCCGCGCCGCTTTAAGCCGATCAGCCGAACTTCCGCTGCGCGTCGAGCGCCAGCCCAAGCCCGACCGAGCCGAACACATCGCCTTCGATTACCGACGCCTGCGGCACCAGCGCCAGGATCTGCTGCCTGGCCAGCGGGATCGCGGTCGATCCGCCGGTCAAGAACACCGCGGTGATATCCGAGGCCTTCACCTGTGCGTCGCGGATGGTCTGCTCGACCGTAGCCGCAACACGCTCAATGTCCCTGGCTATGGTGGCTTCGAGACTCTTGCGCGTGATTTCTGCCGTGAACCTCACCTCCGGCAGCGCGACCTCGACATCGGCCGACGATCGGTCCGTCAGCTCAATCTTGGCCTTTTCGACCAGTGCCGCCAGCGCGTGGCCGTAACGATGCTCGACGATGTGGATGAACCGGTCGACCAGGTCTGCGCGCTCCGCCTCATAGCGGATCTGGCGCAGATGCGTCATCGCCCTTGCGGTATAGACCAGGTTGATGCGCTGCCACGTCGCCAGGTCGATGAAGTAGCTCGCCGGCAGATTACGTTTGCCATCCTTGGTCGGTGAGAGATGGCCGAGCTGCGGCATCACATGGGCGATGCTCAACAGCCGGTCGAAGTCGGTGCCGCCGATATGGATGCCGCGGCTGGCCAGGATGTCGTCCTTGCGGTCAAGCGAGCGGGCGCGCTCGGGCGAGACCCGCACGATTGAGAAGTCGGACGTGCCGCCGCCCATGTCGACGATCAGCGCCAGTTCCTCGCGCGTCACCTTTTGTTCGTAGTCGAGCGCCGCGGCAATCGGTTCGAACTGGAAGGCGATCTGCTTGAAGCCGTGGGCACGAGCGGCGTTTTCGAGTTCGTGCTCCGCCTTGGCATCGGCCTCGGCATCGTCGTCGACGAACTGCACGGGCCGTCCCAGCACGACGCTGTCGACCGCGTCATGGGCTTCTTCTTCCAGCTTCTTTTTCAGATGGCCGACGAACAGGCCGACAATCTCCATGAAGCCGATCGAGCGCGCCTTGATGCGCGTCTTTTCGTGGGCGAGCGAGCTGCCGAGCACACTCTTCAACGAGCGCATCAGGCGGCCTTCGATACTGTCCGTATAATTGGCAAGGGCGCGTCGCCCGAAATAGGTGTGGTTGTCCTCGAAATTGAAGAATACCGCACTGGGCAGCGTGACCTGGCCGTCTTCCAACGCCACCAGCCGCGGCTGCCCGTTCCTGACCACGCTTACGGTGGAATTCGAAGTGCCGAAGTCGATCCCGGCGAATGCTGGTCGCATCGTGCGTTCCTGTATTTCTGATTTGGGGAGCAGCAGCTCGTGTCCGGTCGGGCCGGGGGTCGCGGTCTAACCCATACCCTCGGAAAGGGAAACCACTTTTACGAGAGTTCAGTCTTTCCTGAACACCAGTCTTCCGAGCCAGCCGGTCAGCATGGCAAGCGATACGGCAAAGACACCGTAGAGGAAGGAATAGTCGTGCGCGACGCGGAAGATCGACTGTTCGAAACCGGACTTGCGGATTTCGAGCTGGGCGGAGCTTTCCTTGATGAACAAGCCGCTCTTGAACAGGAAGGCGCGGGCCTTATGGGTGCCGACCGGAACGTTTGGGGCGAGCCTGACGGTGGCGCGGAACAGGTTCTGTGACAGGAACTGCACACCGCCGACATTCTCGCTGTAGAGGCCGGTCGCCGCCTTGCGTTCGCGCAGCGCGGCGGTGAACTCCTCGATTGTCGCCGGGCTGTCCTCCGCGTCGGCCGGCTGCAAATAGAGGTTGGAGGCGCCAAGCGACAGCTGCTTGTAGCTGTTCGGATCGGTGACGTCCTGCAGCGGCCGCGTCGTCGCCACCGAATAGGAGACAGGTACGTTTTTGAAGGTCTCCGACTCCAGATTGACCCAGACGCCGAGCACCCGGTCCTTGCGGCGCACGACGACCGGCCGAGCCGGGCCTTCCAGCACGACGATCACGTCGTAGCGCCCTTGCCGCGCGACAAGCGGATCGGCATTTTCCAGTGAGCCGAAAATGGTCAGGTCGGCGCCGGAAAAGCCGGCGGTAATCGAGACATTGTCGGTGGAAAGGCCGATCTGGATGTTTTCGGTTAGTGGCGCCTGCGCCTTCGCCGGTGGCGCAGCAGCCAGCAGCGACAGCAAGGCGGCGGCCGCGAGCGTCCTTAGGCCGGCCATCAGCTCAGGCCCACGCCGGACAGAGAATAGAGATTGGGCGGCGTGACGAAAAGATCGATGGCAAGCCGGATGGCTACCGCCAGCACGAGCAGCGCCAGCAGCGCCCTGAGTTGCTCGCCCCGCAGCCTCTGACCAGCCTTGGCGCCATATTGCGCGCCGGCGACGCCGCCTGCCATCAACAGGAAGGCGAGCATGACGTCGACCGTCTGGTTGGTGGTGGCGTGGACCAGCGTGGTGTAAGCCGAGGTGAAGATGATCTGGAACAGCGAGGTGCCGATGACGACGTTGGTCGGCACTTTCAAAAGGTAGATCAGGGCCGGCACCATGATGAAGCCGCCGCCGACGCCCATGATCGAGGACAGGAAGCCAATCGCCGCGCCCAGCCCAAGCACCGGAATGACGCTGACGAAGAGCTTCGAGGCCCTGAACCGCATCTTCAGCGGCAGGCGGTGGATCCAATTATGCTGGCCGGATTTCTTCAACACCGGTGCGGCGCCGCTGCGAGTGGCGCGCAGCGCATTGACGCTCTCGACCAGCATCAGTCCGCCGACGGTGCCGAGCAGCACGACGTAGAGCAGCGAGATGAACAGGTCGAGCTGGCCGAGCCGGCGCAGGAGCGCAAAGACATAGATACCACCAGTCGAGCCGACGATGCCGCCGGCTAAAAGCACGCCGCCAAGCTTGAAGTCGAGCGTGCCGCGCTTCATGTGCGACAGGGCGCCGGAGAAGGAGGAAGCGATGACCTGGTTGGCGCCGGTGGCGACCGCGATTGCCGGCGGTATGTTGTAGAAGATCAGCAGCGGCGTAATGAGAAAGCCGCCGCCCACGCCGAACATGCCCGACAGGAAACCCACCGCCGCACCCATGGCCAGCAGCACGAAGATGTTGACGGAAATTTCCGCGATCGGGAGATAGATGCCCACCCGTCAGTCTCGATCAGTTTGCCTCCTGGCGAATGCAACCGTTGCGGGCATTTTGCGTCAGAAGGCTATCTCGTTCTTGCGCCGGCCGGGCCGTGAAGTCAAACTTCGCCGCACCGCCGAAACAAAAAACAACTCAATCAGTTAACAGGCAAATCTGTGGCAAGGGCGTCGCGGAAACGACGCATCCGCCGTTATTTACGCGCAAGCAGCGCCTTGACCAGCTTTTCGTCGATCGCGCCGGTTGCCTTCATATCGTTGTCGGCCTGGAAGGCCATGATCGCGTTCTTGGTTTTCTGGCCCATCATCCCGTCGGGATTGCCGGCCTCGTAGCCGTTCTTGTTGAGAATGCGCTGGATGTTCTGGACCGCTTTCGTCATGTCGATGCCGGCGGTCGTCTGCGGTGTGCCGTCCTGCCACGATTCAGGAACGTCGGCCGAATTGGCGGTTGGATCGAGCGGCTTGGCCTTCCACAGTTCAGCCGCGGCCCGCGCACGCTCCAGCTGCTCGGGCCTCAGTGCTTTGGCGATCTCGTCGCGCTTGGCCGCCGCATCCTTGTCGCCGGTCTTGGCGACGAGTGCGAACCATTTGTAGCTCTCCTCGAGGTTCTGCTTCATGCCGACGCCCTTCGCCGCGAGGATGCCGAGATTGAACTGGCTATCCTTGACACCGAGATCCGCCGCCGCCTGGAACCAGCGCGCTGCCGATTCATTGTCGGTCACGCCATCCGCCGCCATCGCAAACAGCACGGCAAGATTGTGCATCGCGCTGGCATTGCCCTGCGCTGCGGCAAGCTGGTACCAGGTTTTCGCTTTCTTGATGTCGCGTGCGACGCCGATGCCCTTCTCGTAGAAATTGCCGATGCGGTATTCTGCCGGCGCGAAACCGAGTTCGGCAGCTTTCTCATACCATTTGGCCGCCGCCGCCATGTCTTCTTTGACGCCGCGAGACTCGGCGTAGCGCGAGCCGATCTCGAACAGCGCCTTGGCGTCGCCGCCCGCCGCTGCATCGCGCAGGGCGGCCGGACCGGCATCGGCCGGAACGTCGATCTTGGCAACGCCTGCCGCGGCAGCATCCGCCGGTGGCACCGTGCCGGTCGAGTCCTGCGTCGCAGCGGTGGCTATAGCAGGCGCGGCAGCCATTGGCTCGGCGTCGCTGGCCGTCGCCGCTGCCGGCGTGGGCACTGCGGCCGCGGAGTCTTGCGCCGCCAGGTCAGCGGGCTCCGCGGAAGCCGAGGGCGCCGTCGATGTCTCGGCTGCCGGTGTAGCGGGGCCGGTTTGCGCCGCCGTGTCGTCCTTGGTCATCGATGCGGATGGCTCTGCCTGCCTGACGGTGGGCGACGGCGCGCTCTCCTGTGGTGTCGTCTGCGCGTCCGCCTTCGGCTCGCTGGCAACGCTGGCCAAATTGGTTTCCACCGGCTGTACGGCCACGGCCGGTGCCGCCTCATTGTTGGTAACTTCGACCGGGTCGGAGAAGAAGGCTTTGCCCAGTTGCAGGCCAGCAAGCGCCAGCATGATGGCGATTGCCCCCATCAGGATCGGCTTGCGCCGCGCCTTGAGCAGGTCGCCGATCCTGAGTGCCTTGACCGGGCCTTTCATCGTCGACTGGCGCTTGAGGGCGTCCGCCTCGGCAGCCGCCGCTTGCGCAGCCCGTCTGGCTGCCGCAATGAAGTCCGATTTTGCCGCCTCAGCGCCGCCTTCCCGGGTCGGCTGCCCGCGCTCGTCGCGCACGCGCTTCATGATGGCGCTGAGGTCGGGTGCGCCGGAGCCGGGTTCCAGTGGCCGGTTGGCGAGCTTGGGGTCGAGGGGCTCGTCGAGATCGACGCTCGGTATCTCGGCGCTCTGCGCCGAGCCTGCAAGCGGCGGCATCTCGGCGTCCTTCTTGCCCTTCAAGGCGCGCGCCAGCCCGCCTAACATCGATTTCCTGCCGCCGCCTTGCTCGGATTTTTCACGCGTCGTGTCTGAACCGAGAGCCGCCAGGGCTGCTGCGGCGGCGGCCTCGGCTGGCGTACGCGGACCTGGCTCGTCGCGCACGAGCGCCGCGGCGCGGCCGTCGAGATCGGCCATGCTGCCTGTCAACGGCAGCGGCTGGTCGAGGTCCATCGACGGTGCGTCCTGTATCGAGATCTTGGATGGCCGGCCGAAACGCTTGCTCAACTCCGCGCTTGCCGGTTCGCCCGTCTCCAATGAACCAAGCCTGTCAACGATCTTGAGCAGCGTATCGTGGATAGCCTCGAACGTTCTCGAATTGCGCTCGTCCGAACGCCGCGTCAGTGCCTCGAGCGTCTTCAGGTCCTGGGCGAGGCCGGTAACGGCCGCCGTGTTGGCGCTTGATCCGGCCAGTGAGCGGACGGCGCTCTCAGCCGCCTCGCGCGCCGCGCCGAGGATGGAATCGCGGGTTCCGGCCAGCGACTTCTCGATTTCGTTGAGACGCGGGCTGATGTCGTCGAATTCCGGCAGCGGCGTGCCAGGCTTGGAAAGATGCGCCGTCAGGCCGGCGACCTGCGCTTCAAGACTGCGGATCAACGCCGGGTCGATGCTGGCGACCTGTGCCGCGGACGAATCCAGCCGGCTTGAGATGTCTTCGAGCCGGCTCTCCAGGCCACGGATCGCCGCCTCGTTGGCGGGATCTGGAACGCGCGTCTCAATCCGCTTGGCCAGCGCGGTGAAGCGGGCGTCGATGGCATCCATGATGCCGGCGCTATCGACCTGCGGCATGCGCTGGTCCAGCCTGTCGGCGACCTCGTCCAACCGGCGCTCAAGGTCGCGAAACAGCATGTTGCCTTGTTCGATTGCGTCGCCCTGGCGACGTTCCATCATGCTGGACAGCACGTCGAAGCGCTGCTCGAGCCCCTGGAAGATGTAGTCGGCGTCGGGCATGGCAGGTGCGTGGTCGATCTTGTCGGCAATAAGCGCGACTTGCCTGGCAAGGCGCTCCATCGCCTGTTCCGGCAGATTGGCTCGGCCGGCCAGTTCATCCACGCGGCTCGACAATGTGTTGAGACGGTCGATGACCTCCCGACCCGGACGATCCTGCGACACTTCTTCGATTTGCTGGGCCAGTGAATCGATCCGCTTCTCGATGCGTTCGAAGGGCTCGGGGTCGAACGAATTGGCTTGCGCGGCAACCGTCGAGGCGACGATCGCGCGGGAAATCTCGTCGAGCCGCTCGTCGATCTGACTGAATGTGTCGCCGCCGCGATTGTCCTGCTGGCGGGCGAAATGGTCGACCGCTCCGGCAAGCGTGCGGACCTTTTCCTCGAGCGAGCGCAGCGACAGCGATTCCGGCAGATTGCTGACGGCATTGCTGATCTGTTCGAGCCGCTCCGTTAGCGCCGACAGGCCGGGTGCATCGGAACGCTTGCGCTGATCGGCCTCGACGCGATCCTCGAAAGCGTTCCAGCGGCGGTCGAAATCGTCCCAGCGGCGTCCGACCGCCTGCACGCTCTCCTCGCGCGCCAGCGTATCGAGCGCGGCTTTGACCTGCTCAAGCTCGAGCCGCAGCATATTGACGCTTCTGTCGTCGCTTTTTTCGGCCAGTGTCTGGATGGCGCCGGAAAGCCGCTCGAATTCGACGCTGAGTTCGGCGCTGCCTTTGCCGCCGCCATTTGACTGGAAGGCTCGCTCAATATTCTTGCGCAGTACCTCGAACTCGCGTTGCAGGCCGGAGGTCATCTGCTGGCGCAACTCTTCGCGCAGGCCGCGCAATTCGCCGGCGATCTTGCCGGCTAGGGCGACGCCGTCCTCCTGGCCCCGCACTCGGTCGATATCGCGGGCGATCGCCTGGTAATTCTGGTCGAAAGCCGCTGCTGGACCTTTCGGCCGCTGCGCGCGTGGATCCTCATACCGGCGCTGCTGGCCATAGGGTTGGGCGCTGGGATAGCGTGGTTCTGCCGCTGGTCGGCGCGGATCGGCGTGGCTTGCCGTCTCCTCGCGCGTCCGCTCCAGCCGCTGCTCCAGAGTTTCCAGGGAGCGGTTGAGCTCTTCAAGCGTCGTGTGCGGCCGGCGTTGCCTGCCGGCGTTGAGTGTATCGAGGTAGGACCGCTTGCTGTTCATCAATGCGCCCGTTTCAGAATTGCTGGCTTTCACCAGGTTCCCAAAGTCCTGCCGGGACGAAGGCGACTGCTTGGCTTGTTGCAGTGGAAGACGAGCTTCCCGGTCTCATCCGCGCTCCGAAAAACCGTGAAAAATTCAGTACAGGATAGACACGGGTAACCGACATGCGCACATTTCGCCCCAACGTGGTAAACAACGCGTTAACCAAGCTTAAGAAGTTGCAACTTTGTCGGCTGGCTGCCGACGGCGCCGGGTGTCTTTTTTTGGACGCGCAAAAGACGTTGTAGAATTTTGATCAGCCGCATGATCGCTCCCGAAATCGGCAACGACCTTTTAGGTTGTCCGCTGGTGCTGCGGCATAAAGTTGCAAGACCAGAACACTCTTGCGTGCTGAGGCGGCTATCGATATAGAATTGACGTAAACGTAAATGAGCGGATTACGCCGTTTGCGATTTGTTTGTTGAAACCACGAGTGGAAGCACGCCCCCGCTTTCACTCAGGCGACGCAAGGTCCGCGACCGCGACGCCACCAGACGGGGAAAGCCAGTGACCATGAAACTTATTTCGCCCGGCCAAGCCGCGGCCAACACCAACGATATGTCGAGCGAAGCCGGTGAAGAGCTTGTCCGCATCGGCGAAATGGCCAAGAAATACGGAGTGACGCTGCGTACGCTGCGCTTCTATGAGGACAAGGGTCTGCTCAAGCCGCAGCGCGACGGCTCGACCCGTCTTTATACACGCCGCGACAGGGCCCGGCTGAAGCTGATCCTGCTTGGCCGCAAGGTCGGGTTCTCGCTGCGTGACGTCAAGCAGATGATGGACCTCTACGATCCGAACGGCTCCAACACCAAGCAATTGCGGCTGGCGCTCGACAAGTCGGAGAAGCAGCTTGCCCGCCTGCAGAAGCAGCGGGCGCTGATCGACGATGCCATCAGCGAACTGAGTGCTTCGATGTCGACCGTCCGGCAAATGCTGATCGAGCGCTCGACCCCGCAGGCCAGTGTGGCGAGCTAAACTAAGCTTTCGATTTGTGACGAATAGGAGCCGCGCGGCTTTCGCTGCGCGGTTCTTCGTCGTTTGCCGTGCTTTGTCGTTTGTCGTCCTGGCGCGCGGGAGAAAATTTGCCTCAGCACAGAATTGACGTTTACGCAAACGTCAATATTTGTTATCTCGACCACAACGTTGGTCCGTCTGCCATCCTCATATGCTGGGGCTGATTTCGGGGCCAAGACCGCATGGTGGAGGAAACGCATGCCGATCTACAGAGCGCCGGTCCGGGACACGCTGTTCGTGCTGAACGAAGTGCTGGGATATCAGCGTTATTCCAATCTTCCCGGATTTTCCGACGCCACACCGGATGTGCTCGAGGCCATCCTTGCCGAGGGCGCGAAGCTCGCCGAAAACGTGATGCAGCCGCTGAACCGCATTGGCGACGTGGAAGGCTGCATGCGCCATGACGACGGTTCGGTAACGACGCCGAAAGGCTTCAAGGAAGCTTTCGACCAGTATCGCGAAGGCGGCTGGATGGGGCTCGCGGCACCTGTCGAGTTTGGCGGGCAAGGCTTGCCCTACGCGGTGCACACTGCGGTTGCCGAATACATGGTGTCGGCCAATATGTCGCTGATGATGTATGCCGGCCTGACGCAAGGCGCGATCGCTGCGATCATCACCCATGGCACCAAAGAGCAGAAGGCAACATGGTTGCCGAAGCTGGTCGAGGGCGCCTGGACCGGCACCATGAACCTGACCGAGCCACACTGCGGAACCGATCTTGGCTTGCTGCGCACCAAGGCCGTCCCAAATGGCGACGGCACCTACAGGATCTCCGGTCAGAAGATCTTCATCTCTGCCGGCGAGCATGACATGTCGGACAATATCGTCCACCTTGTGCTGGCCCGTATCGAGGGCGCGCCGGATGGCGTGAAGGGCATCTCGCTGTTCATCGTGCCGAAGCTCAAGCTCGATGCCTCAGGCAATCCGGACGAGAAGAACACCGTCTCCTGTGGCTCGATCGAGCAGAAGATGGGTATCCATGGCAACTCGACCTGCGTCATGAATTACGACGACGCTGAAGGCACGCTGCTCGGCGAGGCCAATGGCGGGCTGAAAGCAATGTTCACCATGATGAATGAGGCGCGGCTTGGCGTCGGCCTGCAGGGCCTCTCGCTATCGGAGGTCGCCTATCAGAATGCGGTTTCCTACGCCAAGGATCGTCTGCAGGGCCGCTCGCTGTCAGGGCCGAAGGCGCCGGACAGGAAGGCCGATCCGATCATCGTCCATCCGGACATCCGCCGCAGCCTGATGACCATGAAGGCTTTCAACGAGGCCGGCCGCGCGCTGGCGCTGTGGACGGCGATCAAGTCCGACATCGCTCACCGCTCCGGAGACGACAAAGATCGCCAGGTCGCAGACGACTACACCGGCCTGATGACGCCGGTGGTCAAAGGCGTGCTCACCGACAAGGGGTTCGATCATGCGGTAATGGCGCAGCAGGTCTTCGGCGGCCACGGCTATATAGAAGAGCACGGCATGAGCCAGTTCGTCCGCGATGCGCGCATCGCCATGATCTATGAGGGTGCCAACGGCATCCAGGCGCTCGATCTCGTCGGCCGCAAGCTGGCCTTGAATGGCGGCCGCGCGGTCCAGGCCTTCTTTAGGGAAGTCGGAGAGTTCTGCGAGGAGAACCGCACCGACGAGACGATGGCGCCCTTCACCAAGGCGCTGAAAAAGGGCCTCAACGATCTGCAGGCGGCGACGATGTGGCTGGTGCAGAACGGCATGGCCAAGCCCGACAATGCCGGTGCCGCCTCGACCGACTACATGCATCTCTTCGGCCTGGTGGCGCTGGGCTATATGTGGGCCCGGATGGCCAGGGTGGCCGCAGCGAAATTGGCTGATGGCGCTGACGGCGCTTCGTCTTTCTACGACAACAAGCTGGTGACGGCGCGCTTCTTCATAGAGCGGATCATGCCGGAGACGTCGGCGCATCTTGCCCGCATCTCCAGCGGTGCCGACACATTGATGGCACTGCCGGCGGAAGCGTTCTAGCTTCGGCGTTCCCCTCCCCTCGAGGGGAGGGTGGCCCGAAGGGCCGGGAGGGGTCCTGCGTGCAGTGCGCCGACCTCCATTCTGGTGCATGCCTTGGAGGAAAATGATCGCAATGCCGTGGCACATGGCGCAGGTTGTAAAAGATAAGGTCGAGCAAGTCATCGGCGACCCCACCCGGCCGCTTCGCGGCCACCCTCCCCTCGAGGGGGAGGGGAACGTCGGCGCGAGGGAGAAACCATGACCCACCCCGCCGAAATCCTTGGCCTTCCCAAGCCCGCCTGGGCGGCGGACGAGGTCGGCATGCTTTACGACATGGCGCACCGCTTCATGTCGGAAGAGATCGCGCCGCGTTACGACGAGTTCGAGAAGAACGAAATGGTCGACCGCGAGAGCTGGCTGAAGGCGGGTGCTGCCGGCCTGCTGTGCGCCTCGATGCCGGAGGAATATGGCGGATCGGGCGGCACCTTCGCGCATGAGAGCGCCATTATCGAGGCGATCGGCCATGTCGGCGTCGACGGGTTCGGCATTGGCCTGCACAATTCGATCGTTGCCCCCTACATCCTCCATTACGGCTCGGACGAGCAGAAGAAGAAATGGCTGCCGAGGCTGGCGACCGGCGAGCTGATCGGCGCCATCGCCATGACCGAGCCGGGTGCGGGCTCCGACCTTCAGAGCGTCAAGACGCGCGCCGAAAAGGACGGCAACCAGTACAAGCTCAACGGCTCGAAGACCTTTATCACCAACGGCCAGCTCGCCAATTTCATCATCGTCGTTGCCAAGACCGATCCTGAGAAGGGCGCCAAGGGCATCTCGCTGATCGTCGTCGAGACTGACGAGGTGGAAGGTTTCGAGCGCGGCCGCAACCTCGACAAGATCGGCCTCAAGGCCAACGACACGTCGGAACTGTTCTTCAACGACGTGCGTGTGCCGACCTCGAACCTGCTCGGCAACGAGGAAGGCCAGGGCTTCGTCCAGTTGATGCAGCAATTACCGCAGGAGCGGCTGCAGATCGGCACCACTGCTATCGCCATGATCGAGCGGGCGCTGGCGCTTACCATCGACTACGTCAAGGAGGGCAAGGCCTTCGGCAAGCCCATCATCGAATTCCAGAACACCCAGTTCAAACTTGCCGAATTGAAGACCGAGGCGACCATCGGCCGCGTCTTCTATAATGACTGCGTTGCCCGCCACATTAACGGCGGCCTCGACCCGGTGACCGCGTCTATGGCCAAATACTGGCTGTCGGACCTGCAAGGAAAAGTCGTCGACGAATGCCTTCAATTGCATGGCGGCTATGGCTACATGAATGAATATCCGATTGCGCGCATGTTCCGCGACGCCCGCGTCCAGCGCATCTACGGCGGCACCAACGAGATCATGAAATTGCTGATCGGGCGCTCGCTCTGAGCGACTTTTCGGCAAACCCAAGGAGCAGGAAAATGGCCGAAGCTTATGTCTATGATGCCGTGCGCACGCCGCGCGGCAGGGGCAAGAAGGATGGCTCGCTGCACGAAGTGCCGGCGGTGCGGCTCGGCGCCAAGGTGCTCGAGGCCATCCGCGACCGCAACGGGCTGGACACCGGCACCGTCGACGACATCATCTTCGGTTGTGTCGATCCGGTTGGCGAGGCGGGTGCGGTCATTCCACGTGCCGCCGCTTTCGAGGCCGGCTACGACACCAAGGCGCCTGGCATGCAGATATCGCGTTTCTGCGCCTCGGGCCTCGACGCCATCAATTTCGGCGCCGCCAAGATCGCGCAGGGCGCCGACGAGGTCGTCATCGCCGGTGGCGTCGAATCGATGTCGCGCGTCGGCATAGGCGCCTCCGGCGGCGCCTGGTTCATGGACCCATCGGTCGGCCTACCCGGCTGGTTCGTGCCGCAAGGAATCTCGGCCGACCTGATCGCCACCAAATACGGCTTTTCGCGCGACGACGTCGATGCCTACGCAGTCGAAAGCCAGAAGCGTGCCGCCAAGGCGTGGGGCGAGGGCCGCTTCAAGAATTCGGTGATCTCGGTCAAGGACCAGAACGGCCTGACCATCCTCGACCATGATGAACATATGCGGCCCTCGACCGACATGCAGTCGCTTGCCGCGCTCAACCCGTCCTTCGTCATGCCCGGCGAAATGGGCGGCTTCGACGCCGTCGCCGTGCAGAAGCATCCCGAGGTGGAACAGGTCAACCACGTCCACCATGCCGGCAATTCCTCCGGCATCGTCGATGGCGCGGCGGCCGTGCTGCTCGGCTCGAAAAAGGCGGGAAAGACGCTCGGCCTCAAGCCGCGCGCACGCATCCGTGCGTTCGCCAACATCGGCTCCGAACCGGTGCTGATGCTGACCGGCCCCGTCGACGTCACCGAGAAGCTGTTGAAGCGGGCGAAGATGAAGCTGTCGGACATCGACCTGTTCGAGATCAACGAGGCCTTCGCTTCGGTGGTGCTGCGCTACATGCAGGCTTTCGACATTCCGCATGACCGGATCAACGTCAATGGTGGGGCCATCGCCATGGGCCATCCGCTCGGCGCCACCGGTGCGATGATTTTCGGTACGGTGCTGGACGAATTGGAACGCCGCGACCTCAACACCGCGCTGGTGACGCTTTGCATCGGCGCCGGCATGGGCACTGCAACGATCATCGAACGCGTCTGACGGAGAGAGATGATGAGCTACACCAATTTCACCCTCGACATCGACGCCGACGGCATTGCGCTGGTCACCTGGGACATGCCGGACCGTTCGATGAACGTCTTCACCGAGGAGGTGATGCTCGAACTGAATACCATCGTCGACAAAGTGGCGAGCGATGCAGCGATAAAGGGCGCGGTGATCACCTCCGGCAAGGATACGTTCTCGGGCGGCGCCGACATCACCATGCTGCAGAAGATGCTGGCGACCCTCGCCGCCGACAAGGCGAAGGACCCGGAGAAGGCGACCAAGGCCCTGTTCGACAATGCGGGCACCATGAACGGCCTATTCCGCAAGCTGGAAACTTCGGGAAAGCCATGGGTTTCGGCGATCAACGGCACATGCATGGGTGGCGCGCTCGAATTGTCGCTCGCCTGCCATGGCCGTGTCGCGGCCGATTCAGACAAAGTGAGGATGGCGCTTCCCGAAGTGAAGATCGGCATTTTTCCGGGCGCCGGCGGCACCCAGCGCGTGCCGCGGCTGACCGACCAGCAGCAGGCGCTGCAAATGCTGACGTCCGGCCAGACGCTGTCGCCTCAGAAGGCCAAGTCGATGGGCCTGATCCATGAGATTGCCGAGCCGGACAAGCTGGTCGAAACCGCCAAGGCGATGATCAGGAACGGCTTGAAACCGGTGGCGCCATGGGATGAAAAGGGCTTCAAGCTGCCCGGCGCCCCGATCTATTCGGTGGCCGGTGCCAATCTGTGGCCCCCGGCCATCGCCATTCTGCGCCGCGAGACCTATGGCAATTATCCCGCCGCTGCCGCCATCCTGAAATGCGTCTATGAGGGCCTGTTGGTGCCGTTCGACACCGCCTTGCGGATCGAGCAACGCTATTTCACCGAGATCATGCAGACCAGGGAAGCGGCAGCGATGATCCGTTCGCTGTTCGTGTCGCTGCAGGAACTGAACAAGGGCGCGCGCCGCCCGGCCGGTGTGCCGGAAACGAAGTTCAAGAAGATCGGCGTGCTCGGTGCCGGCTTCATGGGCATCGGCATCGCCTATGTGACGGCCAAGGCCGGCATTCCGGTGGTGCTGCTCGACCGCGACATAGAGTCCGCCGCCAAGGGCAAAGCGCATTCCGACAACCTGATCTCGGATCAGGTCAGGAAGGGCCGCGCCAAGCCAGAGGACAAGGAAAGATTGCTGTCGCTGATCACGCCGACGGCCGATTACGCCGATCTTGCCGGCTGTGATCTTGTGATCGAGGCGGTGTTCGAGGATTCGGCCGTTAAGAAGGATGCCACCGAACAGGCCGAGGCGGTGCTGAAGCCGTCGGCGATCTTCGCGTCGAACACGTCGACCATCCCAATCACATCGCTGGCCAGGAATTCGGCGCGCCCGAAGAATTTCATCGGCATTCATTTCTTCTCGCCGGTCGACAAGATGATGCTGGTCGAGATCATCCTCGGCAAGAAGACCGGCGACAAGGCGCTGGCCACCGCGATCGACTTCGTCCGCGCCATCAAGAAGACGCCGATCGTCGTCAACGATACGCGCGGTTTTTACGTCAATCGCTGCGTACTGCGCTACATGTCGGAAGCCTACAAGATGCTGATCGAAGGTGTTCCGGCGCCGATGATCGAGAATGCGGCGAAAGCCGCCGGCATGCCGGTCGGTCCTCTGGCATTGACCGACGAGACCGCGATCGACCTTGCCCAGAAGATCATGAAGCAGACCATGCGCGATCTCGGCGACAAGGCGGTCGATCCGAAGCAGATGGCGCTGATCAACACGATGGTCGACACGCATGGTCGCTTGGGCCGCAAGAACAGCAAGGGCTTCTATGACTATCCGGCAAAACCGGCCAAGAAGAAGCTGTGGCCAGGTCTCAGGGATCTCTACCCGCAGCTGGCGCCGGAGCAGGTTGATTATGAGGAACTGAAGCAGCGGCTGCTGGTCACCATCGCGCTTGAGGCGGTACGGGTGATGGAAGAGGGCATCGTTACCGACCCACGCGAGGCCGATGTCGGCTCGATCCTGGCCTTCGGCTTCGCGCCCTATACAGGCGGTGCACTGTCCTACATCGACGGCATCGGCGCTAAGAAATTCGTCAAAATCGCCAAGCGCCTGCAGAAGAAATACGGCACCGAGTTCAAGGCGCCGAAGCTGCTGCTTGATATGGCCGAGAAGGGCGAGACCTTTTACGAGCGCTTCGATCCCTATACCAGGGACGAGGCCAAGGAGGCAGCCTGACACCGTCTTCGGCGGTGGACAAGATGGCGGCCAAGGGGTAGAACAGGGAAGGTATTTTTTCCTGTTTCGAAGGAAGAGCAAGGTGCTCTCGCACGACCGCGTTTGGGCCGCCATCGACGCTCTTGCCGAGCGTTATTCGCTTTCGGCCTCTGGACTGGCCAGGCGCGCTGGCCTCGACTCGACCGCCTTCAACAAATCGAAGCGGCTGTCCTCAGATGGACGGCCGCGCTGGCCGTCGACCGAATCGCTGGCCAAGATCATCGAGGCGACCGGCGCCTCGCTGGACGAATTTGCGGGGCTGGTCGAGGGTCGGGGTAATTCCGGCTCACTACCCGTGCAGAGATCGTCGGTGCCGCTGCTCGGCTTCGCCCAGGCGGGCGCCGGTGGCTTCTTCGACGACGCCGGGTTTCCAGCGGGGCAGGGATGGGACCTGATCGAGCTTCCGGCACGGGCAACCGAGACCTCCTATGCCTTGAAGGTCCAGGGCGATTCCATGCTGCCGCTCTATCGCAATGGCGATGTCCTGATCGTCGAGCCGGGGGCTACTATACGAAAGGGTGATCGCGTCGTCGTCAAGACCAATGCCGGCGAGGTGATGGCCAAGGTGCTTGACCGCCAGACACCGAGGTCGATCGCGCTGGTCTCCCTCAATCCCGATCACCCGGACCGCGACATCCCCATGCGCGATGTCGAATGGGTGGCGCGGATTGTCTGGGCAAGCCAGTAGGCGCGGGGCCGGTGCGTCTGCCTCACCTTGCCTTGGCTGTTCTGGCGATCCCGGCGATGGCCACGGCAATTGTCGCCGGCGGCCGCGCCGTCCAGAGCGAAAGCGGCGGCCCCTGGGAGCAAATCCAGGTCGGCGCTGAACCGCAGCCCGCCGCGCCGGCTACGTCGGCCATCCCGAAACCAGTGCCAGCCAAGCAGGCGGCGCATTCGAGGGCAATCGATCCAGACATCGTGGTGCCGCCGCCGCCCGGTTCTAACGAGCTTGAACGGATAGAGCCGCGCGCCCCGTTGAGCGATCTGGCATTGGCCGGACCGCCCAAGCCGCCAAAAACGAAAATGCCTGACGACTGGAAAGGCACGAAACTATTCCAGCCCGTCGCGTCGGCCGCCGGGGTCATCGAAGCAAAGGGCTATTCGATTGCGGTTTCCGGTATCGACATCGTCAAGCAGGAGGAGACTTGCACCGACGGCGGCGAGTCCTGGAATTGCGGCATTCGGGCGCGAACGGCCTTCCGCGCCTTTCTCCGCAGTCGTGCGGTGGTCTGTGCCGTGCCGCCCGAAGGCGGTCGTGATCTGATCGCCGCCGAGTGCCGGATCGGCAATCAGGATATCGGCCAATGGCTGGTCGAAAATGGCTGGGCGCGCGCCGCCAAGGGCGGCCCTTACGCAGAAGCCGGCGAGAAGGCGCGTGCAGCAAAAAAAGGCGTCTTCGGGCCGGCGCCGAGCGTTTCAGGCCTGCCGCCGCTCCCGGCTGCTGCGTCGCGATCCGCGCCTGTAGCGCCTAGCTCGATCCTGGAGGAGCAAGACGGCGTCCTCATGCCGCCAGTTGACCAGCCAGCGCCCGCTGAATGAGCTCGCGCGTTTCGGCGATGCCGTAGAGCGCGGCGAAGGAGCCGAAGCGCGGTCCGCGTTCCTGACCTATCAGCACCTGATAGATCATCTGGAAGAAGGCGACGGAGACACCGGGTCCGCCCTCCGGGCTCTGCTTGGAATGGTCCTGGTAGCGCTCGATCTTGCGCGCAACATTGAGGGCAGCGTTCTGGATTGCCTCGCTGTCGGCATCAGCCGGCAGCGCGGCAAGCGCTACCGAAAGCTTGGTCAGCGCCTCGCGCTCGACCGCGTCGGCAGCACGGTACACTTTCGCCGGCTTCACGAAATCGTCGAAATAGCGGATGGCATATTCGGCCAGCCGGTCGAGCTCGGGATGGGTTGTCGGCGTCACACCCGGCGCGTGGCGCGAAATGAAACCCCACAGCACGTCCCTGTTCTGCGCGTTCGAGGCGCTGACCAGGTTGAGCAGCAGCGAGAACGGAACCGGCAGGTCGACTGCCGGGGGATTGCCGTCATGCATGTGCCAGACCGGATTGCCCAGCCGCTCCTTCCAGTCCTGCCTCTGATAGGCAGAGAGGAACGTGTAATATTCGTCTACCGCCTTCGGGATGACGTCGAAATAGAGCTTCTTCGCGGTTCGCGGGCGCTGGAACATATAAAGGCTAAGGCTCTCGGTCGGCGCGTAAGTCAGCCACTCGTCAATGGTCAGCCCATTGCCCTTCGACTTCGAGATCTTCTGGCCGTTCTCATCGAGGAACAGCTCGTAATTGAAGCCCTCCGGTGCCGGAGCATCGAGCGCGCGGCAAATCTGCCCGGCGAGCTTGACGGAATCGATCAGATCCTTGCCGGACATCTCGTAATCGACGCCGAGTGCTGCCCACCGCATCGCCCAATCTGGCTTCCATTGCAGCTTGGCATGACCGCCGGTCACCGGCGTCTCGAAGCGCTCGCCGGTGTCCGGGTCGCGCCACACGATGGTGCCGGCGTCGAGCTTGCGCTCGTCGATCGCGACTTGCATGACGATGCCGGTCTTGGGATGGATCGGCAGGAAGGGCGAATAGCTCAGCGCCCGCTCCTCGCGCAGCGACGGCAGCATAATTGCCATCACCTTATCGAAGCGCTCGAGCATCTTGAGCAGCGTCGCGTCGAAGCGGCCGGAAGTATAATAGTCGGTCGAGGAAGCGAATTCGTAATCGAAGCCGAAACGGTCGAGGAAAGTGCGCAGCCGTGCGTTATTGGCAGCGCCGAAGGACGGATACTCATTGGAGAACGGGTCCGGTATCCTGCTCAGCGGCTTGCCGAGGTAGGCGCGCAGCATGTCCTTGTTAGGCACATTGTCAGGCACCTTGCGCAATCCGTCCATGTCGTCGGAGAAGCACAGCAGCCGCGTCTTGACCTTGTCTTCAGTCAGCACGCGGAAGGCGTGGCGCACCATAGATGTGCGCGCCACCTCGCCGAACGTGCCGATGTGCGGCAGGCCGGACGGGCCGTAGCCGGTCTCGAACAGCACCGTTTCCGGGTAGCCGCTGCTCGCGTAGCGGGCGGCGATCTTTTTCGCTTCCTCGAATGGCCACGCCTTGCTTTCGGCGGCGGCGAGGACTTCCGGGCTGAGATCGATCGGCTGTTGTTCGGCCATGATGCTATTCCTGCAACGTTGCCAGCATCGATGCCGGCAGCCGCATGCTCTAGACCATGATCCCGAAAAGTGGAACCCGGTTTTCGGGCAGGACCGTGATCAGGCAAGAAGCCCCCGTCCCGATAGTCAGGATGGATCAACTTCCAAGGCGTGATCGGAGCGCCAACGATCGCGGCTGTTTTTCCTTGCGGCGCCGGTCCCTCGTTCCTAACTTCGGGACCATCTCAAGGAGTTGTAAATGCCATTGTCGCCACACGAAGCCATGATCTACCTGATGGTCATCACCTCGGCGTCAGACCGCGACATGACCGACGTCGAACTGGCGCGGATCGGCGACGTCGTTCGATCCTGGCCGGTGTTTGAGGATTTCAACCAGGAGCGGCTGGTCGAGGTCGCCCAGGCCTGCCAGAAAATGCTGCATGAAAAGGATGGGCTGGAGGGCGTCCTGGCGCGCGTCGCCGAGGCGCTGCCCGAACGCCTGCGTGACACCGCCTATGCCGCCGCCTTCGAGGTCGCAGCTGTCGATCTCGAAATGCGCCTGGAGGAGGTACGCGTTCTGCAGCTCGTCCGCCGGGAACTCGACCTCGATGCGCTGACGGTCGCCGCCATTGCGCGAGCCGCCAAGGCCCGCCTTCGCACGCTGACCTGAGCCGGCGGCCAAGCTCAGAAAAAACTGACGGGAAAATAGCGCAGATAGAACTCGGCGAACGTGCCTTTCACCGAGATTTCCTGCAGCGCGTAGTCGAAAGCGGCGGCCAGTGCCGGATCGTCGGCCCTGGTGGCGATTGCCATGCCTGAGCCGAGATATTCGGGCGCCAGATAGGGGCCGCCGGCAAAGCGGCAGCAGCCCGCTGCATCCGAACCGCCGAGCCAGAAGGCGAAACGCATGCCGTCGCCGAAGGCGGCGTCGATCTTGCCGGCTTTCAGCTCGCCATAAAGCTCCTCCGGCTTTGCGAATGGGACGATTTGGACGTCGCCGAAATAATCGCGCAGCACCCGCTCGTGCGCGGAGCCGGCGATCACGCCGACACGCTTGCTGCGCAGCTTGTCGAACATTGGTTCGGTCAGCGCCTGTGTCTTCAGCATGATGAAGCGGGCCGGAAATTGCAGGTAGGAGCGTGAAAATGCGTATTTCGACCGCGACTCCGGCGTCGCGGCGATGCCGGCAATGATCGCTTCGCCCTCGCCCTTCCCGAGCGCACCTTCGAGCTCGGCCCAGGGCAGCGCCTGGATCTGGCATTTTTCGGCAACGCCGAGCTCGGCGCAGATGGCGCGCGCTAGGTCGACATGGAAGCCCGACAGCCGGCCTGCCCCATCGAGGAAATTGAACGGCGGGAAATCCGTGGTGGTCAGGAATCGCAGCCGCGGCAGCATCGAAAGGTCCGGCTTTGGCAGCCGCTCCTTGGCGTCCCAGAACACGGGCACCTGCGGCTCCGCGGCGAGCGCAGCAGCCGCAAGCGATTGCGCTCCGATCAATATCGAGATCAATGAAATGGATATGCGCCGAAACGCCACGCGACGACTCCGTTCGGTCTTGCCCCGGCTTTCGTACGAAATAACACAGGTTTTTGTACGAAAAAAACACAGGTGCGACGGTTTTTGGTTTCATCATTGCAATTTAGGGATATTGTTTAGTGAGTTTGCAAGTGACTGCGTGATGCCGGCTGAAGAGGAGCAGTAGGACGCACAGGGGAGGCAGCTTTGCAGTCCGGGGTTGATGGCGTGGTGCGGGTTGATCACTGCCATTGGCCTCAAGAGCGGAAGGCAACATGGGGTAGATGTTGCGATGGGTCATTTCGATCGTACGCTGGAGTTGATAGATCAGTTGCAGCACGCCGGCACAGCCGCCGCCGTCTGCGAAAAGCTGTTGGGGGTAACAAGCGGGTTCGGGCTGACGGCGCTGATGGCCGGGACGGTTCCGCAACCTGGCACGCCGAGAAACCAGCAAAAGGACCATGTGCTGCTCTGCGACTGGCCGGCTGAATGGCTTGAACGCTACGTCGCGCGCAACTACGTCGATCACGACCCCGTCGTCAGCCACATGAAGCAGCTTCAAGCGCCATTCCAGTGGCGGGAAGCATCTCAGGGCATCCGCATCGGCAAGAGCGGCGGCGAGGTGATGGGCGATGCCGGGGAATTCAAGCTGCGCGACGGGTTGGCCTTTCCGCTAATCACGCTCGATGGCCAGATCGTCATGGTGTCGCTAGGCGGCGAGGCTGTCGAATTGTCGAGCGCCGATTTCGGGTTGGTGTCGCTGGTCTCGACTTATGCGATTGGCCGCGCAATGCAGCTCCACACCATGGCGGGCAAAACCATCGATCATGTCGAATTAACGCCGCGTGAGCGCGAATGCCTGCAATGGGCTGCTGTTGGCAAGTCCGAATGGGAGATTTCACAAATTCTCGGCATTTCGGAACACACGTCAGAGAAACACCTTCTTAACGCCAAAAGCAAACTCGGTGCCGTCAACCGGGTCCAGGCCGTCGCGGAAGCGATAAGGCGCGGCTATATTAACTAGGTCGGCCGCGCCGGCCTAGAAATTCTTGCTTGCGTGATCGCGTAATTTTTTTGGGAAAGCACGGCCGTATCTTCCTATTGAAACTAGGAGACGGCAAATGCTTTTTTCCCTCACAACCCAGGAACTGATGGAACGGCCCGACCTCTGGGAGGCAGTTCATCGTTTGCGTTACAGAGTTTTCGTCGAAGAGATGGGATGGACCGATCTGCAGCGCCCTGATGGCCTCGAGATCGATCAATTCGACCACGACGAGGCAGTGCACCAGATCGTCATCCGCAATGGCGAGCTCGCCGGTTATCAGCGGATGTTGCCGACAACCCGGGCCCATCTTCTAACCGATGTGCTGGCGGACCTTTATGAGGGAACCCCACCGTCGGGCCCGAATGTCTATGAACTGACCCGCTATGCGGTTGCGCCGGGATTCCGCGACGGTCGGCGCGGCGTGTCGACGGTCGGCACCGAGCTGATCGCCGGCTTCGTCGAGTGGGGTCTGAAGCGCAACGTCAACCAGGTGATCATCGAATTCGAGCCGATGTGGGTGCTTCGCGCGCTGCAGCTGCATTTCCTGGCAACGCCGCTCGGTTACCAGCGTACCTATGGCAACCAGCAGGTGGTTGCCACACTGCTCACCTTCAACGAGCACACGCTCGACGTGGTGCGTTCGCGCCGCAACCACTTTGCGCCGGTGCTGGCCAGAGGGTACCCGGACATGCTCGGACAGAGACGCGCCTCGTGAGATTGGAGAGAGGCCATGAACGTTCACTCAAAAGCAGAATTCCGCAATCACACGCTGATCGTCACGGTATCGTCGGGTGACGGCCGCCCGGTGCTGGACAGGCGGGCCTATGAAAGCCTGGCCAGGACATTCCACGAAGCCGCTGTCGACGACGACGTCCGCGTAGTGGTCCTGCGCGGCTTGGCCGGGTGCTTCTGCCTCGGTGCCGATTTCTCCGAATTTCTCGACGCCACCAAACATCGGCGACTGATCGCCGCCGTCACCGATATGTTCCGCACGCTGGCGACGTTTCCGAAACCGGTCCTTGCCTGTGTCGACGGCGACGCCGTCGGCGTCGGTTGCACCATCCTGTTCCACTGCGACATGGTGATCGCCTCGAGCAAGAGCACGTTTCGGGTGCCGTTCGTCGATTTCGGCCTGGTGCCGGACGCGGCGACCAGCATTCTGGCGCCGCAGAAGCTCGGCTATGCCGGGGCGTTCCGCTTCTTCTGCCTGGGCGACACGCTCGCCGCCGAAGATGCCAGGGCACTGGGCCTTGTCGGCGAGATCGTGACGGACGGCAGCGTCGAGGAAGCCACGTTGGCAAGAGCCAGGCAACTCGCCAAGAAGCCTGTCGCGGCGCTGCTACAGACGCGCGACCTGCTTAGGGGCGACACCGGCGCGCTCTGCGACCGCATCGATCAGGAGATCTCGCTTTTCCAGCAGGCGCTGCAGGACGACACCACGCTGAAGCGACTGCAGCGGATTGCCCGGCTGGCGGCATGAGAGCCGCGTATCGATGAGGTGAGCTTATTTTTCGAGGAAAGTCGGCCCTTCGCCGATGATCTTCTTGTCCTCCTTGCCGATGACGTCGAGGTCGCGGCCGTCATAGGGAAGCGAAAGGAGAATGCGCTGCATGACGGCCAGCCGCGCGCGCCGTTTGTCGTTCGCCCGCACAATGATCCAGGGCGCGAACTCCTTGTGCGTGCGCTCGACCATCAGGTCGCGCGCTTTGGTGTATTCGTCCCATTTGCTGATGCCGGCGATGTCGATTGGCGAAAACTTCCAGCTCTTCAGCGGGCTCCAGCGGCGGTCGTGGAATCGCTCGAGCTGCGTTTCCCGGCCGATGTTCAGCCAGAATTTGAAGAAATGTATGCCCTCGTTGCGAATCATCCGCTCGAAATGCGGAACCTCGTCCAGAAATTGCTCGTGCTGCTCGGGCGTGCAGAATCCCATCACCGGTTCAACGCCGGCGCGGTTATACCAGGAGCGGTCGAAGGTGACGAATTCGCCCGACGTCGGGAAGTGGTCGACGTAGCGCTGGAAGTACCATTGTCCAAGCTCGGTGGGCGTTGGCTTGGTCAGCGCCACGTTGCGCGCCGTGCGAGGGTTCAGATACTGGCGCAAAACGAAGATCGTGCCGCCCTTGCCGGCAGCGTCGCGCCCCTCGAACAGCGACATTACCCGCTTGCCCGTCGACTGCAGCCACGCCTGCGCCTTGACCAGCTCGATCTGCAGCTTCTCTAGCCTCTCGTCATACTCCTCGCTCTTCATCTTCTTGTCGTAAGGGTAACCGCCGGCAGTGAGCTTGCGGTCCTCGACCCAGTCGGGAAGCGCGGGGGCCTCGATGTCGAACGCCCTCTCCTTGCCGTCGATCATGATCTTCAGCGGCCCCGATGAGGGTGCGGCGGGGCTTTCGTTGGCGTTTTTCATCGAGGCGAACCTTTCCAGCTTCCGGACTCGTGCTATTGGGAGCCTTACTGCATCGGCCCGAAAATCGGAATCGATTTTCGGAAAGAACGATGCAGCAGATAAAGAGGTAGAGCGTCCTTTGTGCGCCCAATTGGACGCACTGCGCTCTAGCGCCGGTCCAGCAAGAAGTTCTTGAAGTGGCCGCAGACGGAGCGCAAATGGCCGACATCGGCACAGAGCGGAGAGGCAGGGCGCAAACCGTCGCCATGCGGCTGTGGAACAGCCGCTGGCTGCTGGCGGCCGGTCTCGTTGCGGTTCTGATGGTCTATGGTTTTGCCGGCATGTCTGGCTATGTGGTGCTGCTGGCTGGCGCCGTGCTGGTTGCCGCTGCGATGCTGCCGGCCGGCATCGCCCGCCAATCGACCGAAAATGCCGCGGCCATCGAGTCGGGCGTGCAACAACTTTCCGGCGAATATCTCGCGGCGGCGGTTGCCGATCCGCTGATCATTTTCGATCGCTCCGCCGCCATCGTCCACGCCAACGCCGCTGCCTTTGCCGCCTTCGGTGGGATTGCCCCCGGCATGTCGCTGTCGCTGAAATTCCGCGCGCCGGAAATGCAGGCCTTGCTGGATAGCATCTTGGCGGGCAACGTCGCTTCGGACAGCGTCGACTACATAGAAAAGCTGCCGGTCGAACGAGCCTATCGGGTGAGCGCGTCTTCAGTCGGCCATGCCACGGATCTCTACGTGCTGGTGTTCAAGGACCAGAGTGAGGCGCGCCGGATCGACAGAATGCGTGCCGACTTCATTGCCAATGCCAGCCACGAGCTGCGCACGCCTCTCGCCTCGATCGCCGGCTTCATCGAGACGCTGCGCGGGCCGGCCCGCAACGACCCCGCGGCGCGCGAGCAGTTCCTGCAGATCATGCAGAACCAGACCAGCCGCATGGCGCGCCTCATCGACGACCTTCTGTCGCTGTCGCGCCTGGAGATGAAGCCCTATCTCAAGCCGGGAACCGAGGTCGACGTGCGCCAGGCCATCGACAGCGTCATCGATTCGCTTGGGCCGCTCGCAAAGGAAAACGGCGTCGTCATCGAGCGTGATTTCGCGGAAGGGCCGCTCGACGTGGCCGGCGATCGGGACGAGCTTTTCCAGGTCTTCGAAAATCTGCTGGAAAACGCCTGCAAATATGGTCAGTCGGGCGGACGTGTCGTGGTGTCGATCATACGCAACGACAGCGATCCCGAACCGGGCATCGACGTCACCATCAGGGATTTCGGCCCCGGCATCCCCGAAGAGCACATCCCGCGCATCACCGAGCGTTTCTACCGCGTCGACGTCGAGAACAGCCGAACCCAGAAGGGCACCGGCCTTGGCCTGTCCATCGTCAAGCATATCCTGACCCGCCACAACGCCAGACTCTCCATCAGGTCGGAGATCGGCAAGGGTGCGGCGTTCACGGTCCATTTGCCGGCTCGCTAACGTAGTACTATCTCTAGCACATAATGGGCCGTTTCTTTTTTCTGTCATCCGGCTAGCGTATCAGCGGGGATTCGAGGGAACGACTCAACCACGAGATCCCGGGAAGGCATTTCGTCCATGCAGTCCGTGCATATCGTCAGCGCCTATGACGAGGAGCTGAAATATCTGTCGAAGCGCATCGCTGCGATGGGCGGGCATGCCGAGCGCATGGTCGAGCAGGCGGTCGCGGCGCTGGTCAATGCGGATCCGGGGCTTGCCCAGAAAGTCATTCGGGACGACCTAGTTCTGGATGAGGGACAGCGCGAGATCGACGACAAGGCGATCATCATCATCGCCAAACGCCAGCCGATGGCGACGGATCTGCGCGAGATCGTCGGCGCGATCCGCATCTCGGCTGACCTCGAACGGGTAGGCGACCTCGGCAAGAACGTCGCCAAGCGGGTGGTTGCCGTCGCAGACGGGCGCCAGCCGAACAGCCTGTTCCGCGGCCTCGAGGCTTTGGCCAATCTGGCACTGACCCAGCTCAAGGAAGTACTCGACGTCTATGCGTCGCGGTCGGTGGAGAAAATCGGTTTCGTGCGCGACCGCGACGACCAGATCGACGCCATGTACACCTCTCTGTTTCGCGAATTGCTGACCTACATGATGGAAGACCCACGCAACATCACGCCCTGCACACATCTCCTGTTTTGCGCCAAGAACATCGAGCGCATCGGCGACCACGCCACCAACATCGCCGAGACGATCTACTATATCGTCACCGGCGACCAGATGCCGGCCGATCGTCCGAAGGGCGATAAGACGGACAAGATTATTCTTCCCGCAACCCAACCAGCGAAGTGAGTTCTCTCAGCACTGATGCGAATTTCGGATTCGCCACCCGACAGAAAATTGCGCTAAGCTTTCGACGCGCCGACTTCTCAGTTCCGCGATGAAGGCCACGCCTTCAGGAGGCTGCGATGGAATATGTCCGCGAGTTTGCTCCTGCGCCGCCGATGTCGGGTATAATCGCTTGCGGCGTCTATACGGCTGGGCGGCGCATCGCCGACATTCCGATCGAGGAAGCCGGCGAATGGGCCGGGAAGCCGGGCCACGTGGTCTGGATCGGACTGCTGGAGCCCGACCGCAATTTGTTGCTGCGCGTCCAGGCGCAATTCCATCTGCATGAGCTGGCGATCGAGGACGCGGAGCATCCGCACCAGCGACCGAAGATCGAGCAATATGGTGATGCCCTGTTCATCGTTGCCCGCACGGCGCAGCTGATCGACAGCCGCGTCACCTTCGGCGAGACGCATCTGTTCGTCGGCGCGGGCTACATCGTCAGCGTCAGGCATGGCCCGTCGACCTCCTACGCCGCCGTTCGCCAGCATTGGGAAAGCTGCCCGCATTCCCTTGCCAAGGGCGAGGATTTCGTCCTCTACGCCATTCTCGATTTCATCGTCGACAACTATATGCCGGTGCTTGAGCAGATCGAAAACGAGGTCGAGGCGATCGAGGACAAGGTTCTGCTGAAACCGATGACCGGCTCCGATATCGAACGGCTTTACATGCTGCGCCGCGATCTCTTGCGCCTGCGTAATGCGGCCCTGCCGCTGGTGGAGGTCTGCCGGCGGCTCACCAGCGCCGATCTGCCGCAAATCCACACAGCCATGCACCCGCTGTTTCGCGACGTCACCGACCACATCCGCACTGTCCAGGAAAAGATCGACAGCCTGCGTGAGGTTCTCGCCTTCGCCTTCGAGGCGAGCCTTCTGGTCGGTCAAAGCCAGGAGACGGCGATCTCCAAGAAGCTTGCCTCATGGGCCGCAATCTTGGCCGTGCCGACGGCATTCGCCGGCATTTACGGCATGAATTTCAGCGACATGCCGGAACTGAGGATGGAATATGGCTACCCGGCCGTCCTGGCGGCAATTGCCCTGATCTGCACGTTTCTTTACTGGCGGTTTCGCAAGAATGGGTGGCTATGAAGTGGGTGAATGATCAATAGTGAATAGGGCTAGGCAAGAGCCTTGCTTTCTTACTCCAAGCTCAGCCCGCCACCATTCACCATTCACCATTCACCATTCACCTGCTCCGCCGCCGCTCCGATGCCGGCTGGAACGCCACGCGGGCGTGGTACTTGCAGTAGGGGCCGGTTTCGGCGGCGTCGTTGCCGCAGAAATGGAAGTCTTCCGAAAGCGGATCGCCGTTCGGCCATTTGCAAGTGCGCTCGTTGAGTTCGACAAGTTGCAGATGCCGCGAGATCGGCACGACGACGTTCTCGACCGGGCGGATATAGTGGCGCGCCACCGGTTCGGCATCGAACTGCGCCTTGAGCGCGGTCGCACCGATCGACATCGAGGTGGTGGCATGGCGCGTGGCGCTTGCTGCCCGGGACACCGATTTCTGGATCGTCGATCCCTGCACCGTCTTCTTCTGGCGTGCCGGTGAGGCGGTCGTGCGTCCGCGACCGGACAGTTTCAGCCGGTGCACTTTGCCGATGACCGCATTGCGGCTGACCCCGCCAAGCTGTGCGGCGATCTGGCTGGCGCTGAGGCCCTCCGACCACAATTTTCTGAGAAGTTCGACTCGCTCGTCAGTCCAGTTCATGAGACCGCGCTCCTGCTGAAACGTGCGGCAATCGGAATCCATTCCCGACCCGGCTTCTGCCGGGCAGACACCACATATATCGGGTGATTAGGTCCGCCGCACGAAATCTAGTTATTTCTCTGCTACAATTACCTTATGCGCTGACTCGGTGACAAGAGTCCCAAGGCCAACACGAATCGGTTTTTTCGGTTTTCCCCAACTTGCCCGGTCGCTTAGGAGCCGGCGTTATGCTGGGGGGCTTGCCGCGCGACCTTGCGCGACCTTTTCGTTGACTTCACGGCCGAAAAACACGATAAGCCACAAGGGCCGCCGCTTTGGCGGCTTTTTGATTTTTCCGGTTCCGGAGACGCATATAATGAGCGGTTCGGCGCTTTTCGAGACCTTTGTTCGCGCACCCCTGGCTTTCGACCACGGTGAAGGCACCTGGCTGGTCACCGACAAGGGCGAGCGATATCTCGATTTCGCCGGCGGCATCGCCGTGAATTCGTTGGGCTACAGCCATCCGCATCTGGTCGCGGCCCTCACCGAGCAGGCCGCCAAGCTCTGGCACGTCTCTAATCTGTACGAGATTCCGGGACAGAGCCGGCTCGGCGAGCGGCTGGCCGACGCAAGCTTTGCCGACAAGGTGTTCTTCACCAATTCCGGCGCAGAGGCGCTCGAATGCGCCATCAAGACGGCGCGGCGCTACCACTTCGTCAAGGGCCATCCCGAGCGCTACCGCACAATCACCTTCGAAGGCGCCTTCCACGGCCGCACCCTGGCGACCATCGCCGCCGGCGGCCAGTACAAGTATCTGGAAGGTTTCGGCCCCAAGGTCGACGGCTTCGACCAGGTCGGTTTCGACGATGTGGATGCCACCGAGAAGGCGATCACGCCTGAAACCGCGGCGATCCTGATCGAGCCGGTGCAAGGCGAGGGCGGCATCAGGCAAGTGCCGACGCAATCGCTGAAGCGGCTCAGGCAGCTCTGCGATCAGCACGGACTGCTCCTGATTTTCGACGAGGTCCAATGCGGCGTCGGCCGCACCGGAAAGCTGTTCGCGCATGAGTGGGCGGGTGTCACCCCCGACCTCATGGCGGTGGCCAAAGGCATCGGCGGCGGCTTCCCGATGGGTGCCTGCCTCGCCACCGACGAGGCAGCGGTCGGCATGACCGCCGGCGTGCACGGCACCACCTTCGGCGGCAATCCGCTGGCAATGGCGGTCGGCAACGCCGTGCTCGACGTGGTACTGGAAGACGGCTTTCTCGAAGACGTCCAGCGCAAGGCACTGCTGTTGAAGCAGGGGCTCGCTGGCGTCGCCGACGAATTTCCGGATGTTATCGAAAGCATCAGGGGCACCGGCCTGATGCTCGGGCTTAAATGCGCGATGCCCAACACCAAGGTCACGGTGGCACTGCGTGACCAGCATCTCTTGACGGTTCCGGCCGGCGACAACGTTATCCGCCTGCTGCCGCCTCTCACCGTCACCGACGCCGAGATCCACGAAGCGCTCGAGCGCATTCGTGCCGGCGCCAAGAGCCTGGCAGATGCCATCGTCGCTGCCGCTGCGAAGTAATCCTGGAATTCCTGATGTCCCTTCGCCATTTCACCGATCTTTCCGCCGTTTCCGAAGGCGATCTGCGCTTCATGCTCGACGACGCAGCGGTGCGAAAGGCAAGGCTCAAGGCCGGCGAACGCAGCAAGCCGCTCGAAGGCAAGGTGCTGGCGATGATCTTCGACAAGCCGTCGACGCGCACGCGCGTGTCGTTCGACGTCGGTATGCGGCAGTTGGGTGGCGAGACGATCATGCTGACCGGCACCGAGATGCAGCTTGGCCGCTCGGAGACCATTGCCGACACGGCCAAGGTGCTGTCGCGCTACGTCGATGCCATCATGATCCGCACCACCTCGCATGACCGGCTGCTGGAACTGATGGAAAACGCTACGGTCCCCGTCATTAACGGGCTGACCGACGAGACCCATCCCTGCCAGCTGATGGCCGACATCATGACCTTCGAAGAGCACCGCGGTCCGGTGGCCGGTAAAACGATCGCCTGGACCGGCGACGGCAACAACGTGCTGCATTCGCTGCTGGAGGCATCCGCGCGGTTCCATTTCAAGCTGAATGTCGCCGTGCCCGAGGGCAGCGAACCGGCCCAGAAGCATGTCGACTGGTCGAAAGCCAATGGCGGCAAGCTGAAATTCACCCGTTCGCCCGAGGAGGCCGTTCACGAGGCCGACTGCATCGTCACCGACTGCTGGGTGTCGATGGGCCAGGAGCACCGTGCCCGCGGCCACAATGTCTTCCTGCCCTATCAGGTCAATGCGGCACTGATGGCGAAAGCCAAGCCGGATGCGCTGTTCATGCACTGTCTGCCGGCGCATCGCGGTGAGGAGGTTACCGACGAGGTCATCGACGGACCGCATTCGGTGGTGTTCGATGAGGCCGAGAACCGGCTCCATGCCCAGAAGGCGGTCCTGGCCTGGTGCCTGGGCGCTTGATACGAGCCGCGGTGATCCGGGCCGGCCTGATCTGCGCCGCCTTGATCTGGGCCGCCTTGATCCGGGAGTTGGTGGTGCCTATCTCAGGCGCATCACGCAAATCGAGCGCGTCTCGTCGCATGCGCCCCGGAGGGCGGCATCGCCGCGCCCCGGAGCTTTGTCATGTTGGAAACTCATCAATTGGCTGAACATAAACCCAAGCTCGGCGAATTCGGCTACGCCGGCGACGACCATGTCGTGCCGTTCGAGGTCGGCCCGCTCGACGTGCGCGGTCGCACCGTCCAGCTCGGGCCGATGCTCGATGCTATTCTCAGCCGCCACGACTATCCCGAGCCGGTCGCCCGGCTCCTGGCTGAAGCCTGTGTGTTGACGGTATTGCTCGGAACTTCGCTGAAGTTCGAGGGCAAGTTCATTCTGCAGACCCGCACCGACGGGCCGGTCGACATGCTGGTCGCGGATTTCTCCACGCCGCACGCGCTGCGCGCTTACGCCCGCTTCGATGCCGACCGGCTGCAGGCTTTGACTTCTGCCGGCGAGACGTCACCGCAGACGCTGCTCGGCAGCGGCGTCCTGGCGCTGACCATCGACCAGGGCGCCCACACGCAACGCTACCAGGGCATCGTCCAGCTCGACGGCGTCACACTGGAAGATGCCGCACGCACTTATTTCCGCCAGTCGGAGCAGATTCCGACCGACCTCCGGCTTTCGGTTGCCAAGCTTCTGACGCCCGGCGTCGGCGGTGCCCGCGAACAATGGCGGGCCGGTGGCCTGCTGGCACAATTCCTGCCGCAGTCGGCGGAGCGCATGCGCGTACCCGACCTTCCAGGTGGCGACGGCGATCCGCGTGAGGAAATCCACGACCCGACCGACAATTCCTGGCAGGAGCTGCTGGCGCTGCTTGGTACTGTTGAACCGACCGAGCTGATCGATCCGACGATCGGCGCCGAACGGCTGCTTTACCGGCTTTTCCACGAGCATGGCGTCCGCGTGTTCGGCGGGGTGCCGGTCGCCGACCAGTGCTCATGCTCGAGGGAGAAGATCCACGGCATCCTCGAAGGCTTTTCCGCCGAGGAGATCAGGGACAGCACCGAGGATGGCAGCATTCACGTCGCCTGCGAATTCTGCTCGAAGCAATATGACTTCGACCCGGCGGAGTTTGCAGCGGCCGGATGACCGCCGTCAATTGACGGTGCGCCGCATTCCCGGCAAGTCGAGCGAGAAGGCGGGGATGGCGACGTCGAACGTCTCGCCCCGCCTGTTGCGCATGGTGTAGTGCCCGACCATGATGCCGGACGGCGTCGAGAGCGGGCATCCAGACGTATACTGATAGCTGTCGCCGGGGTTGAGTCCGGGTTGCTCGCCGACGACCCCGGGGCCGCGCACTTCCTCGACCTTGCCGGTGCCGTCGGTAATGTGCCAGTAGCGCGACAGAAGCTGCACGAACTCATCCGACTGATTGTCGATGGTCACCTGATATCCCCAGACATAGCGGTTTTGCGGCGGGTCGGAGTGATCCTCCAGATAGAACGGCCTGACCTGCACTTCGATGTTGCGGGTGACGGCGCTGTACATAAACTGCTCCAAAGCAATGTAGATGGAACTTTCGACGCTCAGCGCAGTTTGATCAACGATGCGCGTCATCTCCTTGCCCGACTCGAGCGCAGGTGCCGAAAAACAATGTCATTTAAGTGACACATGACAATGATGGTGTGCAGGCTTGTGCCGGGCGACTCAGCGTTCTGTCGAATTGTTGAAAACGGCCGTCATGCGGCCGGCACTTCTGGAGTGACCAGATCTCGATGGAACCGACATTCGCAGCCGCTCTCCTTTCCATAGCCCTCCTTCTTTCAAATCTCGCCAGCATCCTGTTAGCTTCGCTGAAGCTGAAGCGACCAGCCAGGATCGCACCGCCCGCCAACGCGCCGCCGGTATCGATCGTCATCCCGGCACGCGGCGTCGAGCCGTTTGCCGAAGAGACGCTGGAGCGCGCCTTCTCACTCGACTGGCCGCGCTACGAACTCATCTTCTGCGTTGCCCATGCCGACGACCCGGTGGTCAAGCCGATCACCGCCGCAATGGCGCGCTTTCCAGCTATTCGCGCCCGCCTTCTAGTCGGTGACGACCGCATCAGCGGCAATCCAAAACTCAACAATTGCGTGAAGGGTTGGGAAGCGGCGCATTATCGCTGGGTCATTCTTGCCGATTCCAATGTGCTTATGCCGAGCGACTACGTCCAGCAGCTGATGGCGGCATGGCGGCATGGTACTGGCCTCGTCTGCTCGACGCCGATCGGCTCACGGCCGGACGGCTTCTGGGGGGAGGTCGAATGCGCCTTTCTCAACACGCTGCAGGCACGCTGGCAGTACGCCGGAGAGGCGCTCGGCCTCGGCTTCGCGCAGGGTAAGAGCATGTTGTGGAACAAGCCGATGCTCGACGCCAATGGCGGCATCCGCGCGCTTGCCGCCGAGATCGCCGAGGACGCCGCCGCGACCAAGCTGGTCAACGGGCTCGGACTGCGGGTCAATCTTGTCGCCTCGCCCTTCGAACAGCCGCTCGGCCGGCGCACGCTTGGCGAGATCTGGTCGCGGCAGGCGCGCTGGGCGCGGCTGCGCCGCGTCACCTTCGCGCTGTTCTTCGCCCCCGAGATCCTGATCGGCGCGGCGCCGCCGCTGGTGCTTGCGCTGATCGCGGCGGCTGACGCCGGCGTCAGCCTGCCGGCAACCGCCATCGCCGTGCTGGTCGCGGCCTACCTGCCGGAATGCGCTTTGGCCTCGGCTAAGGGATGGCACCTGTCGCCGCGCACGATCCCGGCGATGATGGCGCGAGACCTGATGCTTCCCGCCATTTGGGCGCGCGGATGGCTGAGCGGCGCCGTCGACTGGCGCGGCAATGTGATGACTATCCAGACAAAGACCGTCGCGGAGCTGGAAGAGACCCCGTCCGGTGCCTGATCGGGCGCGTTCCCGCTCGCCTCTGTTCGGCCAGCCCTTATCCGGCAACTCTCAGTGCCTGCTCGATGTCTTCGAGCAGGTCGTCGGCGTCCTCAAGGCCAACTGACAGCCTGAGCGTTCCCGGTCCGATGCCGAGCTCGGCGCGGGCCTCATCGGTCAAGTTCTTGTGCGTCGTCGTCGCCGGATGGGTGATCAGGCTCTTGGCGTCGCCGAGATTGTTGGAAATGAGCACGACGTCGAGTGCGTTCTGGAAGGCAAAGGCCGCCTGCTTGCCGCCCTTCACATCGAGGCAGATCAGCGTCGAGCCACCCGACATCTGCTTCTTGACCACGGCCGCTTGTGGGTGGTCGGCACGGCCGGGATAGATGACACGGGCGATTTGCGGGCGCTCGGCCAGGAAATCCGCGATGCGGCCGGCACTTTCCGTCTGCTGGCGTACGCGTAGCGGCAGCGTCTCCAGGCCTTTCAGCAGCGTCCAGGCATTGAAGGGCGAGAGGCTTGGGCCGGTGTGGCGGAAATAGTCATGCAGGTTCTCGTCGATCCATTTCTTGTCCGACAGAACGATGCCGCCAAGACAGCGCCCCTGGCCGTCAATATGCTTCGTGGCCGAATAGACGACGATGTGGGCGCCGAGCTGCAGGGGTTTCTGCTGCAAGGGCGTAGCGAAGACATTGTCGACGATCAGCCTGGCGCCGATCGAATTGGCAAGTGCCGCGACGGCGGCAATGTCGACTACCTCCAGCGTTGGATTGGTAGGGCTTTCCAGGAAAAACAGTTTGGTGTTTGGCTTGACCGCCTTTTCCCAATTGGCGATGTCGGTGCCGTCGACCAGCGTTGCCTCAATGCCGTATTTCGGCGCCAGCGTCTCGACCACCCAGCGGCAGGAGCCGAACAGCGCGCGCGCCGCCACGATATGGTCGCCCGCCTTGGCGCTGCACAGCAGTGCTGCCGTCACCGCCGCCATGCCGGATGCCGTGGCGCGCGCGTCTTCGGCTCCTTCCAGCGCGCACATGCGTTTCTCAAACATGTCGACCGTCGGATTGGCATAGCGCGAATAGATGAAGCCCGGCTCCTCGCCCTTGAAGCGGGCCTCCGCCGCTTGCGCCGTCTCGTAGACATAGCCTTGGGTGAGATACATCGCCTCGGAGGTCTCGCCGAAGCCGGAACGCAGCGTTCCGGCATGCACGAGTGCGGTCTGAGGCTTCCAGTCGCGCTTCTTGGTCATCATTCCATCCAAACACCAAAATTGGTCCAAACAACAAAAAACCGGTCGCGAAAGTCGCAACCGGTCCATATGGCCTTGCGGCCCGACGGTCCTTTAGCGACTTGTTTAACGTGGCTGCAAGCCGACCGGCCAAATCACCACGGGATAACGAGCTTTAGACCCGCGCCACGCTTGCGTCAATTGCCGGCATGATTAAGAGGGTTGTACCAAGCAGGTGCCAAACGCGTCCACGGTCGGACCTGCGACAGAACAAGACCTCGCCCGGCGTTCGAACGGAGCCAGACCCTTGCGGCAGACAGGCATTCTTCCCGATCAGGATATTTCCGCGCTGTTCCAGACGGGCGCGCTGAAATCGCCGCGCACGCTCGATGCCGATCAGATCCAGCCGGCCAGCCTTGACCTCAGGCTCGGCGACAAGGCCTGGCGGGTGCGTGCTTCCTTCTTGCCCGGCCCGGACCACAGGGTTGCCGACAAGCTCGACCGGCTGAAGCTGCACGAGATCAACCTCGCCGAAGGTGCTGTGCTGGAAACCGGCTGCGTCTACATCGTGCCGCTGCTCGAAAGCCTGGCGCTGCCCGCCCATATTTCCGCCTCCGCCAACCCGAAAAGCTCGACCGGACGGCTCGATATCTTCACTCGGGTAATGACCGACCGCGGCCACGAGTTCGACAAGATCGCCGCCGGCTATGAAGGCCCGCTCTACCTGGAGGTCAGCCCGCGCACTTTCCCGATCGTCGTGCGGATCGGCTCGCGGCTGTCGCAGATCAGGTTCCGCACCGGCAATGCGCTCTTGTCGGAAAACGAGTTGCACGAGTTGCACCGCGCCGAAATGTTGGTCGCCACCGAACCACCCAACATCTCAGGCGGGGGCATCGCGCTATCGATCGACCTCGACGGCGACAAGGACGGGCTGGTCGGCTATCGCGGCAAGCACCACACCGGCCTCGTCGACGTCGACAAGCGCGCCGCGCAGGATGTCGTCGATTTCTGGGAGCCGCTCTACAAGAGCGGTGCCGGCGAGCTGGTGCTCGATCCGGACGAATTCTATATTCTGGTGTCGCGCGAGGCGGTGCATGTGCCGCCGCTCTACGCCGCCGAAATGACGCCCTTCGATCCGCTGGTCGGCGAGTTCCGCGTCCATTATGCCGGTTTCTTCGACCCGGGTTTCGGCCATTCGGCGTCGGGCGGCACCGGCAGCCGGGCGGTGCTCGAGGTACGCAGCCACGAAGTGCCGTTCATCCTCGACCACGGCCAGATCGTCGGACGGTTGGTCTATGAGCACATGCTGAAACGGCCGCGGGCGCTCTACGGCACTGATCTCGGCTCGAACTATCAGGCACAGGGCCTGAAACTGTCCAAGCATTTCCGCGCCGCGCGCTGACCTTCCTCTCACTTCCGGGCTACGCCCGGCTCAAAGTGCCTTCACGGCGACCTTCACCGGCTGCTCGATTTCAAGCGGGTTGCGCAGTGGCAGGCCGAAATCCTGCGCCTCGATTTCGAATACGTCACCGGCCTCGGTCCTGACGCCGTCGGCAAAGGACAGCGTCGCCGTGCCGAACATGTGCACATGCACGTCGCCCGGCTGGCGGAAGGCTGAGTATTTGAAGTGGTGATGCTCGAGATTGCCAATGGTGTGCGACATGTTCGCCTCGCCCGACAGGAACGGCTTTTCCCAAAGCAGCTTGCCGTCGCGCAGGATGCGCGAAGTGCCGCGGATATCGGACGGCAGATCGCCGATCAGGATCTCCGGCCCGAACGAAGCATTGCGCAGCTTGGAATGGGCAAGGAAGAGATAGTTCACACGCTCGGTGACATGGTCGGAAAACTCGTTAGACAGCGTGAAGCCGACGCGGAACGGGGCGCCGTCGTCGCCGATCACATAGATACCGGCGATTTCCGGCTCCTCGCCGGCATCCTGGGCGAAGGCGGGCGACATAAGCGCCGCACCGGGCGCCACCGCCATGGTGCCGTTGCCCTTGTAGAACCATTCCGGCTGCACGCCGATCTGGCCCTTCGCCGGCTTGCCGCCCTCAAGCCCCATGCGGAACATCTTCATGGAATCGGTCAGCTGTTCCTCGCCGTCCGTGCTGAGCTTCTTGTGCATGGAATCGCGGGTCGCGGCGGAGCCGAGATGCGTCAGCCCGGTGCCGGTGAGATGGAGATGCGCCGGATCGGGATGGTTGATCGGCGACAGCAGCCGGCCCTTCTTGTAGGCTGCGTCGAGATCGACGGTTTCGCCGAAGCCCTTGCGCTCGATCAGGGCGACAAGCCCGCTGCCGGTACGCGCGGCTTCCATCGCCAGCGAATAGACGCTGCGGGCGCCGTTGATGACGCGGGTCTTGCCGCCGTTGCGGGCAACGACGCGGATCGTCTCGGCGTCGTCGAGGATTTGTGAGATCAGCATGGTAACCCTCTCTGAATTGTGGGCTGGCCTGCCCTTTCTCGGCAAACCCCACCCTGCGCGGCCCGGACCCCTGTCCGCGCCTCGGTTGAAATTCTTCGTCCGGATTGCGCTCGCGGATCAGGTCCCTCGGGGGACTTCTTTGCGCCCGGCAGCGCCGCGATGTGACCCGTATGCCTCCTGGTTGCCTCTCAAGCCTTGTTCTTGTTGTAGACGTCGAAGACGACGGCGCCGAGCAGCACCAGGCCTTTGACCACCTGCTGCCAGTCGACATTGACGCCCATGATCGACATGCCGTTGTTCATGACGCCCATGATGAAGCCGCCGACCACCGCGCCGATCACCTGGCCGACGCCGCCCATCGCCGAAGCGCCACCGATGAACACCGCGGCGATGACGTCGAGCTCGCTGCCGAGGCCGGCCGCCGGCACAGCCTGCCCCAGGCGCGCTGCGATAATCAGGCCGCCGAGTGCCGACAGCACGCCCATATTGATGAACACCATCAACGTCAGCCGTTCGGTCTTGATGCCCGATAGCTGGGCTGCCTTGGCATTGCCGCCCATCGCATAGATGCGACGGCCGATCGTCATGCGTTTGGTAACGAAGACGAACAACGCGATCAGCACGCCCATCACCATGAGAACGATGGGGAGGCCCCTATAGGTGGCGAATTGGTAGACGAGAAACAGCGCCAGCGCGCTGATCACCAGGGTCTTGACGACGAACAGCGAGAAGGGCTCGGCTTCGTAGCCATGCTTCTCGCGGGTGCGCCGTGCCCTGAGCCCGAAATAGGCATAGGCGAGCACGGCGACGAGGCCGATCACGATCGTCGTCAGGTGCAGCGTCAGGCCGCTGCCGACAATGGTTTTGCCGGCGGCGTTCACGGTTGGCGGTATCAGCGTCAATGGGCCGATCAGGTCCGGAATGAAGCCGGAACTGAGCGCCTTGAAGCCGACGGGAAGCGGCCCTACGGAAGACCCGCCACCCAGCAGCGCCTGGCAGATGCCGCGGAAGATCAGCATGCCCGCCAGCGTGACGATAAAGCTCGGTATTCGGTGATAGGCAATCCAGTAGCCTTGTGCCGCGCCGATCGCACCACCGACGATCAGGCAGATGATCGACACCACCAGCGGATTGCTCAATGGGCCAAGCGGCCAGATGACCATCATCATCGCCGCCAGCGCGCCGATGAAGCCGGCGACGGAGCCGACGCTGAGATCGATGTGGCCCGAAACGATCACCAGAAGCATGCCCAGCGCCATCACGATGATGAAGCTGTTCTGCTGCACGAGATTGCTGAGGTTCACCGGCTTGAACAGCGTTCCGGACGTGGTGAACTGGAAGAACACCATGATTGCGATCAACGCCAGCACCAACCCGTATTCGCGCAGGTTGGTGACCAGCGCCGAGACGGCAATGCGAGGTCCCTGTTGTAGATCCTGGGCAACGCCGGTCTGCGGCCCGGGAGCGCTTTCGGTGCTCATGATGCTTTTCCTTCTCCGCGGACGATGGCGCGCATTATCTTTTCCTGGCTGGCGTCGCTTGCCGCCATTTCGCCGACGATGCGTCCTTCGTTCATGACGTAGATGCGGTCGGTGATGCCGAGCAGTTCGGGCATTTCCGACGAGATGACGATGATTGCCTTACCCTCGGAGGCGAGACGCGCGATGATCGTATAGATTTCATACTTGGCGCCGACGTCGATACCGCGTGTCGGCTCGTCGAGGATCAGCACTTCCGGATTGGCGAACAGCCATTTCGACAGCACCACCTTCTGCTGATTGCCGCCAGAAAGGTTGCCGGTCATCTGGTAGACGCTCGAGGCGCGGATATTGGTCCTGCCGCGATAATCGTTGGCGACCGAAAGCTCGCGCAAATCGTCGATCACGCCGTGGCGCGACACGCCGGGCAGGTTGGCCAGCGTGATGTTGTGCTTGATGTGGTCGATCAGGTTGAGCCCGTAGGTCTTGCGGTCCTCGGTAACGTAGGCGATGCCGTGTTCCACCGCCTTGCTCACCGAAGAGACGTCGATCGGCTTGCCGTTGAGGAACACCTCGCCGGTGATGCGACGGCCATAGGACCGGCCGAACAGGCTCATGGCAAACTCGGTCCGGCCGGCACCCATGAGCCCGGCAATGCCGACCACTTCGCCCTTGCGGGCGTTGAGGTTGATACCCTTGATGACCTGCCGCTCGGCATGGATGGGGTGGTAGACCGACCAGTTTTTCACTTCGAGAACGGTCTCGCCGATCTTCGGCTCGCGCGGCGGATAGCGGTCGTCGAGCGAACGGCCGACCATCGAGGTAATGATGCGGTCCTCCGAGATGTCCTTCTTGGCCAGCGTCTCGATAGTCCGCCCGTCACGGATGATGGTGACCTTGTCGGCGACCCGGTTCACCTCGTTGAGCTTGTGCGAGATCAGGATCGAAGTGATGCCTTGCCGCTTGAATTCGAGCAGCAGATCGAGCAGCGCCTGGCTGTCCTTTTCGGACAGGCTCGCGGTCGGCTCATCGAGAATGAGCAACTTCACTTCCTTGCTGAGCGCCTTGGCGATCTCGACCAACTGCTGCTTGCCGACGCCGATATTGGTGATCAGCGTGTTGGGGTCTTCCTTGAGGCCGACCTTCTTGAGCAGGGCGCTGGTGCGCGCCTCATTGGCATTCCAGTCGATGACGCCGTATCTGGCGTGCTCGTTGCCGAGAAAGATGTTTTCGGCGATCGACAGCATCGGCACCAGCGCAAGCTCCTGGTGGATGATGACGATGCCCTTGCGCTCGCTGTCATGGATGCCTTTGAAATGGCACTCATCGCCGCGATAGATGATCTGGCCGTCATAGGTGCCGGACGGATACACACCCGACAGCACCTTCATCAGCGTCGACTTGCCAGCGCCGTTCTCGCCGACCACGGCATGGATCTCGCCTTCCTCGACCATGAGCTTGACGTTCGACAGCGCCTTGACGCCGGGAAACGTCTTGGTGATGTCGCACATCTCCAAAATCGTCGATGCCATTGAGAATACCACTCCTGCGAGGTCCGCAAACAATACCGGGCTGGCTCGCCAACGAAAAGGGGCCCTGCCTGCGCAGGACCCCAGGCTTTGTAACCGCGATTACTTCAGCTCTTCGGCCTTGATGTAGCCGGAATCGACCACCAGGGACTGATAGTTCGACTTGTCGACGTCGTGCGGTGTCAACAGGATCGAGGGAACGACCTTGACGTCGTTGTTGTAGGTCGTGGTGTCGAGGCCTTCCGGCTTGCCGCCCGAGAGCACCTTGTCGACGAGTTCGACCGTCGCCTTGGCGAGTTCGCGGGTGTCCTTGAACACGGTCGAATACTGTTCGCCGGCGATGATCGCCTTGACCGAAGCGGTCTCGGCGTCCTGTCCGGTGACGATCGGCCATGGCTGATCGGCGGTGCCGTAGCCTACGGCGCGCAGCGAAGCGATGATGCCGCGCGACAGGCCGTCATAGGGCGAGAGCACGCCATCGACGCGGCTGCCGTCCGAGTAGTTGGCGGAGAGCAGATTGTCCATGCGGGCCTGGGCGGTTGCCGCCAGCCAGCGCAGCGTGCCGACCTTGTCCATGCCCATCTGGCCGGACTTCACGACGAGGGTCTTGTCGTCGATCAGCGGCTGAAGAACCGACATGGCGCCGTTATAGAAGAAGAACGCATTGTTGTCGTCCGGCGAACCGCCGAACAGCTCGATGTTGAACGGGCCCTTCTTCTCGGGATAACCGAGACCCTTGAGCAGCGATTTGGCCTGGATGACGCCGACGCCGAAATTGTCGAAGGTGGTGTAGTAGTCGACATTTGGCGTCTTCTTGATCAGGCGGTCGTAAGCGACGACGACAACGCCGGCGTCATTCGCCTTCTGCAACGCATCGCCCATCGTGGTGCCGTCGATCGAAGCGATGATCAGCGCCTTCGGGCCCTTGGTGATTTCGTTTTCCAGCTGGCTGAGCTGGTTCGGAATGTCGTCCTGCGCGTACTGCAGGTCGACAGTGTAGCCCAGAGCCTCGAGCTGGGACTTGACGGCGTCGCCGTCGTTGATCCAGCGCTGCGAGGTCTTGGTGGGCATCAGCACGCCGATCAGGCCTTCGCCCGCCTGCGCCGGCAGCGTCATGGCCGCGATGCCTAGGGCCGCGACGGCGGCCAGTGTCTTGATAATCTTCACATTAACTCTCCCTGGTTGATGGACGCGTACCCTTGGGTTTCGTGGGCCGCGCAATCGTGCAGGAGCGCCAAACGCGCCGCTGCCGTCAATCGATCTCCGGTATCCTCCCAATCGGCCCCGAGACTCTGGTTTCAATCGATACGAGTTTTCCCTCGTCACCGACCGTCAAGCCTCAGGACGCGCGAAGGGTGTGTCGCTTTGCCATAACTGTCAAATGCGATCTTTGATGGTTGCTATATCGAGACTGATATGGCTTAGGCTAGTGACGACGCTGCCGGATCCTGCCAGGGCGCCGGGCGTAAGAGTAGGGAAGAATCATGGCAGCGCTGCGAAATCCTGGCGGAATATCAGCCAGTTACGATGAGATCCCGGGTGATGGCGGAACCTTGCTGCGCAGCGGCTTGAGCCTGCGTCACATGCGCATGATCGCAGCCCTCGACGAGCACGGCCGGGTGAGCGCCGCGGCCCAGGTCATGAACATCTCGCAGCCGGCGGCCTCGCGCATGATCGCCGAGATGGAGGCCGTGCTCGACGTCAAGCTCTGCGAAAGGCTGCCGCGCGGCATCACGCTGACACCCTATGGCAAGGCGTTGGCACGGCGCGCGCGATCGATCCTGCTCGAGATGCGCGAGGTCGACCGCGAGATTTTCGAGCTCAAGGCGGGCAAGGGCGGCTCGGTATTCCTGGGCGCGGTGACAGCACCGGCGATCGAGCTGGCGGTGCCGGCGATCCGCGAGATCCGGCGCCTTTATCCGCGCATCGAAATCACCATGCAGGTCGAGACCTCGAACGTCCTGGCACGCGAGCTGATCGCCTCGCGCCACGATTTCATCATCGCCCGCATCCCCGACGACCTCAATCCGCGGCTGTTCGAAGCGCGCGTCATCGGCGTCGAGAAAGCCTGCCTGATCGTGCGCCGCGGCCACCCGCTGACCAAGGGCAAGGCGGTGCGGCTGGAAGACACCGCCGCCTATGACTGGGTTTTCCAGTCGGGCGGCTCGCCGCTGCGCCAGGCGATGGAAAGCAACTTTTTGAACCGCAACATCGCGCTGCCGGACCGCATCCTCAACACCAGCTCGCTGCTATTGACTCTGGTCATGGTCGCGCAATCCGACGCCATCGCACCGGTGTCGATCCAGGTCGCGAAGTTCATCCAGAACCCCGAAGGCCTGGCCGGCGCTATCGATGTCGTCCAGACTGAATTCGACATCGAGGTCAGGCCCTACAGCCTGATCACGGTGAAGAACCGCGCGCTGTCACCGGCAGCCAAGATGCTGCACGATTTTATTTTGCGAGAGGTGGGCTGAGGGTTGGAGCGGGTAGCGGGCGCATCCCGTGGCCGGCCAGACGACCAGACAGGCCCGCCAGCAGCGGCGCCGATGCACGTCGGCCACTACTGCCTGATGCTCAAAAAAAGCCCGCCAGCAGAAGCCAGCGGGCCAAGGGTAGACTTTCCGGTTGGGGTCATTCGAGGCCCCGCCGACCCTCAATGTGAGATATTCCACGAACTGGCACATCGGCCAAACAGATGAAAGACGGCCAGCCGGGCTGTAAAACTGCCTATAAATCCGTTGGTTTTCAGCTTGGCCAGAACAAGTGCAATGCACCGGGGGCAAAAGCTGGAGCGGGTAGCGGGAATCGAACCCGCGCGTTCAGCTTGGGAAGCTGACAAGCTACCATTACATCATACCCGCGCTGGTTCCTCCGATATCATGGCCCGGCGCCGATGCGCAATCCGGTTTGAGGGCTCGGCTTGATGCAGGGCTATCAACTGCGTATTTCTAGGCATGTGCCCGAATCGCGGCACCCGACTGTGGAGACAGGCTTGTCCGCACTGAACCGCTTTCTCGGCGATACGCCGCTCCGGGTGATCCTGAAGCTGCTTGTGGTGTCGTTCCTCGTCGGGCTGGTCATGAATGCCTTCGGCTGGTCGCCGATGGATGTGCTTTATGGCATTCGCAAATTCTTCATCGACCTGTGGAATTTGGGCTTCCACGCCATCGACCGCTTTCTCGGCTACATCCTGCTCGGTGCCGCGATCGTCGTGCCGGCCTTCATCCTGCTCAGGATCGCTAACTACCGGAAGTGAATTTTCAGGCGTAGCCCGCCGCCACCTCGAACAGGATGGCGTGCCGTGCAGCAAGTGCTGCGACATCCGTCGAATAGCCGCCGCCGATAACGCCGCATACCGGTATGCCAAGCGTGCGGAAATGGCGGATCACCATATCGTCGCGGGCGCGCAGCCCGTCATCCGTGAGCGACAACCTGCCGAGCCGGTCCTCGACATGGACATCGACGCCGGCATTGTAGAAGACGAGGTCCCAGCGCCTTCGCGCCGACAGCTCCGGCAGGATGGCGTCCAGCCGCTCCAGATAGGCTGCATCGCCGGCGCCGTCGGGCAGGGCGACATCGAGATCGGAGGCGATCTTGCGCGCGGGGTAGTTGCGGTCGCCATGCATGGAGAAGGTAAACACGCGCGGCTCGTCGTTCAGGATATCCGCCGTGCCGTCGCCCTGATGCACGTCGAGGTCGACGACCAGGATGTTTTGGACAGCAGCTTCGGCGAGCAGCACCAGCGCGGCAACGGCTACGTCGTTGAAGGTGCAGAAGCCGGCGCCTTGCGCGCGCCGTGCATGATGGCTGCCGCCGGCGGTGTTGCAGGCGATGCCGTTCAGCAACGCCAGCCGCGCTGCCAGCACCGTGCCGGCCGTTGCGAGCTGCGCCCTCAGCGAAACCCGCGGTCCGACGGGAAAGCCGATCTCGCGCTCGATCGCCACCGGCACTTTGCAGGCAAGCACCTGGTCGACATAGTCGACCGCGTGGGCAAGCTTCAGCCATGATGGCCGCGTCGCCTCCGGCATGTTGAGCGCTTCGGGCTGCGCCAGGCCGCGTGCCCGCAACGCATCCATCAGCCGCGGATATTTGCTCATCGGGAAGCGGTGGTTGACGGCGAAGCCGGCGTCGTAGTCGGGATGATGAACGATCTGCAGGGGCATGGGGCGGCCGGTGCGCCAGAGGCGGATTTCGGTTGAACATAACGGGGTGGATGGTTGCGCGAGGTCCGCAAACTGGGGCACATCGGCTGGCCGATCAAGCCGCAACAGGAAGCAACACGCGTTTGGAGCAGGCTTTACCCATCGAAGCCCACACCACCGAAGCCAGGGCCTTCGTCGTCACCAACCGCTCGGTGCTCGCCATCGCCGTGCCGATGACGCTTGCCTATCTGACGACGCCGTTGCTCGGAATTGTCGACACGGCGCTGGTTGGGCAGTTCGGCGACGCCGCCCTTCTCGGCGGCCTGGCGGCCGGCGCCCTGATCTTCGACGTCGTTTTCACCACCTTCAACTTCCTGCGCTCCGGCACCACCGGCCTCGTCGCCCAGGCCTTCGGGCGCGGCGATGCGCTGGAGGAGCAGGCGGTGTTCTGGCGCGCCGTGCTGATCGCGGTCGTCGCCGGCGTCGTCCTTGCCGCGCTTGCGCCGCTGGTCTCCACCGCCGGGCAATGGTTCATCGGCGCCGAGCCGCGCGTCAGCGCGGCGATGGACGTCTATATCCGCATCAGGATGCTCGCGGCACCGTTCTCGCTGATCAATTACGCCATCCTCGGTTACGTGCTTGGGCGCGGCGAGGGCGGGCTCGGGCTGATCCTGCAATTGATACTGAACGGCATCAACATCGCCCTCTGCTTCCTGCTTGGCCTGGAGCTCGGCTGGGGCGTTGCCGGCGTTGCCTGGGCAACGCTCACCGGTGAATTCGTCGCCATGCTGCTGGGTCTCGCCATCGTCGGCCGGCGCTTCTGGGCGGCACCCAGGCTGCCGCGCCACCGCGTGCTCGATCTGCCGGCATTCCTGCGCATGATGTCGCTCAACCGCGATATCATGATCCGCTCCTTCTCGCTGCTCGCCGCCTTCGCGCTGTTCACGCGCCAGGGCGCACAATTCGGCACTCTGACGCTGGCCGCCAACGCCGTGCTGATGAACCTCTTCCTGGTTGCCGGCTATTTCCTCGATGGTTTCGCCACCGCTGCCGAACAGCTCGCCGGGCGCGCCATCGGCGCCCGTGCCGCCACGGCGTTTGATCAGGCGGTGCGGCTGACGCTGCTTTGGGGGCTCGGGCTGGCGGGCGCGGCGACGCTCTTCTTCCTGCTGGAGGGCGCCGATCTCGTCGCCCTGATCACGACCGCGACAGACGTCCGCGCCATTGCCGACATCTACCTGCCCTGGGCGGCGTTCACCTCGCTCAGCGGCGCGCTGGCTTTCGAGATGGACGGGATTTTCATCGGCGCAACATGGTCGCGCGACATGCGCAACATGATGCTGGTGTCGTTCCTGTCGTTCAGCGCCGCGCTGCTGATTCTGGCGCCGGCCTTCGGCAATCACGGCTTGTGGGCGGCGTTGCATGTCTTCCTGCTGGTACGCGGCTTCAGCCTGCTCGCCATATTGCGGCTGCGGGCGCGCACAGCCTTTAACTGATCGCTAAAGCGGTTTCGCCGCCCAGTGATCGAGGCGGCTGTCGCGAAGCTCGCGCAGCGACTTCAGCCCTTGACTGTCCATGAAACGGGCCATGCCGGAAAGAATGCGCCCCGGCAGCGCGGGCCCGGCATAGATCATGCCGGTGTAGAGCTGCACGAGATCGGCGCCGGCGCGGATCTTTTCCAACGCCGTCTCGGCGGAATCAACGCCGCCGACGCCGATGATAGTGGGATCCGGGCCAAGCAGTTTTCGCATCCTTGCCAGCACGATGGTCGAGCGCTCGAACAAGGGTTTCCCCGAAAGCCCGCCGGCCTCGCCAGCAAGGCCGGCGCTGCGCAGGCCGGATCGCGCGATCGTGGTGTTGGAGACGATGACGCCGTCCATTTGCTTGTCGCTGATCTCGGCGGCGATGTCCTCAAGCTCGGGCTCGACCAGGTCCGGGGCGATCTTGAGGAAGACGGGCGGTTTTGCCGGTGCCGCCGCACGCGCAGCCATGACCCGCGACAGGAGCTCGCCAAGCTGGTCGCGCGCCTGCATGTTGCGCAGGCCCGGCGTGTTCGGCGAGGAGATATTGATCGTCAGATAGCTGGCATATCGCGCGAACCGGATCATGCCGCGCTCATAATCACTGACGCGGTCGGCGCTGTCCTTGTTGGCGCCGATGTTGATCCCGACGATGCCGGGGCGGCCCTTGCGGGCGGCAAGGCGCTTCTCCGCGGCGGCGTGGCCCTCATTGTTGAAGCCCAGCCGATTGATCACCGCCCCCTCCGAAGGCAGCCGGAAGATGCGTGGCTTTGGATTGCCCGTCTGCGGCAGCGGCGTGATCGTGCCGACCTCGGCGAAGCCGAAGCCGAGGCCGAGCAGCGCGTCCGGCACTTCGGCATTCTTGTCGTAACCCGCGGCCATGCCGAGCGGGTTCGGGAAATCGAGCCCGCAACGGCTGACCTTTAACCTGTTGTCCTGCGGCGGACGACCGGCGACCGGCAGCCCGCATCTCAGCGCGGCAATCGACAGCCCATGCGCGGTTTCCGGATCGAGCGTGAACAGCAGTTTCTGGCCGATCCGGTCGAACGCGCTCATTCGGCCTCCAGCGCCGGGAATTCATGCCGGCCGTCAGCGCCGAGCGGCAATGCCTGCACCGAAACGACCGCATCGAGGCCGAGCCCGCCATAGAGATGCGGGAACAGGGCGCCGCCGCGCGAGACCTCATATTTCAGCGCATCGCCGAGGCGCGCGCTATCGACGGCGACCAGCAGCAACCGGCTTTGGCCGGCGAAATGTTTGGCCGCCGTTTCCCGAACCTGCCCGGCGGTGGAAAAATGGATGAAGCCGTCGGCGACGTCGATAGGCGCGCCGGTGAAGCGGCCTTCTCTTTCAGCCTCGCGCCACAGCACCTCGGGAACTATCTTGTAGATGATCTCGGACATAGTTGCGCTATAGTCCGAACCGACCACGCGGGGAAGGGCAGGCCCGTGTTCTTCCCCATTTCAGGTTCGTCCCCATTTCAGGCGCAAACTGTGATAGATTTTGCGCTGACTGGCTCATGGAGGAAAACATGCGTCTGAAACACGTCTTGATCCCCGCAGCACTGGTGTCGCTTGTCGCGGCGTCGGCCTTTTCCGATGAAGCCGATCGCTACCGGTTGGAGAAATCGGCCAATGGCTATGTCCGCATGGATACGCAAACCGGCGCCATGTCGCTCTGCGAGGAGCGTTCCGGCCAGCTCGTCTGCAAGATGGCGGCCGACGAGCGCGCCGCCTTCCAGGGCGAGGTCGACCGGCTGCAAAGTTCGGTGAAGGCGCTCGACGAACGCGTCGCCAAGCTCGAAAATTCGCTTGCCGCCCGTTTCGAATCGACTTTGCCCAGCGAGGAGGATTTCAACAAGACGATGGGCTACATGGAGCGCTTCCTGCGCAGCTTCATGGATATCGTCAAGGACATGGACAAGGACGAAGACGGCGCCAAGCCCAATTCGCAAAAGACCTAGGCAATTCGCAAAAAGACCTGGGGCGGGAATAGCAAGCCGCCCACGCCGGACGGCAGGCGTAGCGTTACAATCGTTCAGATCCTGCAAGGCGGAACATCGCCAATGGGAGTCGGGGAGGGATATCACCGTTGGGCTACACATTCGTCATTGCCGACGATCATCCGCTTTTTCGCGGTGCATTGAGGGAGGCACTCGCGGGCATCGGAGACGTTGCCGCCATTCACGAGGCCGGCGATTTCGAAAGCGCCAAGGCGCTGGTCCTGGCCAATGAGGATGTCGATCTGGTGCTGCTCGATCTCTCGATGCCGGGGGCAAGCGGTCTTTCCGGCCTGATTTCGCTGCGCGGCATCCATCCGGCGGTGCCGATGATGGTGGTCTCGGCGCATGACGATCCGGTGACGATCCGGCGCGCGCTCGATCTCGGCGCCTCCGGCTTCATCTCCAAATCGGCCAGCATGGAGGAGATCCGCAATGCGGTGCAGTCGGTGCTCGCAGGTGATATCGCGGCACCCGCCGGGGTCGATCTCGGTGTCGAGCGCGATCCCGAGATTTCCGACCTGATCAAGCGCCTGCAAGCGCTGACTCCACAGCAGACGCGCGTGCTCGGCATGCTGGCTGAGGGACTGCTCAACAAGCAGATCGCCTATGAGCTCGGGGTCTCCGAAGCGACGATCAAAGCGCATGTCTCGGCCATCCTGCAGAAGCTCGGCGTCGACAGCCGCACGCAGGCGGTGATCCTTTTGTCCAAAATCGGCAGCGACCCGCTGCAGACGGCCGGCTGATTCCTATTCGGCCGCCGACGCCAGCGGCCTGACCCTGGCCATCATCGAGCGCAGCATTGCCGGTTTCAGTGGTTTGCTGATCACCGGCACGTCGAGCCTGCCGGCAGCGGCGCGAACCTCGCTGGAGCGGTCGGCGGTGACCAGCACGGCCGGCAAGTCCTCGCCATGGATCGCACGCAACTGGGCGATCAATTCGAGGCCGGTCCTGTTGTCGAGATGATAGTCGGCAAGCACGATGTCCGGCCGATGCATGCCGGACCTCTCGAGATCCTCCGCGCCGGAAAGCGTGTCGACGCTGCAGCCCCAACCCTCGAGCAGCAGCCGCATGCCGTCGAGGATGCGGGCGTCGTTGTCGATGCAGAGCACATGGAGCCCGGCAAGCGAGGCCGCGGCACGGGCAGGCGGCTTCGCCTCGGCCTCGCGCCGCGGTGCCTGCACGGCCACCACCGGCAGCAACACGGAAAAGCGTGTGCCCTTGCCTGGGTTGGAGAAGATCCGGATTTCGAGGCGCAGGACGCGGGCGATGCGGTCGACAATGGAGAGCCCAAGGCCGAGGCCTTCCGCCTCGCGTGCGCCCTCGTCGAGCCGGGTGAATTCGCGGAACACGGTGTTGAGCTTGTCGCCGGCAATGCCGATGCCGGTGTCGATAACCTGGATCTCGGCCAATTCGCCGCGCCGCCGCACGCCGACCAGGATGCGGCCATGGCGCGTGTATTTAATGGCGTTTGAGACCAGGTTCTGGATCAGCCGGCGCAGCAGATTGCGGTCCGTCATGACGCTGAGCGACGACGGCATGATCGAGAGTTCGAGCTTCTTTTCGGCGGCAAGCGGCCGGAAGTCGTTGCCGATCTGGCGCAGCAGCCCGTCGAGGCCGAAGCTCGTATCGTCCGGCTTCATCGCGCCGGCATCGAGGCGCGAAATGTCGAGCACCGCGCCGAGGATGGTCTCGACCGATTCCAGCGACGATTCGATGTTCATCGCCGCCTTGCCGGCAGGTCCCTTGCCAGTCTTCTCGATCAGTGACGAGCAATAGAGGCGGGCGGCGTTCAGCGGCTGCAGGATGTCGTGGCCGGCGGCAGCGAGGAAGCGGGTCTTGCCGAGATTGGCCTCCTCGGCCAGCATCTGCGCCTGCGCCAGCTCCTCATTGACGCGGGTGAGCTCGGCGGTGCGGCTCTTCACTCGCTGTTCCAGGGATTCGTTGGCGCGCTTCAGCGCCAGATCCTGCTCGACGCGTCCAGAGATGTCGGCGTAGGTGGCGACGATGCCGCCGTCCGGCATCGGATTGGAGCGCAATTCCAGGATGCGCCCGCTTGTCTTCAGCTCCATCTGCCATGGGCTGACGAAGCTGGTCAGGCGGTTGAGCATGGTGACGCGCTGGTCTGCCGGTATATCGCCGCGCTCGGCAAGGTGGCGCAGGATACGATCGAGTGAGACGCCGACCTGGCCCATCTCGTCGGGCAGGTCGAACAGCGCCCGGTACTGGCGGTTCCAGCAAATCAACCGGAAATCGCGGTCGAAGACAGTGATGCCCTGTTCCATCTGGTCGAGTGCGATCTGCAGCAGATCGCGATTGTGCTGCAGCGCCTCCGTGGCGTCGTCGAGCAGGCGGAAGGCGTCCTTGGATTCGCGGTCGTTGCGGCGCAGCAGCAGCGACAGGATCAGCCGCGCCGAAGAGGAGCCGACGGCACTGGCCAGAAGCTGCTCGGAGAAGCGGATGACATCCATGCTGGCCTGTTCGTTGCCGTGCAGTGAAGTGCCGCCGCTCTTTTCGAACGACTGAAATGACCGCTCGGTGCGTTCGACACCGAGATAGCGCGCGATCGTGTCCTTGAGGTCGTTGACGGTTATGGTGGTGCGGAAGCGGCGCAGGCTCGGCAGCGGCCCCGCCTCGCGCGGCACGAAGATCGATGCCTGGATGCGTTCCAGCGGCACGGAGGCGCGCGACAGCGAGCCGAACACAAAAAAAATCGTGTTGATCGACAGGCTCCACAGCACGCCATGGTTCAGCGGCTCGGCGACGGTGCCGAAAAGAGCCTGCGGCCGCAATGCATCGAAGCCGAACAGGCCGTGGACGAGGATGCCGGTATCGGGCGCGACGAGCGAGGGAAGCAGCAGCGTATAGCTCCAGACGACGATGCCGGCGACCATGCCAAGTGCGGCACCCCTTCCGTTGGCGCCGCGCCAGATCAGGCCGCCGATCATTGCCGGCGCGAACTGCGCGATCGCGGCGAACGACATCAGGCCGATCGAGGACAGCCGCGCGCTATTGGTGCTCTCGCGGTAGTAGAGAAAGGCGATGAACAGCATGATGAAGATCGCCGCCCGCCGTACATTGAGGATGAGCGTCGACCAGTCCTCGTTCTCGGATGTCGTGGTCCGCAGCAGCCGGCGCACGAACAACGGAATGACCAGGTCGTTGGAGATCATGATCGACAGCGCGACGCTTTCGACGATCACCATTGCGGTCGCCGCCGACAGCCCGCCGATGAAGGCGGCCATGGCCAGCACGTCGTGGCCGCTGAACAGCGGCAGCGACAGCACGTAAAGGTCGCTGCTGGTCCTGGGGCCGACCAGTTCCAGGCCGGCCAGCGCGATCGGCAGCACGAACAGGTTGATTGCCACCAGATAGAGCGGAAACACCCATGTCGCGGTGCGCAGCTCGGCCTCGCTGCGATTTTCGACGATGGTGACGTAGAACTGGCGCGGCAGCATGAGGATGGCAAAGCCGCTCAGGCATGTCAGCACCAGCCAGGTGGCGAGCGAGGTGTTGTAGCCCATCGCCTGGCGCACCTGCGTGTTTTCGGCGAGCCGGTCGAACATGTCGCCTGGCCCGCCGAAGATCAGGAACATGACCATCAGGCCGATTGCCAGGAAGGCGGCGAGCTTGACCACGGTTTCGACTGCCACCGCCAGCACCAGCCCGTCCTGGTGCTCGGTGGCATCGGCGTGGCGCGTGCCGAACAGCACCGCAAACAGCGCCAGCAGCATGGCAACGACCAGCGAGATGTCGCTGACGAACGGATCGAACGACGGCGGCGAGCCGGTATAGTGCTCGACCATCAGGCTGACCGAGCCCGAGATCGCCTTCAATTGCAGCGCCATATAGGGCACCGCGCCGATGGTCGCGATCAGTGTGGCGATCGCCGCGACAGCGAAGCTCTTGCCGTAGCGGGCACCGAGAAAGTCGGCGACCGAGGTGATCTTCTCGGTCTTGGCCAGCCTGACGATGCGCTGCAGCAGCGGAAAGCCGAACACGAACACCAGCACCGGTCCGATATAGATGCCGAGGAACTCCAGGCCGCGCTCGGAGGACAGCCCGACCGAGCCGAAGAAGGTCCAGGAGGTGCAGTAGATGGCGAGGCTGAGCGCATAGATAAAGGGCCGGGCGCGGCCAGGCCCGGATGAAGTCGAGCGCCGGTCGCCCAGGCTGGCGATAGCAAACAGCAACGTCACATAGGCGATCGCGATGATGACGATGAACCAGCCCTGCACGGCTCGAACTTCCTCCCTGCGCCGATTTTTCATCCGGCCTTGCAGACGCAATCACAGCTTCGCCACCGAGTCCATCGCGGCTTTCGGCGCATTATGGCCGCGGCTTCGCGCAATCCAGGCCGGGGAAACACGTCTTTGCGCCTGTCGCAACCGCAGGTTTTTGCTATTCTGCCCGCCGGTCGATGCCGAGGCGTGGACGGCAGCACGGCCGGTCAGGACAAGGAGGGTCGAATGCTGAAAGAATTTCAGGAATTCATTTCCAGGGGCAATGTGATGGACCTGGCCGTCGCCGTCATCATCGGCGCTGCCTTCAGCAAGATCGTCGATTCGCTGGTCAACGACATCATCATGCCGATTATCGGGGCGATTTTCGGCGGACTGGACTTCAACAACTACTTTCTGCCCTTGTCTTCAGCCGTCAACGCCACATCGCTGGCCGACGCAAAGAAGCAGGGCGCGGTCTTTGCGTATGGCAGTTTCATCACCGTGGCGCTGAATTTTCTCATTCTCGCCTTCATCATCTTCCTGATGGTCAAGGCGGTGAACAATCTGCGCCAGCGGCTGGAGCGCGAGAAACCGGCCGCCCCGGTTGCCCCGCCGCCGGCCGATGTCGCGCTGCTCACCGAAATTCGCGATCTCCTCGCCAGAAAGTAGCGCCTGCGGTAACTTTCTGGACCAAAACCCCGGTCGCCTGCGGCCGGGGTTTTCTGTTTTCGTCCGCCCTGAAACACGCTAGCAGTCGAGCAAACGAAAACGGACCCATCCATGACCCTGATCGATACTCTGCGCGCCGAAGCGCGGGCGGCGCCTGAAAGCGGCATTGTCGCCGTCATGAACCGTGGCCGCGGCCGCGACGGCATGATCCCGCTCTGGGCCGGCGAGGGCGACCTGCCGACGCCTGCCTTCATCACTGATGCCGCCGCCAAGGCACTCGCCGGCGGTGAAACCTTCTACACCTGGCAGCGGGGCATTCCCGAACTCAGGCAGGCACTCGCCCGCTACTACACCAGGCATTTCGGCAAGACTTTCGCCAACGAGGAATTCATCGTCACCGGCTCCGGCATGCATGCCATCCAGATGGCCATCGACGCGGTGGCCGGCAAGGGCGACGAACTCGTCTACCTGTCGCCGGCATGGCCGAACTTCGCCGCCGCCGCCGGCGTCGCCGGCGCCGTGCCGGTCGCGGTCACGCTCGACCAGTCGGGCAATGGCTGGTCCTGCGATGTCGACAAGATCGCAGCCGCGATCACGCCGCGGACCAAGGCGCTGTTCGTCAACACGCCGTCCAACCCGACCGGCTGGACCGCCGACAAGGAGACGCTGCAGGCGATCCTCGACCTTGCCCGCGAAAGGGGCCTGTGGATCATCGCCGACGAGATCTATTCGCTGTTTCATTACGGCGATAGTCGCGCGCCGTCCTTCATCGACATCATGGCCGATGAGGATCGCATCCTGTTCGTCAATTCCTTTTCCAAGAACTGGGCGATGACCGGCTGGCGCATCGGCTGGATCAAGATCCATCCCGCCTTGCAGCAGGTGTTCGAGAACCTGGTCCAGTATTCGACGTCCGGCGTTGCGCAGTTCATGCAGCGCGGCGCCGTCGTTGCCCTCGATGAGGGCGACGCCTTCATCGTCGAGCAGGTGGAGCGGGCGAGGGCGGCGCGCGACCTGGTGTGCGGCATTCTCGCCGAAACCGGCAGGGCGCGGTTCACCGTGCCGCAGGGCGCATTCTATCTGTTCTTCGCGGTCGACGGCATCACCGATTCCCGCGCTGCCGCCTTCGACATGGTCGACCGCGCCAATGTCGGCCTGGCTCCCGGCACCGCCTTCGGCCCCGGCGGCGAATCCTTTCTCAGGCTATGCTTCCACCGCCGTCTCGACCAGCTCGAGGAAGCCGCGCACCGGCTGGCGAAATGGATGAAGAATATGTGAGCTGCCTCGAAGCCCCGAGTTCAAACTCGCTCCGGCGAGTCAGCTGGCGTGGGTTTCGAGAACCGGAGCGCAGCGGACATTTGGGTCCGTGAGCACCGGAAGCGCAGAAAGCCGCGTCAGATGGCCGCCGGAGTAGAGTTTCAAACGGGCTTCAGCCGCCCGACTTCGGCACCAGCAACGGAATGACGCGGTCGCTCTTGGCGACCGACGGTCGGCCCGCCGAACCGTAAGGAATCCCCAACGCATCCCATGTCTCGACCAGCGCGTCCTGCAGGGACGCAATCAACGCGTCCGAATGGAACGGTGTCGGCGTGATGCGCAGCCGCTCGGTGCCGCGCGGCACTGTCGGGTAGTTGATCGGCTGGATGTAGATGCCGTGCACACCGAGCAGGCGGTCGCTGGCCATCTTGCAGAGCTCGGGATCGCCGACCAGAAGGGGCACGATGTGGGTAGGCGACTCCATCACCGGCAGGCCGGCCGCGGCCAGCACTTGCTTGGTCCGCGTCGCCTGACGCAGCTGCGCATCGCGCTCGGCCTGCGAGCGCTTGAGATGGCGGATCGAGGTGGTTGCCGCGGCAGCGATCGCCGGCGGCAACGCCGTGGTGAAGATGAAGCCCGGCGCATAGGAGCGCACCGCGTCGATCACGGCGCTGGTGCCGGCGATGTAGCCACCAAGCGTGCCGAACGCCTTGGCCAGCGTGCCCTCGATGATGTCGATGCGGTCGGCCAGCCCTTCGCGCTCGGTGATGCCGCCGCCGCGCGGCCCGTACATGCCGACGGCGTGGACCTCGTCGATGTAGGTCATGGCGTTGTAGCGCTCGGCGAGATCGACGATCTGCTTGATCGGCGCGATGTCGCCGTCCATCGAATAGACGCTCTCGAAGACAATCAGCTTGGCGCGCTCGCGGCCGGCCGTCTGCAGCAGGCTTTCGAGATGCGCGACGTCGTTATGGCGGAAGATCTTCTTCTCGGCGCCTGAGCGCCGCACGCCCTCGATCATCGAAGCGTGGTTGAGCTCGTCCGAGATGATCAGGCAATTGGGAAGCAGCTTTGCAATGGTCGAGATCGACGCCTCGTTGGAAACGAAGCCGGAGGTGAAAACCAGTGCCGCTTCCTTGTCGTGCAGGTCGGCAAGCTCCAGTTCGAGCTCGACCAGCGGGTTGCTGGTGCCGGAGATGTTGCGGGTGCCGCCGGCCCCCGACCCCATCTTGCCTGCCGCCTTCTGGAACGCGGCAATGACGTCGGGATGCTGGCCCATGCCGAGATAGTCGTTGGAGCACCAGACGGTGATTTCCTCGGCGCGGCCATTGGCGCGCCAGATGGCGCGTGGGAATTTCCCGACGATACGCTCAAGGTCGGCGAAGACGCGATAGCGACGCTCCGCATGGAGCTGGTCGATCGCTTCCTCGAAAAACCGCTGATAATTCATGTCGCCTTCCCAGTTTTGCGCGGGATCATAGTCATTGGCCCATTCGTCGTCCACCTGGCCTTTTTGGTCAAAATGCCACGCCCCGAGCCTGTTCCTAACGACCACGGAACGTGGCCTATTCCCTTGATGTGGATCAATCTTGTTTCAGGACAATGCCACGCGCCGATGAGACTGGTTACCGCAGGTTTTAATGGCCTGGCGGCGGATTTTCCAGTACGGCGACGATTGAGACAGTTCCGATAAATCATGAATAGCGAGGATGCGGATGACGGTTTTGGTGACAGGCGGTGCCGGCTATATAGGTAGCCATATGGTCTGGGAATTGCTGGACACGGGCGACAGCGTCGTCGTCCTCGACCGGCTTTCTACCGGCTTTGAATGGGCGGTGGCCCCGGAAGCAAAGCTCGTCGTCGGCGACGTCGCCGACAGGGAACTGGTCGCTTCGATCATTCGCGACAATAAGATCGACGCGATCATCCATTTCGCCGGCTCGATCGTGGTCCCCGAATCGGTCGCTGACCCGCTTGCCTATTACGAGAACAACACCTGCAAGACGCGCACCTTGATCGAGACCGCGGTGCGCGAAGGCGTGCCCAATTTCATCTTTTCCTCGACCGCCGCCGTCTATGGCGGCGCCGGCCTGGAGCCGGTGCGCGAGGATGCCCGGCTTGCGCCGGAATCGCCCTATGGCCTGTCCAAGCTGATGAGTGAATGGATGCTGCGCGACGCGGCAATTGCCCATGGGTTGCGCTATACGGCGCTGCGCTATTTCAACGTCGCCGGCGCCGATCCGAAGGGCCGCACCGGCCAGTCGACGCCCGGTGCCACGCATCTGATCAAGGTCGCTTGCGAGACGGCGCTCGGCAAGCGCCCCTTCATGCAGGTGTTCGGCACCGACTATCCGACGCCGGACGGTACCTGCATGCGCGACTATATCCACGTCAGCGACCTGGCGGCGGCGCATCGGCTGGCGCTTCAGCGGCTGCGTGCCGGCGGATCGAGCCTGGTCGCCAATTGTGGTTACAGCCACGGCTATTCGGTGCTCGAGGTCATCGACAGCGTCCGTCGCGTCTTCGGCCATGATTTCGACGTACGGATGGGCGATCGCCGCGCCGGCGACGCCGCCGCGGTCGTCGCCAATTCGGAGCTGGCGCGCGGCGAGCTCGGCTGGACCCCGCAGCGCGACAACCTCGACCAGATCGTTGCCGATGCGCTTGCCTGGGAGCGCATCCTGACCAGCAAGAATTCGGCTCTGGGGTGAAGTGGGCTCTCCGCAAAGGTTGGCTCAGCGGGCTGGGGGCGGAATGAAAATCCTGGTGCTTGGGGCCGGCGTCGTCGGTACGGCGGCGGCCTATTATCTGGCCAGCGACGGCCATGAGGTGACGGTGATCGAGCGCCATCCGGCGGCGGCACGCGGCACCAGCCGGTCGAATGCCGGCCTGGTGTCGCCCGGGGACGCCACCGCCTGGGCCTCGCCAGCCGCGCTGAAGACGCTCCTGCGCGGCCTCTACAACCACGATCTCGGCATCAAGGTGCGGCTGCGCTTCGATCCGTTTTTTTTCGCCTGGAGCCTGCGCTTCCTGCGCCAGTGCACGCATAAGCGCATGCGCGCCAACACCGACGTCAAGCTGCGTCTGGCGCTCTATTCGCGCGACTGCATCAACGCCGTCTCGGCCGAGACCGGCATCCACTATGACGAGCGCAAGAAAGGCATTCTGTATTTCTTCCGCTCGCAGCAGAGTTTCGATACCGGCACCGACAATTACCGCTATCTCGGCGAACACGGCCTGCCGATCGAGATCGTCGGCCGCGACCGGCTGGTCGAGCTCGAGCCCGGCCTTGCCGGCGCCAAGGACAAGATAGCCGGCGGCGTCTATTCGCCGATCGACCAGACCGGCGACTCCAGCCAATTCACGCAGAACCTCGCTGCCTATGCCGCCGAGAAACTCGGCGTCCAATTCCTCTACGGCACCACGGTCGAAGGCCTCGACATCGACGGCGACCGGGTGCGCGCCGTGATGACCTCGGCCGGCCCGGTGGCGGGTGACGCGGTGGTCATTTCCATGGGGCCGGAGAGCGGTCTGCTCGGCCGCCGCTACGGCATCGATCTGCCCGTCTATCCCGTGAAGGGCTATACCGTGACTGTTCCGCTGGAAGATGAAAGCAAGGGGCCGATCATGGGTGGCGCCGACGAGGACCGGCTGATCGGCTATTCCAGGCTGGGAAATCGGCTGCGGATGTCCTCGACGGCGGAGTTCACCGGGTTCGACCGCACGTTCAAGCCACGCGATTTCAACTCGATCCTGAACACCGCCAAGGACCTGTTCCCCGGCGCTTTCGACGAGAGCAAGGCCGAGCTCTGGGCTGGACTTCGCCCGATGATGCCGAACTCCGTGCCGGTCATCGGCCGGGCGCGATACGACAATCTCTACCTTGACACCGGCCACGGCCATCTCGGCTGGACCATGGCCTGCGGCTCGGGAAAGTTCCTTGCCGATGTGGTCGCCGGCCGCAAGCCGGAGATCGATCCGCAAGGATTGCTCTATGCGGGCTAGGCATCTCCGGACATCAGGGCGCCATGAGCTCGGCGGTCAGGCTCGTTCGTCGACCGCTGAACGCCAGGAGCGCACGTAACTTGTCCAGAGTGGATCGGCCGACGGTTCGGTCCTTTCGCCTCTGCCTTGCGGTGTCCCCTGGTCCGACGCCAGCAAGGCGGCGCCGATACTGGTGCCGGTGGCGGCCTCGGAGGCGATGACGCCACGCGCCGTCGCCGCAGCCAGCATGCGGGTGAACAGCCGGTTGCGGGCGAAGGGTCCTTCGACGATGGTTGGACCGTCCGCGCCGATCAGGTCGAGGCAGGTCGCGGTCATCAGCGCCAGGTAGAACGAGATGGTGACAAAGCGCTGGCCGACGCTCATACCGTCCGCGTTAAGCCATGATGCGGTATGATGCGGAAACGGGCCCGAACCCTTTTGGGTCGAGGGCAATAGGGACGTCTTGCGCGCCAGCACCGTGGCAACATCGTCTTCCGTCCAGTTCTCCGATTGGCCCTCGGTCAGCACGGAAAACTCGCGGCCACCCATGAAGCGCGCCGACGGCACGGGATCGCCGAGCGCGTTGACATTGACCAGCGTATCGCGGGCCGGGTCGAGCGCGATCTTGTTGCCGCCAACCGCCATCGACACCACCCAGGTGCCGGTCGAGACCACGGAGAAAGGCGGTCGGTCGGACAGGAGATGTGGCAGCAGCGAGGCGTTGGAATCGTGCAGGCCGCAAAACACCGGCGTTTGCGGGTCGAGCCCGGTCCGTGTCGCAAGCGCGGGCAGGATCGGGCCCAAGCGGTCCTTGGCCTGCCGCACCGGCGCCATTAGCCGGCGCCATTGCAGCCGGTCGACCAGCGACGAAAAATCCGCTTTCCACGGGTTCCACAGATCGGTGTGGCAGCCGAGCGAAGTCACCTCGCTGGCGGCGACGCCGGTCAGGCGCAAGGCCCAGTATTGCGGATACATCAGGATCGCGGAGGTTCTGGCGAAATCCGCCGGAAAGCGCTTCTGCTGCCAGAACAGCTGCGCGCCGAGATTGAGGCCGGCCAGCAGGCGCGGCGTGCCGGTCTCGGAGAACGCCGGACGGATCGTGTCATAGTCCCCGGCAAGGGCATCCGGACCGTCGAATTCGTAGTCGAGCACCGGCAGCGCCAGCTCGCCTGATGCGTCGACCAGCACGGACGTTGCGCCATGGGTGGTGATCGATATCGCATCGATGCACTGCTCGCGATCGATCTCGGCTAGGCTGCCAAGGATAAACGCCCATAACCGCTCGACGTCATGGTGCGGGTATGGGCCTTGCCGAACCGGCTCGTTCACCATCCTGCGCAGCGTGACTTCGCTTGCTGCGGCAAGATCGACCAGCGCCACCTTGGCGTTGGTCTTGCCGATATCGATGACGGCGACGTGGCGGGTCATTCCATATGGAACATTGTTTCCAGCGGCACCGCCACCGGCTCGTTGTTCGGCTTGGTCTCCATGATGTCCGCCATCTCGGCCCACCAACGCTGCATCACCGGATGCTTCGGCAATTCGTCCATGCCGTGGTCGTCACGGCGCCACAGCACGCCGAACAAGGTGTTGGTCCCTTCGTCGAGATGGATCGAGTAATCGGAGATACCGGCCTGCTTGAGCAGCTCGACCAGCGACGGCCAGATGTCGTCGTGGCGCTTCTTGTATTCGGCCTTCATGCCCGGATTGAGCTTCATCTTGAACGCGTATTTCTCCGGCATCAGGCAAAGCGCTCCCGCCGTACTCGCCGCCACAGGATCGGCAGCGCGATGACGATGATCAGCAGCAGGCCGATGAAGATCGACATAACAATCCCTGGCACATTGAGCAGGCCGAGGCCGAAGGTCACCAGCCCCATGGTGAAGGCCGCGAGCACCACGCCCACTATGCTGCCGGCCCCGCCCAGGATGCTGACGCCACCAAGCACCACCATGGTGATGACTTCCAGCTCGTAGCCCTGCGCGATCGACGGCCGGGTCGAGCCGAGCCGCGATGTGATCAGCACTGAGGCGATGCCCGCCATCAGGCCGGTCAGGCAAAACAGGATGAATTTGATACGGCCGACGCGTACGCCGGAAAACTGCGCCGCGACCGGGTTGTTACCGATGGCAAAGACCCGGCGGCCGAAGCTCGTCCGGTGCAGAAGGAACCAGTAGACGACTGCCGCGACCAGGAAAAGCGTCAGTTCGAACGACACCACCCACCAGACATAGCCCTGGCCGAAGAAGGCGAAGCTCGCGGGATAGCCCTTGTAGGCCTGGTCGCCGAGGATGATGAAGGCAATGCCGCGAAATAGGCTCATCGTGCCGATGGTGACGACGATCGACGGCAAGCCGAGCCTGGTGACGAGCAGTCCGTTGAAGGCGCCGCAGCCGAGCCCGACGACGAGGCCGATTGCCACCAGTTCAGGCATGCCGGCGCCGGCCTGCACCGCCATGCCCATCATTGTTGACGCCAGCGCGATGATGGCGGCCACCGACAGGTCGATTTCGCCGGAGATGATCAGCAGCGCCATGGCCAGCGCGATCAGCGCCTTTTCCGTGAAGTTGAAGGTCAGGTCCGACAACGACCACGCGTCGAGGAAGTAGGGCGAGGCAAAGCTGTTGACGGCAAAGATGGCAACCGCCACGACGACCAGCAGCGCCTCCCATGAGAAGATCGCCGACGTCAGCGGCTTGTCGAGCCGATCGGGAATGTGGCGTGGGGCAGGGGTGTCGGTCATGCCGCTTCCGCTTTCTTGAGGATGATGCGGCCTTGCCGGCGTTCGCCGCGCGCGTTGAGCACCACGGCCAGGATGATGGCGCTGCCTGAAATCGCCATCTGCCAGAAGGGCGAGATATTGATGACCGGCAGCGCGTTGGAGATGATGCCGAGGAACAGCGCACCGAGCACGGCGCCGCCGACCGAGCCGATGCCGCCGGCGATCGAGATGCCGCCGATGACGCAGGCGGCGATGATGTTGAGCTCATAGCCGTTGGCGACCTCGACCGAGGCGATGACGTAGCGCGAAATCCACAGATAGCCGCAGAGGCCGCCGATCATCCCCGAGATGCAGAAGACGATGAATTTCGTCCGGCCGACATCGATGCCGGCATAGACCGATGCGGTCGGGTTGACGCCGATGGCATAGATCGAGCGGCCGAGCGCGGTGCGCGTCATCACGAGGAAAAACAATGCAATGACCAGCAGGGCGATCCACGACAGTACCGGAATGCCGAGGAAAGCCGCACGCTGCAGGCCGATGAACTCAGCGCTCATCTGGTCGGCGTTGACCCAGGCGCCGCCTGAAATAACGAACGTGGCGCCGCGGTAGATGGTGAGGGTGCCGAGCGTTACCACGATCGAGGGAATGTTCAGCCGCCATACCAGCAGGCCGTTGATGGCGCCGAGCACCAGGCCGACCAGCAGTGCGATGACGATCAGCAGCGGGATCGGGATCGCCGGATGCGCGGCGTTCAGCATTGCCACCACCATGCCGGTGAAGCAGAGATTTGAAGCCATCGACAGGTCGATCGAGCGGGTCAGGATGACGACCATCTGGCCGAGCGCCAGGATCATCAGGATCGACGTGTCGTTGAACACCTGGCGCAGGTTGGCCGGATCGGCAAAACCTGGAAACCGCGTGGAGATCAGCCCGATCAGCACGACGATTGCCGCCAGCAGCCAGACCTCGCGGTGTTTGAGAAGAGCCTTCATGCCGCGATCCCCGCTGCCGTCCTGACCAAGGTTTCGGCGTCGAGCCCTTTATTGTCGTAGACCGCGGCAATGCGGCCCTCGCGCATAACGACGACGCGGTCCGACATGCCGAGGATTTCCGGCAATTCGGACGACACCATGATCACCGACAGGCCTTGCGCGACGAGCTCGGCCATGAAGCCGTGCACGGCCGCCTTCGAGCCGATGTCGATGCCCTTGGTCGGCTCGTCCAGGATGATCACCTTGGGCGCGGTCGCCAGCCATTTGGCGATGACGATCTTCTGCTGGTTGCCGCCCGACAGCGTGCCGACGTCCTGGCTGAGCGAGGAGGCGCGCAGATCGAGCCGCTCGGTGTAGGAGCGGGCCAGCGCGAACTCTTCGGCCAGCCGCAATATGCCGGACTTGGATGTCCGTTTGAGCGAGGGCAGCGAGACATTCTGGAAGATCGGCAGGCCGATCACCACGCCTTGCTTGCCGCGCTCCTCCGGCACATAGACGATGCCGGCGTCGATCGAATCCGCCGCCGATTTCGGCGCGATTGCCTTACCCTCCAGCGTGATCGTGCCGCCGCTGGTGCGGGTGATGCCTGATATCGCCTGCATCACCTCGCTGCGCCCGGCGCCGACAAGGCCGTAGAAGCCGAGGATTTCGCCCCTGTGCAGCTCGAAGCCTATGTCGTCGAACTCGGTCGGGTGCGACAGGCCGGAGACGGCCAGCACCGGCGCGCCGATCTCGGCCTTGCGCTGCGGAAAGATGTGATCGACCGAGCGGCCGACCATCATGCGCACGATCTGGCTCTGGCCGGCGTCCTTGATCAGGCCTTCGCCGACCATCTCGCCGTCGCGGAACACGGTATAGCGGTCGGCGATGCGGTAGATCTCATCGAATTTGTGGCTGATGAACAGGATCGCCTTGCCGTCGCTCTTGAGGAATTCGATCAGCAGGAAAAGCTCTTCGATCTCCTTCATCGAAAGCGCTGCCGTCGGCTCGTCCATGATGACGATCCGCGCGTCGATGGACATGGCGCGGGCAACCGCGACTAGGTGCTTGTTGGCAATGCCGAGGTCCTTCAGCCTGGCGTCGGCGTCGATATGGCCGGCGCCCATCGTGTCGAGCACCTCGCGGGCATTCTTGCGCATGGTGCGCCAGTCGATGGTTTTGAAAGGCGTGCGCGGCGCATGGCCGAGGAAGATGTTTTCGGCCACCGTCAGGTCGTCGAACAGCACGGTTTCCTGGTGGATGGCGGTGATGCCATGCCCGAACGCGGCGTGGGCGCTGGGCAGTATGACCGGCTGGCCGTCGATGCTGATCGTGCCAGCATCCGGCTGGTAGATGCCGGTCATGATCTTGACCAGCGTCGACTTGCCGGCGCCGTTTTCGCCGATCAGCGCGGTTACCTGGCCGGGATAGAGCGACAGGCCGACATTGTGCAGCGCCCGCACGCCGGGAAAGCTTTTCGAGATGCCGGACAGCGTCAGGCGCGGTCCGGATGACAAAGGCGCTTCATGTGCCACTTCGTGCTGGGCTGTCGTGTCCATAATCGTATCAAGCCCTGTAGCAAGGTTCGTTTGAAAGCGCGGCGGAACCTGAGCCCCGCCGCACCGTTTCGAAGGTCCCAGGATCAATAGATCTTGGAGAACTTTTCGATGTTCGACTTGTCGAACTGGAAGGGCGGAGCCATCGCAGCCGAGTTGGTGTCGTCGAGCGTGACCTTGCCGACGCGGCCGATCGACAGCGTAGCACCGGGCTTGGCCTCTTCCTTCTTCACCGCCAGGTCGTGGGCGAGGTAGACGGCGGAGTAGCCGAGATCGATCGGGTTCCACAGCGCAACCGCCTGGCTGGCGCCATTGTCGATGAACTTTTTGAACTCCGACGGCAGCGCCAGGCCGGTGACGTTGACCTTGCCGATCAGGCCTTCATCGGTCACCACCTGCGCGGCGGCAACGACGCCGACCGTGGTCGGTGCGATGATCGCCTTGAGGTTCGGATAGGACTTCAGCAGGCCCTTGGCTTCGTCCGTGCTCTTGGCCGAGTCGTCGTCGCCATAGACGGTGGCGACGAGCTTGATCTTGGGGAACTTCTCCGGCAGCACCTTCTTGGCCGCGTCGATCCAGGCATTCTGGTTGGTCGCGGTCGAAGAAGCCGACAGGATGGCGACATCGCCGCCTTCCGGCAGGTAGTCGGCGGCCAGCTTGATGATGGTCTCGCCGATCAGGTTGGTATCGGAGGGGTTGAGGTGAAGCTGGCGTCCTTCCGGCGCGACGCCTGAATCCCACGAGATGACGGTAATGCCGCGCTGCATCGCCTTCTTCAGCACTGGCACCAGCGCGTCGGCGTCGTTCGCCGAAATGGCGATGGCATTGACCTTCTGGGCGATCAGCGAATTGACCACTTCGATCTGCGCTTCGGCGGTCGCCTTGGTCGGGCCGGTGTAGATGATGTCGACATCGCCGAGCTCCTTGGCCGCCTCTTCGGCGCCCTTGTTGGCGGCGTCGAAGAAGCCGTTGCCGAGCGACTTCACCACCAGCGCGATCTTGACGTTTTCGGCGTAGGCGGCATTCACGAACATGGCGGCGGAGAACGCCGCCGTAACCATCAGTTTCTTCAGAAAGCTCATCGAATATCCTCCCTTGAGCGTTGCATTCCATCGCCGCTGCGGGCGTGAGTGGTTCTCAGGCCTGCAGCGAAGATTCTTCCTTGTTGGTTGCCGTTGTGCGGGCGATGATCAGCGTCACGCCGGCAGTCTCCAGCATGTTGGCTTCGCGATCCTCGATGGCGTCGTCGGTGATCACCGTGGCGATGCGCGACAGGCCGCACAGGATCAGGCTCGAGCGTTTGCGGAACTTCGAGGAATCGACCAGCACCACCAATTCGTCTGCCTGGTCGATCAGTTTCTGCTCGGCCTGGATCAGCAGCGGGTCGCCTTCCATAAGACCGAGCGGCCCCAGCCCTTGCGCGCCCATGAACATGCGGCGCGCGTAGAAATTGCGCGTCACGTCATTGTCGAACGGCGACAGGATGATGTTCTGCTCGCGGTAGATGGTGCCGCCCGACAGCATCACCGTGTTCTTGGAGTGCCTGAGCAAGTGCTCCGCGATCGGGAAGGAATTGGTGAAGATCGGCATGCGGCGGCCGGTCAGGAAATGCACCATCTGGAAGGTGGTGGTGCCGCCATTGATGATGATCGGCTCGCCGTCCTTGCACAGTTCGACGGCTTCCCGCGCGATTGCCCGCTTCTGCGAAGCGTTGATGGTCTCGTTGACGGAAAAGGGCCGGCCGGCAAGGCCGATGAACTGCGGCGGCAAAAGCGCCTCGGCGCCGCCACGCACCCGGCGCAGCCGTTTTTGCACATGCAATGCCGCGATGTCGCGCCGGATCGTCGCCTCCGACGACTCCGTCAGGTCGACCATCTCCTGCACCGTCACCACAGGCTTTTCCTGGACGGCGGACAGAATGATCCTGTGGCGCTCTTTCTCGTGCATGGTTCCTCCCTGCCGGAGCATCTAGTCACCCAAAGCGCGCAGTGTCAATCATTTCCGATCAGATAATTTCATTGTGCAATGCAATATGACTGATATTGATCGTTTGTGATTGACAAGGCCGCTGCTTGCGTAGAAATTCGTACAAAAGGGACCCGCGCCGTTTGCGTGTCCCAAAGGGAGGATACCTATGCTCGACAAGCGCTCCGGCACGCGCCTCGCCAATCTTTGGGATGACGCAAAAGCGCAAGCAATGAGCGAGCCCGAACGTCTGGTCTATCGCTCGAATGTTCTTGGCTCCGACAAGCGCGTCACCAATTATGGCGGCGGCAACACCTCCTCCAAGATCTGGCAAAACGATCCGCTCACCGGCGAGAGCGTGGAAGTGCTGTGGGTCAAGGGCTCGGGCGGCGACAGCGCCTCGATCAAGCTCGACGGCTTCGCCACGCTCTACATGGACAAATTGCGGGCGCTGAAAGGTCTCTATCGCGGCCTCGAACATGAAGACGAGATGGTCGGCTATCTGCCCCATTGCACCTTCAACCTCAACCCGCGTGCGGCTTCCATCGACACGCCGCTGCATGCCTTCGTGCCGAAGCCTTTTGTCGACCATATGCATCCCGATGCCATCATCGCCATTGCCGCCGCCAAGGATTCGCAGGCGCTGACCAAGGAGATCTTCGGCGACACGATCGGCTGGCTGCCATGGAAACGTCCGGGCTTCGAGCTCGGCCTGTGGCTGGAGAAATTCTGCCGCGAAAACCCCGAAGCCAAGGGTGTCGTACTGGCCAGTCATGGCCTGTTCAGCTGGGGCGACACACCGAAGGAATGCTACGAGACGACGATCTCGGTGATCAACCAGGCGATCGACTGGTTCGAGCGCAAGAGCCAGGGCAAGCCGATTTTCGGCGGCGAAGTCGTCAAATCCCTCGATGCGCCTGCGCGTCGCGCCGCGGCCGCAAAACTGATGCCGAGGATCCGTGGCCTGATCTCGGAGAACAGCCACAAGCTGGGCCATTTCGACGATTCCCCTGCCGTGCTCGAATTCGTCAATTCCAGGGATTTGCGGCCGCTGGCGGCACTCGGCACGTCCTGCCCGGACCACTTCCTGCGCACCAAGATCCGGCCGCTGGTCATCGAGTTCGACCCCCAAAATCCCGACGTCGATGCCGTCATTGCCCGTCTTGCCGATGATGTGGCGGAGTATCGCGTCGGCTATCAGGCCTATTATGACCGCTGCAAGCACGCGGATTCGCCACCGGTGCGCGATCCGAACGCCGTCGTCTATCTGATGCCCGGCGTTGGCATGTTCACCTTCGCCGGCGACAAGGCGACGGCGCGCATATCGGGCGAGTTCTACGTCAACGCCATCAACGTCATGCGCGGTGCCTCGACGGTCTCGACCTATGTCGGCCTGCCCGACCAGGAAGCCTTCGACATCGAATACTGGCTGCTCGAAGAGGCAAAGCTGCAGCGCCTGCCGAAACCAAAGGCTCTTGCCGGCCAGATTGCGCTGGTCACCGGCGGCGCCGGCGGCATTGGCCGGGCCACCGCCAACCGGCTGCTGCGCGAGGGCGCGTGCGTCGTGCTGGCCGATATCGACGAAGCAGCCCTTGCCGGCGCCAATGACGAGCTTGCCAAGGCCTATGGCAAGGATTTCGTGCGGCCCGTAGTCATCAACGTCACGTCCGAGGATCAGGTGATCTCCGGCTTTGCCGAAACGGCGGTCGAATTCGGCGGCATCGATATTCTGGTCTCCAATGCCGGCCTGGCCTCCTCGGCGCCGATCGAGGACACCACGCTGACGCTGTGGAACAAGAACATGGACATCCTGTCGACCGGCTATTTCCTGGTTTCGCGGGAGGCGTTCCGGCTGTTTCGGGCGCAGAAGATCGGCGGCAACGTCGTCTTCGTCGCCTCCAAGAATGGGCTTGCCGCATCGCCAAACGCCGCCGCCTATTGCACTGCCAAGGCCGCCGAAATCCATCTGGCACGCTGCCTGGCGCTGGAAGGCGCGGAAGCGCAGATCAGGGTCAATGTCGTCAACCCCGACGCCGTGCTGCGCGGCTCGAAGATCTGGAGCGGCGAATGGAAGGAACAGCGCGCCGCCGCCTACAAGATGTCGACCGACGATCTCGAGGAGCACTACCGCTCGCGTTCGATGCTGAAGCGGTCGGTGTTCCCCGAAGACATCGCCGAGGCGATCTATTTCTTCGCCTCCGATATGTCGGCCAAATCGACCGGTAACATCATCAACGTCGACGCCGGCAACGCACAGAGTTTTACGCGATAAGCAGTCGTTGAGGGTTGGCGCCGACGCCGGAGCTTTACCCTTCTCCCCGTCACTATACGGGGAGAAGGTGCCGGCAGGCGGATGAGGGGCAGCGCCGACCAACACAAATTGGGAGGAAACCACCATGTCCGAAACCATCATCTCCGCCGACCTCGTCGACAGGCACAATGCCGCGCGCAGCGCCAATCTCAAGCGCGACTACGAGTCCCTCGGCGAGCGCCTCGACCGCCGCGGCATCGCCATCGACGCCATCCGCGACAAGGTCGAGAAATTCGCCGTCGCCATCCCGTCCTGGGGCGTCGGCACCGGCGGCACCCGCTTTGCCCGCTTTCCCGGCGCCGGAGAGCCGCGTGACATTTTCGACAAGATCGAGGACTGCGCCGTCATCCGGCAATTGACGCAGGCGACGCCGACCGTCTCGCTGCATATTCCCTGGGACAAGGCCGATCCGAACCGGCTGAAGCAGGCGGCATCCCGCTTCGGCCTCGGCTTCGACGCCATCAACTCCAACACCTTCTCCGACGCCAGGGACCAAAAACTTTCCTATAAATTCGGCTCGCTGTCGCATGCCGATGCAGCAACACGCCGGCAGGCGGTCGAGCATAATCTCGAATGCATCGAGATCGGCAGGACGCTGGGGTCCAAAGCGCTGACGGTATGGATCGGTGACGGCTCGAACTTTCCCGGCCAGGTCAATTTCGCCAAGGCATTCGAGCGCTATCTCGACGCGATGAAGGAGATCTATGCCGGACTGCCGGACGGCTGGAAACTGTTCACCGAGCACAAGATGTACGAGCCGGCCTTCTATTCGACCGTCGTGCAGGATTGGGGCACCAACTACATCATCGCCAACGAGCTTGGCGACAAGGCGTTCTGTCTGGTCGACCTTGGCCATCACGCCCCCAACGTCAACATCGAGATGATCGTGTCGCGACTGATCCAGTTCAAGAAACTTGGCGGCTTCCATTTCAACGATTCGAAATATGGCGACGACGATCTCGACGCCGGCTCGATCGATCCCTACCGGCTGTTCCTCGTCTTCAATGAACTGGTCGATGCCGAGCTTGCCGGTGCCGAAGGTTTCGATCCGGCCCACATGCTCGACCAGAGCCATAACGTCACCGATCCGATAGAAAGCCTGATGTTGTCGGCGGTCGAGGTGCAGCGCGCCTATGCGCAGGCGCTGCTGGTCGACCGCAAGGCGCTCGAAGGCTTCCAGGACGCTAATGACGCGCTGATGGCGACGCAGACGCTGAAGACAGCCTATCGCACCGACGTCGAGCCTATCCTTGCGATGGCGCGGCTGAAGACCGGCGGCGCCATCGATCCGGTCGCCGCCTACCGCGCCGCCGGCTACCGGGCGAAGGTCGCAGCCGAACGGCCGGCGGTGGCGAGCGTCGGCGGCGGGATTGTTTGATATTGGCTGAAAAACGAAAACCCGCCTAAGGCGGGTCGTCGGTGCGAATCAATCGCGATTGTTGCGTTTATAAGCCCAGGCTTGGGCGGATCGCATTCCAGTCTTCCCAAGCATTCTCAAGCCTGATGTCATCATAGCCGCGCTTCTCCGCCACCTGCGCGGCGACGTCGTATGGCATCGCCATGCATGCGGCGCTGTCCCTGATCGCCACGACTTCGTCCTCAGTCAAAGGCGAGCCCTTTTGCTGTTCGCGATTGAGCAGAACCGCCACAAGCGATGGGATCGCTACCAAAACCAACTGCTCGTCGGTCACGTCAAATTCTCTGTCGGCTTGTACTTCACCAGCTTCTTGAGCCGCTCGCCCAAGGGCTTCTCGTCGTCGCGTTCAGGCCCGCGGGCTACGTCCTTGAAGTTGTGGATCTGGGATTGCTTCGGATCAGCCATGCTTGCGCCTGTACCATGCTCAGTGGCTGCGGCCTATCCTTGCCATGGCGCGGCTGAAGACCGGCGGCGCCATCGATCCGGTCGCCGCCTACCGCGCCGCCGGCTACCGGGCGAAGGTCGCAGCCGAACGGCCGGCGGTGGCGAGCGTCGGCGGCGGGATTGTTTGATATTGGCTGAAAATGAAAACCCGCCACGAAGGGCGGGTCGTTGGAGCCAATTAGCACCATATCCAAATTAGTAGCATAGCTGCCGGCACAAAGCAAGAACAAAGTTGCTGTGTAACTGAAAAATTCTGAGAGCCGCGATGAAGCGTGGCCTTGCTACCAACGCTGCGGCGCTCAGAAGTTACGGCATGGATCCTAGGGCGGAGCAGGAGCGAAGCGACGTAGCGGAGACCCTAGGATCCATGCCGTTGCAGTCGCCGAAGATTGCAACGGCGGTTGCGAGGCGAACCGGCACAGGCGTGCGAACCCTCCCGATTCTTTCGATCTTCGCAGTAGACTCAACCGCTCCAAGCGCGTTTTCTAGGCCTACCCCACGCCTCGGAGCACGGCCATGCACAACACCCGCCGAACGCTAATCGCCGTAAGCCTTTCCCTCACCCTGACCTTCGTACCCTTCCTCGCCTATGCCGCCTCGCCGCAGCCGGCGAAGGGCGAGCACGGCATGGTGGTGACCGCCCAGCATCTTGCGTCTGAGGTCGGCGTCGAGGTGCTGAAGAGGGGCGGCAACGCGGTCGATGCCGCGGTCGCCGTCGGCTATGCGCTGGCCGTGGTCTATCCGACCGCCGGCAATATCGGCGGTGGCGGCTTCATGACCATCCGCTTCAAGGACGGCCGCTCGACCTTCCTCGATTTTCGCGAGCGCGCGCCGCTGGCCGCGACCAAAACCATGTATCTCGACAAGGACGGCAAGCCGGTAAAAGGCGCCAGTCTCGACGGCTATCTGGCGGTCGGCGTGCCGGGCTCGGTCGCTGGTTTCGAGATGGCGCGGGAGAAATACGGCACGCTGTCGCGGCAGGACTTGCTGGCGCCGGCCATCCGCTTTGCCAAGGAAGGCTTCGTGCTGGAGCAGGGCGATGCGGCCTCGCTCCAGGGCGGCGCCGAGCGGTTGGCGAGGGACCCAGCGGCGGCGGCCATTTTCCTCAAGCCGGACGGCAAGCCCTATGCTGTCGGCGAGCGTCTTGTTCAGCCCGACCTCGCGGCTTCGCTGGCCGCCATTTCCGAACGCGGGGCGGATGCCTTCTACAAAGGCGCGACCGCCGACGCCATCGTCAAGGCGAGTGGCGAGAAGGGCGGCATTCTGGCCAGGGCTGATTTCGAAAACTATGCGGTGCGCGAGCTCAAGCCGGTGACCTGCAATTATCGCGGCTACGAGATCATTTCCTCGCCGCCGCCGAGCTCCGGCGGCGTCATCATCTGCGAGATCCTCAACGTGCTTGAGTTCTATCCGTTGTCCTATCTCGGCGCCGGTTCGGCCGAGACGGTTCACGTCATGGTCGAGGCGATGCGCCACGCCTATGTCGACCGCAATTCGGCGCTCGGAGATCCCGGTTTCATCGACAATCCGGTCGCAAAACTGCTCGACAAGAATTACGCCAGGGAAATTCGCGAAAAGATCGATCCGTTCCGGGCCGGCGTCTCGCAGGAATTGATGCCGAAGGGTTTTGGCGAGAGCAACGAGACGACGCATTTTTCGATCATCGACAATGATGGCAATGCCGTCGCGGTAACCTACACGCTGAACGGCTCTTTCGGCGCCGGCGTTGTCGCCGCCGGCACCGGCATCCTGCTCAACAACGAGATGGACGATTTCACCCAGAAACCCGGCGTGCCCAATCTCTATGGCCTGGTCCAGGGCGGGGCGAATGCGATCGCGCCGAAAAAGACGCCGCTGTCCTCGATGAGCCCGACCATCCTCGCCAAGGACGGCAAGCCGTTCATGGTCATCGGCAGCCCCGGCGGTTCACGCATCATCACCATCACGCTGGAGGCGATCGTCAACGTCGTCGACCACGGTATGAACATCCAGGAGGCCATCGACGCACCGCGCATCCATCACCAATGGCTGCCTGACACGGTCTATATCGAACCTTTCGGCCTGTCGCCCGATACCGAAGAGCTGCTCACCGGCATGGGCTACCACCTCGATCTTGCCGACACGACCTGGGGCCAGGCGGCCGGCATCCTGGTCGGCGGCAAGAGCCTGGCGGAAATCGAGAAGGGCGGCGGCACCCGCTACAATGGCGCCATCGACAGCCGCGCCGCATCCGGCAAGGCTATCGGGTATTAGACCCCAAAAGTGGGAATCGGTTTTTCGGATAAGATCATGGTCAACAATAAGATTTCGCTCTGAATCAGGTGACCAGCGCGATCGTCGACGCTATCAGCATCAGCGCCGCGATGCCGACGAACAGGGCGTAGATGCGTGGCCGGTCGAGCAGAAGCGCATTGCCGGATATCCATGCCGCGGTGGCGCCACCAAGCGCGAAAAAGAAGGTGCTGCGGCGCCCGAAGCTCAAGCCGGCAGCCATCAGGCCACCGATGATCAGGGCGCCGAACACGATGATCACGGCGACTGCGTATTTCTCGAAATCGTTGCTGCCAGCGCTCGGGCCGATTGCGTTCAACCTCGACAGATCGTCCGGATCGAACGGGCTGGTCGACCCATATTCGTCTTGACCGACAGGCTCATGCATTATTCGTTCTCCGCAAACCGACAGCAAATCATCAAGCCTCGCCGAGCGCAACCGCTCGCCGAATGTGATCGGCACGGTGTTCAACACTTTCTGGCGGCGGCTTGCCAGAGATTTTTGAATTCGCGCTTGGATCGCCGCCCCGCTGCGCGGCCTGGTCAAGCGCCTTGCCCGAGCTGAACCTTCATGCCGCCCTGGCCAAAGACTGCGTTGCCTGAACGGAAGCCCCAAGCACCGCCTGTGCGCTGTCTGCCTGCCTTTCATCGACATGCGCCAGCACCAGGATCACACCTTGTGCGGCATCTGGCTTGCCTGGCTGCTTGCCGATATCGGACAATGCGCCGAAAAGTCTGCCGGCAACGCAGCCCAAGGCTGCACCGACGAGGGCCGATGCCAGCCATCCCGCGCCGAGGGGATCGATGCCGGGGATATCGAAGGCGCCGAGGCCGGCCAACAAACCCGCCGCGCCAAGGGCGGCACCGGTGCCTGGAACGCGCAAGACGGCGCCGATTTCGTCGTCGTAGGGTCCGATGATACTGATCTGGTGGCGCGCAATTCCTGCCGCCTGAAGTGCTTCGACGGCTCGCGCCGCCTGGTCATGGGAATCAAAAAGTCTGCTGATTGTTCGCATTGAAACTGCCTGTGAGGCCCCCCGGCCCTCGACGGTGCGGCGGGTTCCTGCTGAGCGACGACGCCGAGGAACCGCCTAACGCATACGTCGCCCCCCCCGAATTTACGAGCGGCGGGCGGCCACTGCCCGAGCTTTCACGTCACTCGATGATCTTGACGATCTTGCGCGTGCCTGGGTCGACAACGACGGTGCGGTTGTCGACGACGACATAGCGATATTTGACGTTGGGGACTTCATGAAGCTCGACGGTATCGGGGAGCGTCGAGCCGATATTGAGCTCCACCCCAGGGATTTTCACCGAGGCCAGCGGCTGCTTTTTCACATACTCCTTGATGATCGTTTCCTGCTGCGGTTCGATGACAACGTCTTGCGCCGCAGCGGCGCCGATGCCTGCCAGCAGCAAAAATCCCGCCACCGCGGTGGAAAGATGCATTCTCATGGTCGTCTCCTTTGCGAACTCGGTCCGCTCTTCACGCCAAGGCTCACTCGAACGGAAGGCAGCTGAAAACGTTCCGTCGACGGGGCTTCGGTCCCGCCCGGCAGGGACCAACCGACGTGTTGCCGCAGGACCTAAGTCTGATCCTTGCGCGCAAAGGGTGGGTTTGCCGCGTGACCCGGAACCGTGGCGGCGCGTGGCCGTTGCTGGCTGCACGTTCCGGGAGGATTCCATGGAAAAGGTCGACGGTTGCTCGCACCGGTCCTGGCTGTTTCCATTCCGATCGAATCCGGCATCTGCGCAGCACTGTCCCTTCCTGCGCCGATAAGGGTTCGCGCGTCACTTTGTGGCGGGCGAACCCTCAAATTGCTGCGTGCACCAAAGTTGACCCCCTGAAGCGAAGAGAAGGGGCGAGGAGAGCGGAAATGGCCGATGACAAGAGCAAGCGAGACTTCAGCGACCGAAATCGCGTTTCGGCGGATGAATATTATGAGGTCGAATATTTCGCGCGGGAAAATGGTGTTTCGCCCAGCCAGGTGAGCAAGCTGATCAAAAGGACCGGCGGCGACCGGATAATCCTCTCGCAGGCGGTGAAGGCATTGCGCGAGCGCAAGTGAGCTGGCGGCGAAGCCAACGGTGGAAAGGCACTGATCGCGATCGGCCGAGATCCGGCCAGCTATCGACAACGTGCCCGGATGCCGCCGCTTCGGCCAAGCGCAATGCCCCGCTACTTCTTCGATTCCGATGAAGACGGAATTGTCTATTCCGACGATCAGGGAACGTTATATGACGATCTCCCGCTGGTCAGGAAAGAAGCCCTTCGCACATTGGCCGAGATGGCCAGGGATGGCCTTCCTCATCGCAGGATTGCAGTCAAGGTCCGGGACGACCGTGGCGGTCTGGTCCTTGAAGTGGCTTTGACCTTTGCCGTTGAAACGCGGCACTTCGACGAGCGGATTTTCCGGATCGACTTGCGCACGAACTAACGGCTCGATCATCATCGCGCCGAGCATCAGATTTCTGGTGCAGCGGCATCTTCCCCTGGCGCGGAACATTAGAAATCTCTAATTGTTATCTTAAGCAGCGGGAACCTCCCAGGTTTCTGCTGCAGATCGGGTGCAACCCGATCGGCCCGCGCCCTCCGCCAGAGGCGCGGGCTTCGTTTGTTTAGCCGATGCGCAACGCCGTTCGGCAGCAGCATATTGGAGGCCTGCGGGAGCATTAGTAACATCTGTCGTTACCGCGGCGCCCTGGCGCCCAGGCAACGGAGCCCGTCGTCCGACAGGGCGGCGGGCTTTTTTGACGCGGGTCGGTCATCACGCAATCGATGGAATTCTGGCCGGCGCCGCTTCGTGTGGCATGGGGTAAGGTGCCCTGACGCAGCGCCGGTCAAGCGGAAATCAGGTCCGCCGCAGCCAGATTGTAGCCGCGCCGGCGCAGCAGGTAATTGCGTGATCGCGGAAGCCGCACCATTGCAGAGCACTCCCAGCAGTTCGGCCTGCCCAGCGGCTGACCCGCGGCATTCATTCATTCTGACGATGCATCGGACGCCCCGACGGCGGAAATTGGACACCGCGCTCGCTCGCGACTATGGCGGCCGGCGGTATTCCCTGCAGATTTCGGATGAAAGGCCATTCTATCCTTGTCGCGCCTGGATTCTTATCAGATCGTGGCAAGGTTTGCCTTTACGGCCGCGTTTGCCGGCGTTCTGCTGTTCGCCCTTTTGCCGGAGCAAGTCCTGCGGGGCCTTGGCCTGGCTTTCACGTTTGATCACGACAAGCTCAATCACGCCGCCGCCTTCGTCGTCCTGGCGGCTCTCGGAAGTCTCGGCTGGCCGGAACGCAAGGCGAAGCTGATCGTACTCCTCGTTCTCACGGGCGCGGCGATCGAGGGGCTTCAGGCCGTGCGACTGATAGGGCGCGACCCGGATCTATTCGACTGGGTCGCCGACTGCGCGGGAATCGCGTGCGGACTGATGGTTGCAGGCTGGACAAGGCGGCTCGCCGGCGGATTGCCATAGCTCGAAAGCGCATAACGGAATCGGCGCGCCCGTGCCCCAATAAGGGGAAATTGGCCGGCGCCACTGGGGGGCGCGTTGGGGTAAGTTGCCTGATGGGGCGCCGGCCAGGCGGAAAAATTACGTCCGCCGCAAAGTAACATAGCAGGAACGGCAAAGCGCGGCAGTAGCGTGATCGCGGAAGGTCCGCATTGGCGCCTCCGGTGCGGTGACCCGTTTTGGATCAACAAATCTGGCACCTGAATTGCACTGCAGGCAATGCCGGGAAATCCCGGCAATCGTCCCCGAATATGGGGCCTCGCCGCTTCGCAAATGGAGCGGCGGGCCTTTTTGCCGGACGTTGAAAAGTAGGCCGATCAGCGGCTTAGCCGATCACGGTGTGCTTAGCCCGATTTCCCCTGCCAAGTGCTTATTCTCACAAGAGAAATTCTAAAGCGCCCAAGCATCGGTGCTTGACACAGGTTTCGACAACTGGATAAGTGGATACACAGATACGCTCTGATCGGACCTGGGACATGGCAGCTGACGCAATCGAGCCGTTGGGCATCACGACCGCCGAGGAGGAAGCTTATCGCCACATTCAGCGGGCCCTGAGGATGGGGCGTTATCGGGCCGGGGACCGGCTGATCCCGGAAGAGATCGCGACGGAAATCGGCATGAGCCGCATGCCGGTTCGCGAAGCATTCCGCCAACTGGCCGCGGAAGGTCTTGTGGTCATTCGCCCGAACCGTGGCTGCATCGTCGCCGGGCTTACCCTCGATGAGATCTACGAAACCTTTGAAATACGCTCGGTGCTCGAAGGGCTGGCGGTGAGGCTTGCCATGCCGCACATCGATGCCGAAGTGCTTGAAGAACTGGAACGCCAGCTGGACCGCATGGAGCGCGCCAGCCAGACCGGCAGCAGCGACTGGGTCGTGCGCCATCAGGCCTTCCATTTGCAGATTTGCCAACTGAGCAACCGACCCAAACTCGTCCGGCAGATTGCCAGCCTGCACGTCGTGATCGAGCCCTACCTGCGCATCTGGTTCGACTATGTCGACAAACCCGCCAGCGCGCGTGCCGAGCACGAGATCCTGATCGACGTGCTGCGGTCAGGTGACGCCGGCAAGGCTGAGATCGTCATGCGGGATCATATCGTCGAGACAGCGCCGCTTCTGGCCAACTTCGCAAGTCCCGGCCGCCGCTAGGGAATACCATCTAACTCGTTGAAGCCGAAAGATAATCCGGCACGACGAAAGGGAACTGCCGTACCGGCAAAAAAGAGGAGAATGACATGAAAATTAGCCGCATCGCAGCCATTGCGTCGGTCCTGTTTGGCCTGGTCCAGGCCGCCGTTGCACAAGAAACACCAAAGGCAATTACCATTGCCACCGAAGGAGCCTACGCGCCCTGGAATTTCACAACAGCCGACGGCAAGCTGGACGGCTTCGAAGTCGATCTCGCCAATGATCTGTGCGGGCGAATGAAGATCGAGTGCAAGATCGTCGCACAGGACTGGGACGGCATGATCCCCGCGCTGACCGTCGGCAAGTTCGACGTGATCATGGCGAGCATGTTCATCACTGAAAAACGTCTGAAGGTCATTGATTTTACCCAGCCATATGCGGTTGACCCCTCAGGTTTCGCGGTCGCCAAGGATAGCGAACTGGGCAAGCTCGGCATTTCCAACGAGCGGTTCAAGCTGGACAATGAAGCCACTTCGCAGGCGGCAATCGACAAGCTCAAGCCATTGCTGAAGGGAAAGATCATTGGAGTTCAGGCTGCAACGGCGAACCTGGAATTCCTGAAAAAATACTTCTCGGACGTCGCCGAGATTCGCGAATACAAGACCACCGAGCAACACGATCTCGATCTTGCCGCGGGTCGCATCGACGCGCTCTTCGCGCAACAGACAGCGCTGGCCGCCACGCTGAGCAAGCCGGAGTTCAGCGACTATACGCTTGCAGGACCAGGATTTGTCGGGGGTCTCTTCGGTCTTGGCTCCGGGGCCGGCATCCGCAAAGAGGACACCAAACTGAAAGACATGCTCAACGGCGCCATCGACGCCGCGACCGCCGACGGCACGATCAAAACCCTGTCGCTTAAATGGCTCAAGAGCGACGTTACTCCAGTCAAGTAAGCGCTTGCCGGCGAACGGCCATTCCTGACCACGTTCCGGAGCTGAGCCGTTCGTCCTGCCGGGGGCATCAATGCCGGGGGTATCAATGCCGGGGGTATCAATGGTTGACGCATTCCGGCTGCTTGGTTTCCAGCACGGAGGTTGGGGGGCTGCTCTTCTCATGGCGGCCTCGGTCACAGTGCTCCTGTCTATGCTGGGCTTTGCGCTTGGCGCTGTATTTGGCGGGCTGGCAGCGGCCGGGCGTCTCCGCAACTCCAAAATATTGAGGTTCTTGGCCCTTGGCTATTGCACGGTTTTCAGGGGCGTGCCCGACCTTCTGACCATTTATCTGCTTTACTATGGAGGTAGCGTCGCCCTGACCTCGCTTGGTCATAGCCTGGGCGGGTCCGGATTCGTCGGCGTTCCGGCCTTTGCCACCGGAACCTTGGCTATCGCGATCATCTCGGGCGCCTATCAAGCCGAGGTCTATCGAGGGGCTTACGTCGCCATCGACCAGGGACAGCACGATGCCGCTTGCGCGCTTGGTCTCAACCGGCTGCAGCGGCTGCGACAGGTTATTTTTCCCCAGCTCCTGAGATACGCGCTGCCAGGTCTCGGCAATGTGTGGCAGTTGGTTCTGAAGGACTCGTCGCTGATATCGGTAATCGGCCTCGTTGAACTGATGCGCCAGGCGCAGATCGCTGCAGGTTCGACCCGTGAACCGTTCATTTTCTACATTGCTGCAGCCTTGCTCTATCTGGCTATCGCTTCCGTCACGGGCCACGCCTTTTACCGTCTGGAACGGAAGGCGCCGTGGCGCGTCCGGTCGGCATGATAGATTTCAGTTTTTTCCTCGAGATCCTGCCGAAGCTACTCGCCGGCCTGCCGCTCACGATGGAACTGGCCCTGACTTCCATCGTTGCCGGCTTCATTCTTGCCGTCACATTGGCGCTTGCCCAGCAATCGGAATCGCCCTTCGTCGTCTTGCCGATCCGTGGCTTCGTTGCCGTGTTCAGGGGCACGCCTCTGCTGGTGCAGATTTTTCTGACCTATTATGGCCTTGGTCAGTTCCGGCACCAACTGTCGGCAATTGGATTATGGACCGTTTTCCGCGAACCCTACTGGTGCGCAATCATCGCGCTGACCCTCAACACCACCGCCTATGGCAGCGAAATCCTCCGCGGCGCGATTCAATCGGTGCCACGCGGCCTTGTCGAGGCGGCCCGGTCTGTCGGCCTGTCCACCTATTTGACGTATCGGCACGTTATCCTGCCGCTGGCCTTTCGCCAGGCGCTGCCGAGTTACGGCAATGAAATCATCCTGATGATCAAGGGCACGTCTCTGGCTTCCATCGTGACCTTGATGGAGGTGACTGGAATTGCCCAGGGATTGATCTCCCAGACCTACCGCGCCTTTGAAGTCTTCATCTGCGCGGGCGCCATTTATCTCACTTTGAATTTCGCGATCATTCGGGCCTTGGCGGCACTCGAATACTGGATGTCGCGGCATCTGCGGCACCGCCCCTCGACGATGAGCGACGCCGCCTCTTGAGCACGATCAGAAGGGCATAGCATGCGAAATTTTGAGAAACCAACGCGCTCGGTCGTCGTTTCACGCGAGGCCATGGCCGCCACCTCTCATCCGTCGGCGACCCTGACGGCGGTCGAGATCATGGCGGCCGGCGGCAACGCCATGGATGCCGCCATCGCAGCCTGCGCGGTGCAATGTGTCGTCGAGCCAGCCTCGACCGGCATTGGAGGCGACTGCTTCGCTCTTCTGTCGCGAAACGGATCCGGCGAGGTCATCGCCTACAACGGATCGGGCAGGACACCCGCCGCCCTGACAATTGACTGGTTCCTCGAACGTGGCATGGCCGAGGTGGCCCGCAATTCTCCCGGCTCCGTCACCATCCCGGGAGCCATCGATGCCTGGACCAGATTGCACGCTGATCATGGACATATGCCCTTCGATCAAATCCTGGCCCCCGCTATACGTTTCGCCGAGGAAGGCTACGCCATTTCACCGCGGGTCCATCGTGACTGGGCGTTGGAAGAAGAACTTCTGGCCTCCGATGTAGCCGCGAAACGGATTTTCCTGCCAAACGGCCGCGCGCCACGTGTTGGCGAAGTGCATCGCCAGCCTGAGTTGGCTGCAACGCTGCGGCTGATCGCCAAGAAGGGACGAGAGGCCTTCTATACTGGCCCTGTGGCCGACGACATGGTCGCCTATCTTCGTGGGCTCGGCGGATTGCACACACTCGAAGATTTCGCCTCGGCAACAGGCGAATACGTGACCCCGATCAGCACGGCGTTCCGAGGCTGCGATGTGTTCGAATGTCCGCCGAATGGCCAGGGTGTGATCGCGCTGCTCATTCTAAACATCCTCTCGCGCTTCGAAGCGCACGGCGACCCGCAATCCGCGGACCGGCTTCACCTGGAAATCGAAGCAACACGCCTCGCTTACGCCGCGCGTGACCTGCTCGTCGCCGATCCCGACACTTCCGAGGTCCCGGTGGCCGAGATGTTGTCGAATGCCTGGGCCGATCGTCTGGCCGGCATGATTGACCTAAAGCGCGCCCGCGCGGACCTGCCGGCGTTCGATATGCCGCTGCACAGCGACACGGTCTATATTTCCGTTGTCGATAAGGACCGCAATGCGGTCAGTTTCATCAACTCGGTCTTCGACAGCTTTGGCTCGGGCCTGGTCTCGCCACGCTCCGGTGTCGTCTTGCACAATCGCGGGCAAAGCTTTTCGCTTGACCCCAGGCACCCCAATGCAGTGGCGCCGAACAAGCGACCTTTGCATACCATCATACCCGGGATGCTTGCGAGAGACGGCCGGGCAGAAATGCCTTTCGGCGTTATGGGCGGCTACTACCAGGCAATGGGCCACGCGCACCTGCTGACGAAGGTGCTCGATTTCGGGATGGATCTGCAGGAGGCGATTGATCTGCCGCGGGTCGCCCCCGTCAGCGGCACCATGAACGTCCAGGCCGAACACGGGCTCGCTGGCGAAACCGTAGCTGAACTTAGCCGACGCGGTTTCGAAATCATTCCCGCCACGGACCCGATCGGCGGTGCGCAGGCCATTCGCATTGATTGGGCAAACGGGACCCTGCTGGGCGGTTCTGAACCGCGCAAGGACGGCTGCGCCCTCGGTCTGTAGAGCGGTTATGGCCAGAGCGGGATCCAAGATGCCGAAGATGCTCTCCATCGACATTTGGCCGGCGAGCAGGAGCCGCTGGCGCCATGGTCCAGATAATTCTTGCACGCCATCGACAATCCGATCTGCGCGAGGTTGTCACCCATGTCTCTGGTATTAACCGTGACCTATGTGTCCGGGTTGGACAGGAAAAAAATGGTGCCCAGAGGCGGATTCGAACCACCGACACGCGGATTTTCAGTCCGCTGCTCTACCAACTGAGCTATCTGGGCCTGCTCCGGTGGGCGGCAATCTGCACACCGGGTTCATGAAAGCGCCGTCGGCACCCCTTGAAAGCGCGTGGGTTATAGCACGGGAATCCGGCCTGTCCAGCGCTTAGAGCATGATCCCGAAAAGTGGAATCCGGTTTTCGGAAAAGATCATGCTCAGACAAACGCCAGAAGCTGTTCCGTCCGACAGTGTCCGGATGGAACAAGTTCTGGACATTGATTTCAGGCGGGAAACGACAGGCAGTCCGCAAGGCCGATCATCGGTCACGATCGCGGCTGCGAAACCGTCCCAAGCCTGTGGAAAACCGCAGGTGGACGGTGCTATTTCTGGTCGTCGTTCTCATCCTCGTCGTCGCGGCCCGGGATGACGTAGACCCCCTTCAGCCAGCGGTTGAGGTCGATGTCCTTGCAGCGCGTCGAGCAGAACGGGTAGGTTTCGCGCGCCGATGGCTTGCCGCATTCGGGGCAGGGCCGCTTGGGCCGCAACGGCGTGACCTTGTCGTCCGGGCTCATATCCGCGCACCCGACAGCCAGTTGGCGTGCACCTTAAACCCTTCGCCGCTCAAAAGCGCTACCGTCTCGTAGAGTGGCAGGCCGACGACGTTGGTGTAGGAGCCGACAAGCTTGACGACGAAGGCGCCGGCAAGCCCCTGGACGCCATAGCCGCCGGCCTTGCCGCGCCATTCTCCGGATGCGATGTAGGCCTCGATCTCCTCGCGCGGCAGCCGCTTGAAGCGCACCCTGGTCTCGACCAGCCGCAAGCGCTGCTTGCCGCCAGGTGTGATCAGGCAGATGCCGGAATAGACGCGGTGCGAACGGCCGGACAAAAGCCCAAGGCAGTTGGCGGCGTCGTCGAGCGTCTCGGCCTTGGGCAGGATGCGTCGCCCGACGGCAACCACCGTGTCGGCCGCCAGCACGAAGCTCGGCGCGTAGTCCGTCTCGGTTTTCAGCGAGGCCAGCGCTTTCTCGGCCTTCTGCGTCGCCAGGCGCTTGGCCAGCGAACGCGGGTGTTCGGCGCGCAGCGGGGTCTCGTCGACATCAGCCGGCAGCACACGGTCCGGCTCGATGCCGGCCTGCTGCAGCAGCTCGATCCGGCGTGGCGAACCCGAGGCAAGCACGAGCTTCTGCAAAATGCCCATCGCGATCCCGGCCGGGTCCTTGAACTTACTTGAAGCGGTAGGTGATGCGGCCCTTGGTCAGGTCGTAGGGCGTCATCTCGACCAGGACCTTGTCGCCGGTCAAAACGCGGATGCGGTTCTTGCGCATGCGGCCGGCCGTATGGGCGATGATTTCATGTTCGTTTTCGAGCTTGACCCTGAACATCGCGTTGGGCAGCAGTTCCGTCACGACACCCGGAAACTCGAGGACTTCTTCCTTCGGCATTCGATACCTTTGCTTGGATGGGTACTTCCAGCGCCCCGGCCGGAAAGTTGCGCGGAACCTATATGATAAACGCCCGCTTGTGAACATGCTTAATCCGCGGCGTTTTCAGCCCCGTTGCCGAGGAAACGGCGGCCGATCCGCCCCTTCAGCCGCTCGCGCACGTCGCGGTAGGCGGCCAGGATCTGATCGCGCGTGCCGCTGACGCCGGTCGGGTCGGGCATAGGCCAATACTCGACCTCGACGGCCAGCGAGCGGGTGAGTTCGAGCGCGATGTGGTGGGCTTCCGGCGCCAGCGTGACGATCAGGTCGAAATAATCGTCCTCGAGGTCATCCATCGTTCTCGGGTGCCGTTCGCCGAGCGACAGCCCTTCTTCGGCCAGCACGGCATCGACGAACGGATCGCGTTCGCCGCCGCGCACTCCCGCCGAGGCGACGAAGGTGGTAGGCGGGAGCACCTTGCGCGCCAGCAATTCGGCCATCGGCGAGCGCACGGCGTTCATGCCGCAGACAAACAGGATCGAGCGGGGCAGGATCTGGCGGGGCAGCGGGGCGGCCAGTTTCAGCCTCGCCAGTGCAGCACGCAAACCAGCGTGAACAGCCGGCGCGCCGTGTCGAAGTCAATCTCGATCTTGCCGGCAAGCCGGTCCATCAGCCTCTGCGAGCCTTCATTGTGCAGGCCGCGCCGGCCCATGTCTATCGCCTCGATATGGCTTGGCGTCGCGGTGCGGATGGCATCGTAATAGCTTTCGCAGATCATGTAGTAGTCCTTGACGATGCGCCGAAGCGGCGTCAGCGACAGGATGTGGGTGACCACGGCTGCGCCGTCCTCGCGCGCCACGGCGAACACCAGCCGGGATTCGGCCAGCGACAGTTTTAGCCGGTACGGCCCGGCGCCGTCGTCATTGACCGGCTGGAAGCGGTTCTCCTCGATCAGGTCGAAGATCGCCACCGCCCGCTCATGCTCGACATCGGGCGTCGAGCGGCCGATCGTCTCGTCGAGCTCGACATCGATCAGCCTGGCGCGGGTTTGGTCGTAGTCGGACATTTCTACATGTTCAGCCGGATGGCGACGGAGCGTCCATGTGCATCGAGGCCTTCCGCCTTGGCGAGCGTGATCGCCGCCGGCGCCAGTGCCCGCAACTGCTCCGGCCCGAGCTTCAGGATCGAGGTGCGCTTGACGAAATCGAGCACCGAAAGCCCGGACGAAAAGCGCGCCGAGCGCGCCGTCGGCAGCACGTGATTGGAGCCGGCGACATAGTCGCCGATGGCTTCCGGCGTATGACGGCCGAGAAACACCGCACCCGCATTGCGCATCCGCGCCAGGAAGCCCTCTGGGTCGTCGATGGCAAGCTCGACATGTTCGGCCGCGATGCGGTCGACCAGCGGCAGTGCTGCCTCGATCGTCGGCACCAGGATGACGGCGCCGAAATCGCGCCAGCTCGCCGCCGCCGTTGCTCCGCGCGGCAGGTTCTGCAACTGCCGCTCCACCGCCTGTTCGACCGCTGCGCCAAAGGCACGGTCGTCGGTGATCAGGATCGACTGCGCCGACACATCGTGTTCGGCCTGGGCGAGGAGGTCGGCGGCGATCCAGTCCGGATCGTTGCTGCCGTCGGCGACAACCAGCACTTCCGACGGCCCGGCGATCATGTCGATGCCGACCGTGCCGAACACCTGGCGCTTGGCCGCCGCGACATAGGCATTGCCAGGGCCGACGATCTTGGCGACGGGCTTTATCGTTTCGGTACCATAGGCAAGGGCCGCGATCGCCTGGGCGCCACCAACGCGGTAGATTTCGGAGACATCGGCAAGGTCGGCTGCCACCAGCACCAGCGGCGGCACCTCGCCGCCGGAGGCCGGCACCACCATGGCGATGCGCTCGACGCCGGCGACCTTGGCCGGCACCGCGTTCATTAGCACCGAACTAGGATAGCTCGCCGTGCCGCCCGGCACGTAGAGCCCGACGGCCTCGATTGCCGTCCAGCGCGAGCCGAGCTCGACGCCGGCGGCATCGGTGTAGCGGTCGTCCTGCGGCATCTGCCGCTGGTGGTGGGAGCGGATGCGCTCGCGCGCGAATTTCAGCGCCTCGACCGTCTGCGGATCGGCGGCCTCGTAAGCCTTGGCAATGTCGTCCCTGGAGACGGCGATGCCGAGCCTGGCCAGGTCACCGCCGCCGAATTTCTGCGTGTACCCGACCAGCGCCGCGTCGCCCTCGGCACGCACCTTGGCGATGATCTCGCGCACCACGGCGTCGACATCGGCCGAGACTTCCCGCTTGGTCAGCAGGAACGCGGCAAAGCGCTGCTCGAAATCGGCGTCGGACTGGCGAAGCGTGATGGCCATCGGCTCAAACCCTGTGGACCGGGCGCGACGTCGCTTCCCAGGCGCCGCCGACATCGGCAAGCCGTGCCTCGATGCATTCGACATCGAGCATGATCGCGCCGCCGCCCGAAAAGATCAGCTCGACGATGCCGGCCGGTTTGTCGAGCGCGAGAAAGCTGATCGCCAGCAGCGACAGCACTTCGTCGGGCTTGTCGCGGGCAATGCCGCTGGTCTTGGCGCCGAGCACCCGGTCGAAATGCAGCACGGCCTGCCGCCGCTCATTGTGCTGGCGGAAGAAGCCGGATTTCGCCTCCCAGACGAAGCGGTTCATGGTCAGCACGAAGCGCTTTACCGAAGGCAGGTATTCGAGATCGCTGACCTTCATGACGGCATCCTGGACATGCGCCGAGATGATGCTCAGATCCTGATCGTCGAGCGCGACAAGCTTGAGGCCATTCATGCGGAATTCGCACCTGCGAGTTGATTATTCGACCTTCTGTTAGGCGGTCTTTCCGGCTCGTGCAACCGCGCCGGAGGTCTTGGCCAGGCAATCGCCCCGGTCGGCGCTGCCCCTCATCCTCCTGCCAGGACCTTCTCCCCGTATAGGGACGGGTGTAGGGGCTGGCCGCAACCTCGGCACCCTCTCCGCAACGCCGGAGATTGGCGAAATCCTTCGCGAGGCGTCCCTTCTCCCCGTCCCTATACGGCGAGAAGATGCCGGCAGGCAGGTGAGGGGCAGCGCCGACCTGAGCCTGCTATCATTACCCCGAAATGCGCTCGATTTCCGCGCCGCAGCCAGACAGCTTTTCCTCCAGCCGCTCGAAGCCGCGGTCGAGATGGTAGACGCGGTTGACCGTGGTTTCGCCTTCGGCCGCAAGGCCGGCAATGACCAGCGACACCGAGGCCCGAAGATCGGTCGCCATGACCGGCGCGCCCTTCAGCTTCGCTACGCCGTCGACGATCGCCGTCTGGCCGGACAGCGTGATGTGGGCGCCTAGCCGGGCGAGTTCCTGGACGTGCATGAAGCGGTTTTCGAAGATCGTCTCGGTGATGCGCGACTTGCCCTTGGCCATCGTCATCAGGCCCATGAACTGCGCCTGCAGATCGGTCGGGAAAGCCGGGAAGGGCGCCGTTGTCACGTCGACCGGCGAAATGCCGGCGCCGTTGCGCCTGACGCGGATGCCTGAATTAGTCTGCGTGATCTCGGCGCCGGTCTGCGAAATGATGTCGAGCGCCGTCTGCAACAGGTCGGGCCGCGCGCCTTCCAGCACGACGTCGCCGCCGGTCATCGCCACCGCCATCGCATAGGTGCCGGTCTCGATGCGGTCGGGGATTACCCTGACGCGCGCACCCGACAGCGCCTCGACGCCGTCGATGGTGATGGTCGCCGTGCCGGCGCCCGAGATCTTCGCGCCCATGGCGTTGAGGCATTCGGCGAGGTTGACGATCTCCGGCTCGCGCGCGGCGTTTTCGAGCACCGTCTCGCCCTTGGCCAGCGAGGCCGCCATCATCAGCACATGGGTGGCGCCGACCGAAACTTTCGGGAACACATAACGGTTGCCGACAAGCCGGCCGTTCCTGGTCTTGGCGATGACGTAGCCGGTGTCGACGTCGATATCGGCGCCCAGCGCCTGCAGGCCTTCGAGGAAGAGGTCAACCGGCCGTGTGCCGATGGCGCAGCCGCCGGGCAGCGACACCTTGGCCTCGCCCATGCGGGCCAGCAGCGGGCCGATCACCCAGAACGACGCCCGCATCTTCGACACCAGCTCGTAAGGCGCCGTCGTGTCGACGATGTTGCGGGCCGAGAAAGTGATGGTGCGCGAATAGCCTTCCTGCTGCTTTTCGCGGCGGCCATTGACCGAATAGTCGACGCCGTGATTGCCGAGGATGCGGATCAGCTGCTCGACATCGGCCAGATGCGGCACGTTTTCCAGCGTCAGCGTGTCATCGGTCAAAAGCGCGGCGATCATCAGCGGCAGCGCAGCGTTTTTCGCGCCCGAGATCGGAATGCTTCCGGCAAGCTTGTTGCCGCCGACAATTCTGATGCGATCCATGAAGAGCGTCCCCTCGGCGCCAAGGCCGGTTTAAATCGGTTGAGTCTGTTGCGGCCATCTAGATCATTGGCCGGCTTGGTTCAAGAAACAGGCTACTCCCCACTTTGGCCCACGCCGACTTGGCCAAAGTACCGGCGACCAACATAGCCGATTCGCGTTAATCTTTTTTCATCGCCGCCTGCAGCCCGTCGGGCCGCTCGGCGGCGTCGCCGGCGCGCCGCTTGTCGGCGTCGCCGGCTCTTCGTGAGCGCGATTGCGCCTTGCGCTTCTGCAGGTTGGCGCGCAACTGCTCGGCCAGCCGGTCCTTGCGGCCCGTTCCGGCCTTTTTCGCTGAACCATCCTTCTTCGGTGATCCATCCTTGTTCGGAGAAACTGTCTTGCCGTTCATCGTTCTGCCCCCGGCCGGCGACCCGCCGGTGCATATAAAGGGATAGCCAACATTGTGGCACGGCCATGTCCGCAACGATCGCCCGGTGCGGCCTTTCAACCCGTCTTTGTCTTGGCCTTGCGCTTGCCGGTTCGATATGGCAGAAGCCCCGCCATCGGCGGCTGCGGTAGCTCAGTGGTAGAGCACTCCCTTGGTAAGGGAGAGGTCGAGAGTTCAATCCTCTCTCGCAGCACCAGTCTATCCGCACCATGCAGAGCTATGGCCATCGCCGCGCATGACCGACTGAGCAAATAGAGGCTATCAGGGCAGATCGCGACGCATACCGGCTGAATGATACGGAGCCGAGCTGCCTTGTGCCCGGCTCCTCCGGCTTTGACGGGAACCTATGCAGCGTCGCCTGTTAGTTGCCGACGTCGCCGCTCCGGAGCCGCTTCACGCACAAAGCGCGAAGGACCAGAGCGGCATCGGCGTAAGTGATCGCCTTTTCGCCGCCGAAAACCAGTGCATTGCCGACAACCTCTAGGACATCGCCCTCGATGCGCCAAGGAAGAATATCGGTGCAGGTCCGCATGCGGCCGAAGACCGAACTGATCGGCACCATCTGGTCCTCAAATTCCACGTGCGGCTCGTCCGTTCCCGGAATCCAGGTTTGGTAAGCTTCCAAGGCATCGTCGAAGGCTCCGTGCAAATGAATCGGAGCATGGCCCTCATGCAGTGCGGGTAAAAGGCGTGTGGTCATCGGTCTCCTCCTGGATCGCGGCAGCCAGCCAATGCTGCCAGGTAACCCCCGCATTTCGATGATTGGTCTATGGCCGGATGCGACGGGCGCCTACCCAATAGCCGCAAGTGCCGATGCCCCAATAGAAGGCTTCATCCCGTCCTGAGCGGCGAAATTTCGCCTCGGAGTCAGATGCGTCGTCCGCCTGCGCCTGGTCGGGCGCATAACGTGAAAGCTCCATGGGCGGGAAAAGGGCGCCGATCACGATCCTGATACAGCTCGGAACGGCTTCCAGAAATGTCTGCGTCATCGTCATCTCCTGATCCTGCGAACATGGACGGCGAAAAGTCAGGCACTTGAAGCGGGCAGTATGACCGGCTTCTTAGCAAATGTCTATCAAACTTGTAGACATTGGCTTGTAAGGAGCGAGCCTCAGACGAAATACCATGCGAGCTTGCCTGTGACTACGGTGGATGCTTGATCGCCAAGCTTCCTGCTATCCGCGCCTCGAACGGCCGCAGCTCCCGGTCTCTTGGCACTTTGCGACGGGGATCAGCTCCATCGCGCCTTCCTCGCGAGCGCGACGGATCTTCAGAATGATGATCCGTCCTTCATGAACCTTGGTCGAGCCGCCAACATGCGATCAGGTGCTCGTCGCCAGCTTGGCTGAGGGGCGGTTCGGCTTTCCAGCAATCGGCAACAGCGAGCGAGCAACGGCCGGCGAAGGCGCATCTCTGGCTCGGGCCCGCCGCGATGTCGGCCTGAGAGATGATCTTCGGCGCTGCATCGTCTGAAGACGCCGCCAGCAGCAGTTTCGTATAGGGATGATTGGGTCCGTGAAAAATCTGGTCGGATGAGCCGGTTTCGACCAGGCGGCCGCGGTACAGCACGCCGATCCTGTCGGCCATGTAGCGCACGACCCTGAGATCGTGGCTGATGAACAGATAGGTCGTGTCCTTGTCGCGCTGCAGGTCGTTGAGCAGGTTGAGAACGGTTGCCTGGACGGAAACGTCGAGCGCCGAAGTGGGTTCGTCGAGCACGACGACCTTCGGCACGCCGGCGAAGGCCCGTGCGATGGCCGCCCGTTGCCGCTGGCCGCCGGATAGTGATCGCGACTTCTGCTCGGCTGTGGCGCCGGCAAGGCGAACCGATTGCAGCAAATCGCTGACGCGGGCCTTTATCTCACTGCTGCGCAGGCCGGCGAGCCGGCGCAGCGGGCGGCCGAGTATCCTGCCGATCCGCTTACGCGGATTGAGCGTGCGATCCGGCGACTGGAAAACCATCTGCACATCGCGGCGTTCGCCAATACTTCTCTTCTCGACGCGCGGTGCGACCGTCCTGCCGAACAGCTCGACCGATCCGGCGTCTGGCATCTGTAGGCCGGTGACGATCCTTGCCAGCGTCGACTTGCCGGAACCGGATTCGCCGATCAGCCCGAAGGTCTCGCCGTGGCCGATGTCGAGATCGATATTGCTGAGCACCAGTTGGCTGCCGAACGCATGGCTGATGCCTTTGCAGGCGATCGCGATTCGGCGTTCTTTGCGCCGGCCCGCGTCTTCATTCTGGACCGCCGAGTGCGATGGCAGGCCGTCCGTCTCCGCCAGTCTTCCATTCCGCTTCGTGTAGTTGAGCGCCGGGATCGAGGCGATCAGCGCCTTCGTATAGGCGTGAGAGGGGTTGTCGAAGACGTCGCCGGCGGCGCCGCTTTCGACCACGGTTCCCGACTGCATCACCGCCACCCGGTCGCAGGTGCGGCGGATCATGTTGATGTCGTGGCTGATCAGCAGAATGCTGGTTTTGTGGTCCTTGCGCAGGCCGGAGAGGATAGCGATGATCTCGGACTGGACGCTGGCGTCGAGCGCCGTCGTCGGCTCGTCCAGCACCAGCAGCGACGGGTCGAGCCCAATCGCGATGGCGATGTTGGCGCGCTGCTGCATGCCGCCGGAGAGTTCGTGTGGATAGAGCCCCAGCACCCGCTCCGGATGGCTCACCCGAACGCGCCCGAGCAGTTCGCAAGCCCGCTCGCGCGCCTCGTCATGGCGCACCGGGCGATGCCGCATGATCGTCTCGGTGATCTGGCGGCCGATCGTCATGCTTGGGTTGAGGGCCGCGCCCGGGTGCTGGTAGACGGCGGCGATATGATTTCCCCTGAGTTGGCGCAACTGCTCGGCGGAAAGGTCGCGGATTTCGCGGCCCTGGAACTCCAGCGCTGACGCCGCGATGCGGGCATTCTTCGGCAGATAGCGCAGGATGGCGAGCGCCACCGAGCTTTTCCCCGATCCAGACTCGCCGACAAGGCCGAGTGCTTCGCCTTCGCCTATGCGCAGGGAGACGCCACTGACGGCGGGATGCGATCCATTGCGCCCGTCATAGGCGATGGAAAGCTGGTCGACGTTCAGAACCGAGGAGGACATTGGGAGCTTGAAACCACTTTCTTCCAGCGTCGCGATCGAGGGCAATCGCTTCCACTTTTGCAATGCTTTATCTCTATAAAATTACTAGAATTAAGCCGGAGCGCAATCTAACTTTCATGGCTCAAGAGCGATTGTCGCCGCTTGCCGAAGCAGCGCGACAATCTCCGGAGCAGATTTGGCTCCAGGGCAGATCTGGAAGGAGACTGGCATGGCTCGAGACCACATGATCCTCAGCGCATTTTTCTTCAACCCGCAGGGCGATCATCGGATGTCGTGGCGCCATCCGCGGGCGCCGGGCCGGGAGGTGCTGGACTTCGAGTTCTACCGTGATCTCGTGCAGGCGGCCGAGCGGGCCAGGATCGACACCATCTTCGTCGCCGACCACGTTTCGATCTGGGATTCGGTCAAGAGCGGTGTCGCCCACTACGCCAATGCCCGCCTTGAGCCATTGACGCTGCTGTCGGCACTGGCCGGCGTGACCAAACACATCGGCCTGATCACCACGGTGTCGAGCTCGTACAGCGAGCCCTACAATGTTGCGCGCATGTTCGCCTCGCTCGACCATATCAGCAAGGGCAGGGCGTCGTGGAACGTCGTCACATCGGCCATGGACGAGGAGGCGCGCAATTTCGGTCGCGACGGCAACATCGAACATGCGTTCCGCTATGAGCGCGCGGCCGAATTCCTCGATATCGTCAAGGAGCTTTGGGACAGCTGGGAAGACGAGGCGCTGCTGATCGACAAGGAGACGGGCTATTTCGCCGATCCCGACAAGGTCCACCCCATCGATCACAAGGGCAAGCACTTCAAGGTGCGCGGGCCGCTCAACGTTTCGCGGCCGCCGCAGGGCCACCCGCTGATCGTCCAGGCAGGCTCGTCCGAGGACGGCAAGAACTTCGCCGCCGCCCAGGCCGACGTGCATTTCGCCATCTACAGCACCAGGGAAGACGGCATCAAATACCGGCAGGACATCAACGAGCGCCTCGCCCGCTATGGCAGGCGGCCGGAGAGCTTCAAGATCCTGCCGGGCATTCTGCCGATTGTCGCCGCTTCCGAGGCGGAAGGTCGCGAAAAGCAGGAATACCTCCAGACCCTGTTGCCCGATCAGGTCGGCATCGACCTTCTGTCCAGCTGGAGCGGCATCGATCTCTCCGTCTATCCGCCAGACGGGCCGCTGCCGCCGCTGCCGGACGAGAGCACCTTCAATGGCGGACGGACATCGCTCAACCGGGTCAAGGAATGGTCGAAGCAGAATCTCAGCCTACGCGACATCGCCCGCAAGCTCGCCAACAGCGGTTCGGTGCCGACCGTCGCCGGCACGCCCAAACAGATCGCCGACCAGTTGCAGGACTGGTTCGTTTCAGGCGCCGCCGACGGCTTCAACCTGATGTTCCCGCTGCTGCCCGAGGACTGGGTGAATTTCGCCGAGCAGGTGGTGCCGGAGCTGCAGCGCCGCGGCGTGTTCCCGACCGAATACGCGCCGGGAACGCTGCGTGACCGCTTCGGTCTGGCGCGGCCGGCAAACCGCTTCGCCGAGCAGCGCGACAACGCACGCGCCGTGTCCTGACCGGGAGAACGATCATGACCGTCGCGCCAAGATTGCAGCCTCGCGAAGCCACCGCGCCGCAGCTCGTCAATGTCCTGCACAGTCCCAAGCGTGTGCGCGTCAAATTCGGCGGCCGCACCATCGCCGACGGCCGCAACGTGCTGGTGCTGCGCTCCAACCATTTCCTGCCGATCTATTTCTTCCCGCCGTCAGCGGTAGATCCGTCGGTGCTGAAGCCCTCGCTGCATCGCGAACCGCATCCAGTCGGTGGCGAGACGGCCTATTGGGATATCGACAGCGGCGACAGGCGGAGTGCCAACGCGGCGTGGGCGTTCATCTCGCCGCCGGACGAAGCGCTGGCGTCCCTGGCCGGGCGGATCGCCTTCACCTGGAAGGCCGTCGACCAATGGTTCGAGGAGGACGAAGAGGTCTTCGTCCATGCGCGAGACCCTTATGCGCGCATTGATGTGCTGCAAAGCACGAGCCATGTGCAGGTCTGGTTCGACGGCGAGCCGATCGCCGACAGTCACCGCCCGGTGCTTTTGTTCGAGACGCATCTGCCGACGCGTTTCTATCTGCCGGCGGAAGACATCCGACTGGAGCGGCTGACGGCGTCCGTTACAACGACGCGATGTCCCTACAAGGGCATCGCCTCCTACTGGTCGGGGCTGCTGAGCGACGGAACGGTGCGCCCGGACATCGCCTGGAGCTACCGGGAACCAATCGCCGAAATGCCGAAGATCAAAGGCCTCATCGCCTTCTATCCGCAGGCCGTTGACCGCATCCATCTCGACGGCGAACCCGTCGCATAGGTTTTCAATTTTCATTTCAAAGCAGGATTTTAACATGACCAAACGCAGGGATATCGACGCACTTCGCAGCCTGTCGGGGGACATCTGGAATGTCGCCGTCGACGAATATCAGGGCGGCTTTCTCAAGCGCCGCGATCTCCTGAAATACGCCGCACTGCTCGGCCTGACAGGCTTTGCCATCTCGCAGGGGTTCGGAGCCGCGCGCGCCGCGGCCGCCGCCGGCGGCACGGTTCGTGTCGGGCTCGGTCAGCCGACCAAGGCGATCGATCCGGTTTCGGTGACCGATCCGGCCAGCATCGGGGTGATCAGCCAGGTCGGCGAATATCTGATCCTCGACGATCCGAAGGACGGTCTCCAGCCGAAACTCGCTTTGTCCTGGGAGGCCGACGAGACAGCCAGCCGCTGGACCTTCAAATTGCGGCAAGGAGTGAAATTCCACGATGGCCGCGCCGTCACCGCCAAGGACGTGGTGGCGAGCTTCGAGCGGCTGGTCGATCCCGCCAGCGGCTCGTCGGCGCTCTCAGCCTACAAGGGCATCCTGTCCAAGGGTGGCGCCAAGCTGGTCGATGACAAAACGGTCGCCTTCGATCTCGACGGTCCGAACAGCAATTTCCCTTTCTATGTCTCTTCCGACGTCTATAACGCCGTCATCCTGCCGGCCGACTATGCCGGCGATTTCGAGAAAAATTTCAACGGCACCGGCCCGTTCAAGCTCGAATCCTTCCGTCCCAAGCAAGGCGCCAGCTTCGTGCGCAATCCGGATTACTGGGGCGAGAAGGCACTTCCCGACCGCATCGAGATCAAGTTCTTCGACGACGAGCAGGCGCAGGTGCTGACGCTGCAGGCCGGCCAGCTCGACGTCATCCCCAGCACGACGCGGTTGGAACTGGCGATCGAGGGCAACCCCAACTTCAAGCTGCTCAGCGTGCAGGCAAGCTCGCATGACCAGGTGCATCTCAGAACCGACCAGGCGCCGTTCACCGACAAGCGCATCCGCCGCGCGCTGGCACTCACCATCGACCGCGAGGCGGTGGTCAAGAGGCTGCTGAAGGGCCGCGCCATCGTCGGCAACGACACCCCGTTCGCGCCGATCTTCCCTTCGGCCGATCCGTCGGTGCCGCAGCGCAAGCACGATATCACGGAAGCCAAGCGGCTGCTTGGCGAGGCTGGCGTGCCGAACGGCTTCGAGGTGACGCTGACCACCGAACGCGCCTATGACATTCCCGACTATGCGGTGATCATCCAGAACTTCGCCAAAAAGATCGGCATCGATGTCAAGCTCAATGTCCTGCCGCAGGACGCCTATTACGGCTCGGCGACCTTCGGCAGCTCGCCTTGGCTGGATTCGGTTCTCGGCATCACCGACTACGGCCATCGCGGCACGCCCGACATCTTCCTCAACGCCACGCTGAAGAGTACGGGAGCCTGGAACGCGGCGCATTTCAACAACCCCGGCTATGATGCGCTGCTGCTCGACTACTCGAAGGCGCGTGACCTCAATGCCCAGCGCCTTGCTGCCGGCAAGATCCAGACGCTTTTGCTTGACGAGACGCCGGCGATCATCAGCTACTTCTCGCAATACAGCCGGATTGTCAGCTCGAAGGTCGAGGGCGTGCGCTTCACCGCAATCTCGCATCTGCTGCTCGATCGCGTTTCCTTCGTCCAGGCATGATCGCGACATGCTGACCGGCCGCATTCTGTCAGCGCGTGTGGGCACTCTTGTCCTCACGCTGTGGCTTGTCAGTGTCCTGGTTTTCTTCGCCGGGCAGGTTTTGCCCGGCGATGTCGGCCGCGTGATGCTCGGGCCGTTTGCCGACGCGCAGGCGGTGGCGGAGCTGAACAAGCGGCTGGGCGCCGACCAGCCAGTTCTCGTCCAGTATTGGCTCTGGTTCAGCAAGGCGGTGTCAGGCGATTTCGGCACCTCGCTTTCGATGCGCGCGCCGGTGGCCCCGTTCGTGCTGGAGAGCCTGAAGCGCTCCGCATCCCTTGCCGGCATTATTTTGGTCTTTCTCATTCCGCTCGGGGTTGGCGGCGGTGTCATCGCCGGTCTCAACGCCGGCCGCCTCATCGACCGGCTGATCGTGATGGCGGGCGTCTCCTTCGGCATCGTGCCGGATTTTGTGTCCGGCCTGATGCTGCTCATCGTTTTCGGCCTGTGGCTGAACTGGTTCCCGATCTCAGGCGTTGCGCCGGATGGCGCGGGCTTCTGGACGCAAGGCTATTATCTGATCCTGCCGGCGCTGCCGCTGGTGCTCAATCTTGCCGGCTACATCGCCCGGATGACGCGGGCCGGCGTGATCGAGGCGATGGCCGCCGACTACACACGCACCGCCGTCCTGAAAGGGCTTGAGCGGCGCGAGATCATCCTTCGGCACGTGCTGCGCAATGCGCTGACCCCGACCATCGCGGTGCTGGCGACGCAGACCGGATACATGCTTGGCGGGCTGGTTGTGATCGAAGCGCTGTTCGGCATCCAGGGACTTGGCAATCTGGTTCTGAACGCGGCCAAGGCGCGAGATTTCCCGATGCTTGAAGCGGGGGTGCTGGTGATGGCGGCAATCTTGTTCTTTCGGCGGCGGCGGGCGACTTCGTGCTGGCCTTGCTCGATCCGCGGCAACGCCGTCGGACCTCGCCATGACGGATCTGACGGAGTTTCCCGCATCACGGCGCGCCGTGGCCGGTTTTCCGGCGGTGCCCAGGATCGGCAGTGCCTTCTCCGGACTGCCCCCATCGGTCGTGATCGGAACGCTGCTGCTACTGTTCTGGGTCGTATGCGCGGTAGCAGGCAATCTTTTCGTTCCGTATGATCCCTATGCCGAGGATTTTCTGGCGATGCTGACGCCGCCCGATGCCTCGCATTGGTTCGGGACCGATCAGCTCGGCCGCGACCTGCTGTCCCGCATTGTCGTCGGATCGCGCGATATCCTGCTGGTTGCGCCGCTGGCGACGCTGGTCGGCGTTGCCGCCGGCAGCATCATCGGCCTGGTGCTCGGCTATTTCGATGGCCTCACCGATGCCATCGGCGCGCGGCTGCTCGATACACTGATGGCGTTTCCATTCATCGTTCTCGTCACCATGACGCTGGTGGCGATCGGGCCGTCGAACCTGACCGTCGTCCTGGTGATCGGCATCGCCTATGCGCCGCTGGTGGCGCGCACCGTCCGCGCCGCCGTGCGCGAGCAGAAGCAGCGCGACTATGTCAGCGCCGCCCGGCTTGGCGGCGAAGGCGCGCTCGCTATCATGTTCCTGGAGATATTGCCCAACATCAGGGAGACGATCCTCATCGAGTTCGTCACTCGGCTGGGCTACGCGTTCTTTTCGATCGCGACGCTGAGTTTTCTGGGCCTCGGCATCCAGCCGCCGTCGGCCGATTGGGGGCTAGCCGTCGCCGACGGCTACGGCTTCCTGTCCGGCGGTAAATGGTGGGTCGTCGTTTTCAATTCCGGCGCGATCGTTTCACTGGTCATGGCAACGAACCTAATTGCCCAAGGCTTAGGCGCGTTTGAAAATGGTGATGAATGAATGCGAAGCCGTATTGATGGCCTGAGCTTCGGTCTACTCGCTATACGGACATTGCTACGTCCATTAGCAGAACGGCATTTTTCTCCGCGAGGCCGAAAAATCGGAACGTAGTTCCTTATCTCTATAGATTTTGTCGAATATCGTCTGCCCCGGTTTGGAAATGACCCGATGCGCATGCAGGGTCCGGGAGATTGACGAGTTGGCAAGGCTATCGGTTCTCGGAATATCCGGCGGCGTAAGCACACCATCGCGCACTACCGCGGTGGTCAACGCGCTGGTCAAGGCAGTCGCCTTGCGCGTCCCGGCAGACACCGGGCTGATCGAAATCACCGAGGCGGCGCCTTCGATTTTCGCCGGGTTGTCTCGTCGTGCGCTCGGCGCGTCTGGCGAAGCGATCATCCAGCGTGTCGAGAAGGCCGACCTGCTCGTGGTCGGGACGCCGCTCTACAGGGCGTCCTACACCGGCGCTCTCAAGCACCTGTTCGACCTCGTCGACTACCGTGCGCTGGCTGGCAAGACCGTGCTTCTCGCGGCGACCGGCGGAAGTCCATACCATGGCCTGGTTCTCGAACATCAGCTCCGGCCATTGTTCGGTTTTTTCGGGGCCGTCACCGTCCCTACCGGCGTCTACGGCGCGCCTGACGATTTCGTCGATGCCAAGATCGTCGGCGCGGCGATTATCGAGCGCATCTCACGGGCCGCTACCGAAGCGGTCTCGTTGCTTAATTCCAGTGATGCAAACACTGCCGTCGCCACGCGCGTCGGTTGAAGCCAATCAAAAGGGGAAACGAACGAAATGACCTCGAATTCCGACGACGTGAAATTCGCCTACTGGGTCCCGAACGTCTCGGGCGGCCTGGTCATCTCCAACATCGAGCAGCGGACCGGCTGGGACATCGACTATAACCGCAAGCTCGCCCAGATCGCCGAGGCCAACGGCTTCGACTACGCGCTGAGCCAAATACGCTTCACGGCCGGCTATGGCGCCGACAACCAGCACGAATCCGTATCGTTCAGCCATGCCTTGCTTGCGGCGACCACAACGCTGAAAGTCATCGCGGCGATCCTGCCCGGCCCATGGAATCCAGCGCTGGCGGCCAAGCAGATAGCCACCATCAACCACCTGACCAATGGCCGTGTCGCCGTCAATGTCGTCAGCGGGTGGTTCCGCGGTGAGTTCGCCGCCATCGGCGAGCTGTGGCTCGACCATGACGAGCGCTATCGCCGTTCGGAGGAATTCATCCGTGCGCTGCGCGGCATCTGGACCGAGGACAATTTCACTCTGAAGGGCGACTTCTATCGCTTTACCAACTACTCGATGAAGCCGAAGCCGATCGATCCGCAGCCGGAGATCTTCCAGGGCGGCTCATCGCGCGCGGCGCGCGACATGGCTGCGCGGGTTTCCGACTGGTATTTCACCAACGGCAACACGCCGGAAGAGATCAAGAAGCAGGTTGACGACATCAAGACCAAGGCGAAGGCCAATGGCCACAAGGTCAAGATCGGCGTCAACGCCTTTGCCATCGCTCGCGAAACCGAGGCAGAAGCGCGCACCGTGCTCGACGAGATCATCGCCAAGGCCAATCCGGAGGCGGTGCAGGGTTTCGCCGATGAGGTCAAGAACGCCGGCAAGGCCTCGCCGGAAGGCGAGGGTAACTGGGCGAAATCCTCTTTCGAGGATCTTGTCCAATACAATGACGGCTTCCGCAGCAATCTCATCGGCACGCCGGAACAGATTGCCGAACGCATCCTCAAGCTGAAGGATGCCGGCGCGGATCTGATCCTGCTCGGTTTCCTGCATTTCCAGGAAGAGGTGGAGTTCTTCGGCAAGCGCGTCATCCCTCTGGTGCGCGAACTGGAAGCGGCGCGCGACAGGGAGCTCGTCGCCGCGGAATAGGACAGGCGCGGCCTTCAGGCCGCCGCCCGCACGCCTTCAAAATCAGGGACGTTTCATGATTGGTGCTTCGCTGGGAGCCGCCGCATACGAGCGCGCGCCCGAAATCTCCGGGATTCTTGCTGGTGCTGGTCCCGTCGAGGACACGCGCCCGGCGCGCCTGTCGCCAAAGGCTGATGCGATCCTGGCGCTGGGCGGGATCAGCATTTCTTTTGGTGGCGTCATGGCATTGCGGGATGTCGACCTCGAGGTCAAAAGCCGCGAGATCCGCGCGGTGATCGGTCCCAATGGCGCCGGCAAATCCTCGCTGATCAACATCATCAGCGGCCTCTATCACGCCGATCAGGGCAAGATCGCGATCGATGGCCAGTCCTTCTCCCGGGTGTCGGCAAGCCGTCTGGCACGGCTCGGCGTCGCGCGCACCTTCCAGAACCTGGCACTGTTCGGTGGGCTTTCAGTGCGCGACAATATCGCGTCGGGCCGCGTCCACACCCGGCGCGCCAGCTTCGTCGAACATATCGCCGGTCTACCGCGCGCCCGGCGCGAAGATGCCGCGATCGCTGAAAAGGTCGACCAGACAATCGCCTTCCTGCATCTCGAGGCCGTCGCCGATCGCCTGGTCGCAACGCTGCCCTACGGCCTGCAGAAGCGGGTCGAACTGGCGCGCGCGCTTGTCGCCGAGCCGAAGATCCTGCTGCTCGACGAGCCGATGGCCGGCATGACGGCGACCGAGAAGGCCGAGATGGCCGGTTTCGTGCGCGCAGCGCGCGACCGGCACGACGTCACCATCATCCTCATCGAACACGACATCGGCGTGGTCATGGGGCTCTCCGACCGCGTCGCCGTGCTCGACTACGGCCGCAAGATCGCCGACGGGACACCGGCCGAGGTCAGGGCCAATCCGGCGGTGATCCGGGCCTATATCGGCACCGCCGAAGGCGAAGATGGCGAGGGCATCTGATGAGCTACTATGATTTCCTCTTCGTCATCGAGGTGCTGGTCGGTGGCTTGCTCTCAGGCGTCATGTATTCGCTCGTCGCCATCGGTTTCGTGCTGATCTACAAGACGTCGGGCGTGCTGAACTTCGCGCAAGGGTCGATGGTGCTGTTCGCCGCACTCACCTTTGTCAGCCTTGTCGAACGCGGCATCCCGTTTGCGCTTTCAATGCTCATTACCCTCGCGGTCATGGTTGCGCTGGGCTTCACCATCGAGCGAACTGTGCTGAGGCCGCTGGTCAATCGCTCGCCGATGACGCTGTTCATGGCCACGCTTGGCCTGTCTTACATCATTGAAGGCGCTGCCCAGTTGGTGTGGGGCACGCAGGTGCACGGGCTCGATCTCGGCATCGACGACACGCCGTTCGAGGTCGGCGGTATCCTGATATCGTCGTTCGATCTTCTTGCTGCAGGCATTGCCGCGGCGATGGTCGCCGGCTTGAGCGCATTCTTCTATTGGACCCGCGTCGGCCTAGCGTTTCGCGCCGTCGCAGACGACCAGTTCGCGGCGCTCGCCGTCGGGCTGCGGCTGCCCCGGATCTGGGGAACGGTGTGGACGGCCGCGGGGTTCGTGGCACTGGTCGCGGGGCTCTTGTGGGGCGCGCGCCTCGGCGTCCAGTTCTCGCTGTCGCTGATCGTGCTGAAGGCGCTGCCGGTGCTGGTGCTTGGCGGCTTCGATTCTATCCTCGGCGCCATCGTCGGCGGTCTCATCATCGGCGCCAGCGAGAAGCTCGCCGAGGTCTACCTCGGACCCTTTGTCGGTGGCGGCATCGAAGGCTGGTTCGCCTATGCGCTGGCGCTGGTCGTCCTGCTGGTGCGCCCCTCCGGCCTGTTTGGCCAGAAGACTGTCGAAAGGGTCTGACCGATGGCCGTGCAAGCGCTCGATGCCGCAAGGCTTCCCATCGACTGGCAGAGGTTAGCTCTGCCCGTCGCCCTGATTGCCGTGGCCTACGGCCTGATCCCCGCCTATGCGTCGAGCTATCTCGTCGAGGCGATCCTGCTGCCGTTCCTTGCGCTCAGCCTGGCGGCGGTCGGCCTCAACCTTTTGACCGGCTATTGCGGCCAGCTTTCGCTGGGCTCCTCCGCCTTCATGGCGGTCGGCGCTTTCGCCGCCTACAATTTCAACCTTCGGGTCGAAGGACTGCCGCTGGCTGCGACCATGATCCTGGCCGGGATTTCAGCCGCCGGCATCGGCGTCGTGTTCGGATTGCCGAGCCTGCGCCTGCGCGGCTTCTATCTCGCCGTCTCAACGCTCGCCGCTCAGTTCTTCGTGCAGTGGGCGCTGACCAAGTTCGGGTGGTTCTCCAACGACAACCCTTCCGGGGTGATCTCGGCGCCGCACCTTGCCGTTGCGGGCTTCTCGCTCGACAGGGCGACGGGCCGCTACCTGCTCTCGGTGACCACGGTCATCGTGCTCACGGCGCTCGTCTGGCGCCTGGTCAACAGCGCGACCGGCCGCAATTTCATCGCCGTGCGCGACAACGAAACCGCCGCGCGGGTGATCGGCGTCCCTGTGCTGAAGACCAAGCTGCTCGCGTTCGCCATCTCGTCCTTCATCATCGGCGTCGCCGGGGTGCTGTGGGCCTTCACCTATCTGCGCACCGTCGAGCCGGCCGGCTTCAATCTCGACCGCTCGTTCCAGATCCTGTTCATCATCATCATCGGCGGGCTGGCCTCGATACGCGGCGCCTTTCTGGGAGCGGCGTTCATCGTCATCTTTCCGCTCATCCTGTCGCGGCTTGGCGCCTTCCTGTTTGGCGGACTGTTCGATTCGGGTGTTCTCGACATGAGCCAGCGCATCGTGCTCGGCGCGCTCATCATCATCTTCCTCATCGCGGAACCGAACGGGCTGTCGGCCCTCTTCGACCGCCTGAAACGACGGATCGGCTCAAGGTCCAGCTGAGCGCCGCTCGACATCCTCTCACGGACCACAACCTCAGGAGACGCAATCCATGACCTTCTTCAGTCACCTCAAGAAAGCGGCGATCGCCACGGCTTTCGTCCTCGGCGCGACGGCGGTCCACGCCGACGAGCAGTATTTTCCCCTGCAGAGCTACCGCGTCGGCCCTTATGCCGCCGGCGGCACCGGCTTCTTCGGCGGCTTCATCGACTATCTCAACCTGATCAACATCCGCGACGGCGGCGTCAACGGCGTCAAACTGACCTGGAGCGAGGGCGAGACGCAGTATGAGGTCGAGAAGGGCGTCGAGGTGTATGAACGATTGAAGAGCAATCCCGGCATCGCCGCCTGGAACCCGCTTTCGGTCGGCATCGCCTATGCCATGATCGACCGCATCACCGATGACAAGGTGCCGCTGATTACCATCAACCACGGCCGCACCGACACCACGGACGGACGCGTGTTCCCTTACGTCTTCCCGCTGCTGCTCAATCCCTACAGCGAGACCTCGGGCATCGTGAACTATATCGCCTCCAAGGAAGGTGGCCTCGACAAGCTCAAGGGCAAGAAGATCGTCGTGCTCTATCACGGCTCGCCCTATGGCAAGGAGACGATTCCGATCTATGAGCTGCTGTCGCAGAAATACGGCTTCGAGCTGTCGCAGATCGAGGTTCCGCATCCAGGCAACGAGCAGCAGGCGCAGTGGCTGACGATCCGTCGCGAGCATCCGGACTATGTGGTGCTGCGCGGCTGGGGCGTGATGAACCCGGTTGCGCTCAAGACCGCGCAGAAGACCGGCTTCCCGGCCGATCACATCGTCGGCAATGTCTGGTCGAATTCGGAAGAGGATGTGATCCCCGCCGGCGATGCCGCCAAGGGCTATACGGCCATCACCACCCAGGCGTCAGGCGAGCAGTATCCGGTGGTCCAGGAGATCGTCAAAACGGTCTACGGCGCCGGCAAAGGCAATCTCGAGGAAAAGAGCCGTATCGGCTCGGTCTACCACAATCTCGGCATCGTCAACGGCATCCTCAATGTCGAGGCGGTCCGCATCGCGCAGGCCAAGTTCGGCAACCGCACGCTCACCGGCGACGAAGTCCGCTGGGGCTTCGAGCATCTCAAGCTCGATCCGGCACGCGTCGAGGCGCTGGGCGCCAAGGACCTGTTCCACTCGATCAACGTCTCCTGGGACAATCACGAAGGTGACGGCTACGTGACCTTCCAGCAGTGGGACGGCAAGAAGTGGAACGTCGTCTCCGACTGGATTGCGCCCGACTGGAAGCTGCTGCGTCCGATCATCGAGAAGTCGTCCGAGGCCTATGCCAGGGAAAAGGGCATCAAGATCCGCACGGCCGAAGACGCCGAAGCAGTGGTCAGCAACTGAAGTCCAACAACTCGCGGCCGGCCCAAGGGCCGGCCGCGATTTACTGGCTTTTTGGGAGTGAGAGATGTGGAATCCGGTTAATAGATTAGTTT